>JAEESU010000017.1 GCA_016290095.1 Clostridia bacterium
AGTAACAAAAGAAGGATATAAAACAACAACAGGATCAGCAGTAATAAAAATAAATAAAGCAAATGGTGGTATAACATTATCAGCAGAAAGTGGACAAGTAATAGAGCGCTTAACAAGTACATTTACAATAAACAATGTAATAGGTAGTGGAGCATTAACAGTAAGTTCGTCAGATACAGAAATAGCAACAGCGACAATAAGCGGAGAAACAGTAACAATTACAGGAGTAAATGTAGGAACAGCCACAATAACAGTAAAAAGTGCAGCAACAACAAATTATAATGCAGCTACAGCAACATATACAATTACAGTTATACAAAGAAAATTAACAGAAATTAGAGTAACAAAAGAACCAGATAAAAAAGATTACATAGAAGAACAAAACTTTGATACAACAGGAATGGTAGTAAAAGCAAAATATGATAATGGAGTATCAGAGGAAGTAGAAACATATACAATATTAGATGGAAACGATTTAGCATTAGGAAAAAACGATGTAACAATAAGATATACAGAAAATGGAATAACAAAAGAAACAACTCAACCAATAACAGTAGTAAAGAAAAAATTGAGCAAAATAGAAGTAACAAAAGCACCAAACAAAATACAATATATTGAAATACAAGATTTCAATAGAACTGGAATGGAAGTAACAGCAACATATGATAATGGAAAAACAGAAGATGTAACAACTAATGCTATAGTAACAAATGGAGAAAGTTTAAAATTAGGACAAACAAGTGTAACAGTACAATATACTTTTGATGGAATAACAAAAGAAACAACTCAACCAATAACAGTAGTAGAAAAATCATTAAGTGAGATTATTATAACAAAAGCGCCTAATAGAACAACATACGTAGTAAATCAAGACTTTGATAAAACAGGAATGATAATAACAGCAAAATACGATAACAATACAACAAAACAAGTAACAAATTATACAGTAAGAAATGGAACTAATATACAATTAGGAAGAACAAGTGTAACAATAAGTTATACAGAGAGAGGAATAACAAAAACAGTAAATCAAGCTATACGAGTTACAGATATACAATTAATAAAAATCGAAATAACAAAAGCACCAGATATAACAGTATATAAAGTAGGAAATACATTTGATAGAACAGGAATGGAAATAACAGCAACATATAGTAATGGAGAGCAAAAAGTAGTAACTGATTATGATGTAGAAAATGGAGACAGTTTAAGGTTATATCAAGGAGAAGTAACAATAAGCTATACAGAGAATGGAATAACAAGAACAGTAGCACAAAGAATAAGAGTAACAGGACCTGCTATAACAGTTGGTCCATCAAATCCAGACCCAGTAAATCCAGACCCAGTAAATCCAGACCCAGTAAATCCAGACCCAGTAAACCCAGATCCAGTAAACCCAGATCCAGCAGTTCAACCAAAAGAATACGGATATGAAATAAAAGATACAGAAGTTAAAGGAGTAAAAGCAAAAGAAAAAATATCTGATTTTATAACAAAACTATTAAATGGTAACGAGGAAGAAGTAGAAATAACAAAAGACGGAAAAAAAGTGACAGAAGGAAATATAGCAACAGGAATGATAGTAAAAATAAAAGACAAAGACGGAAAAGAAACGGAATATACAGTAGTGGTAAGAGGTGACATTAATGGAGATGGATATGCGAACAGAGAAGATCAAGCATTGATGAAAGCAATAAGAGGAGAAATGATAAATGCGACAAAAGCACAATTCGATGCAGCAGATATTAATGGTGATGGAAAATTAAATCAAATAGATATAAAACTACTATTATATCATAGAGCAGAAGTTCCAGGATACAATTTAAATCACTAATATTAGAAGAGATACATTTTTAAAATGTATCTCTTTTTTTGAAGGTGTTGAAAATAAAATGAAATTTTGATAAGATTAAAAATATGAAAGAGGTGTTTTATGAAAAAAATTAAAAGATTGTTAGTTGTAGTAGTTTTAAGCGTTGTTATTGTATTTACATTAATGCACTTTAATAAAACAAATTTAATAATAAATCAGGGTGAAGAGAAATTAAGTAATGCAGAAGAAAATAAAGAAGTACTAATAAAAGATACTAAAATCAATATTGCAGTTGTTGGAGATATAATGTGTCATAACACACAATTCCAAGATGCTTATAATAAATCAACTGATTCATATGATTTTACATATGTTTTTGAAGATGTAAAAGAATACTTATCTGAACCTGATTTAACAATTGGAAATTTAGAGACAACTTTAGCTGGAAAAAGTGTAGGATATTCTGGCTATCCAACATTTAATACACCTGAGATATTAGCACAGAATTTAAAAGATTTAGGTATAGATGTATTATCAACAGTTAATAATCATTGTATGGATAAAGGAATCAAAGGACTTCAAAGTACAATTGATGAATTGGATAAAGTTGGAATTAAACATACAGGAACTTTTAAAACAGAGGAAGATGCTAATACAGTTTTAACTGTAGATGCAAATGGAGTAAAGTTAGGAATAATAGCTTATACATATGGTACAAATGGAATTGCAGTTCCAAAAGGATATAGTTACAGTGTTAATTTAATAGATAAAGAAAAAATTGGAAAGGATATAGAAAGAGTAAAAGCAGAAAATGTAGATGTTATTGTTGCCATTATGCATTGGGGAATAGAATATCAAACATCTCCAAATAAAGAACAACAAGATTTAGCAGACTTTCTATTTAAAAATGGTGTTGATTTAGTTTTAGGAGGACATCCTCATGTATTACAAACAATGGAAAAAAGAGATATAGAACTTGAAGATGGAACTCATAAAGATGGATTTATTGTTTATTCTTTAGGAAATTTCATTTCAGGTCAAGTAAAAACATATACAAAACAATCTGTAATATTAAATATTGGATTAACAAAACATGTAAACGGAGATGAAAAAAGCATAAGTATAGATGATGTATCATATGTCCCAGTATATATGTATGATTCTAAAGGAACACCAAGATATAAATTATTAGATATAAGAAAGAATATGAAAGCATATCAAGATGGAGAGAATTCTATTTCTAATAGCTTATATAAAACTTTACAAACAGAAGCTGAGCATGTATATTGGATTATGGGTGATGAAATACATGAAGATTTTTAATTCAAATGTATACAAATATGTAAATTTGTGTTAAAATAAATAGGTAGTTTAAATTTTGGGAGGATATTATTATGATAGATAAAACAATGACAATTGGAGAATTACTTCAAACAGCTCCAGAAAAAGCAGAGATTTTACTAGGAGCAGGAATGCATTGCTTAGGATGTCCTGCATCACAAGCAGAAACTTTAGAAGAAGCTTGTGCAGTACATGGAATAGATGTTGATGAATTAATAGCAGAATTAAACAAATAACAAAAGAGAGATTTTGAATTTTTTCAAAATCTCCTATTTTTTGTATGGATTATATATGAGGAATATATGGAAGGAAAAGAAGAATTAGTTGTTGTTAATGAAAAAATTAATACTAAATTATCAAAATTGCTAGTAAAAATAGCAGTTATAATTATTTTATGCGTGTTTTTATATTTATTTGTCATGTCATTTTTTTATACAGCATATTTTTACAATGGATCAATTATAGAGTATCATGAAGGACTTCATTATGAGCCAGATGATATGAGAATTACTTTATCTGGTTTATTCGTGGTTGGCGGAACAATGTTTCTTGCATATAAATTAGCTAAAAAGTTAGATAAAAAAACAGTACTTATAATAAGTTTAATAATTATAGCAATAATAGGATTTTCATGGGTTAATTTTGCCAAACCACCTGTTAAATCAGATCAAAAAGCTGTTTTAACTTTTGCGACAAATTTCTCAAAAAACAATTTTGATGATTTAGGAAAATTTGGATATTTATACTCACATCCATTGCAACTGGGATGTGTTTTGGGAATGGAATTAATTATTAGAATTATCCATTCAAGTAAATGGATAGTTTTGCAAGACTTAAATGTTATATTTATACTTGCGTGTGTGGTATTGCTATATATGATTTCTCAGCTTATTTATAAAGATGATAAAAACCAAAAGATTCTTTCAATACTAATGAGTATGTGTTTTGTTCTCCCTTTATATAGTGTAGTGGTATATGGTAACATTTATGGATTTACATTTTCTTTGGTATCTATATATTTTTTATTAAAGTATTATGAAAATAACAAAAAGAGATATATTTTGCTAGTACCGTTAATGATTGGAATTTCTATAATGTTTAAAAGCAATTATGAAATATGTGCTATAGCAGTAATTATTTCTCTATTATTAGATTTAATGAATAAATTTAATGTTAGAACATTAATAATAATCTTACTAGTATTAATAGTATTGTTTGGAACATATCCATTAGTATATAAGATTGTTGAACTAAGAACAGGAGTTAAACCTAATGATGGTATTCCAATGATTACATATATTGCTATGTCAATACAAGCTCCAGGATCAAGAAATAGTGGATGGTACCACGATTCTAAAACAGTTGAAACGATATATCATGGCAATTCTTTTGATTCTATTAAAACTGCTATTGAAAGTGAAGAAATAATTAAAAATAGATTAAGAGAATTTAAAGAAAGTCCCAAAGAAGCCAAAAGATTTTATTCAGATAAAATAAATTCAACATGGCTAGAACCAGCATTTCAAACATTTTGGTGGTCTGAACCACTAGAAGAATTTGATGGACAAACAGATGAATACAAAGAATATGTTACGAACAATAAATTGCTGTTAAGTATTTTTCATGGAAGATTACAGCTTGTAATATTACGTTACTTAGATATGATAGAAATTATAGTGTTTGGATTAAGTGCATTTTCATTGATACTTGAACTTAAAAACAAGACATATGATAACCAAAAAATTATACTAGTTTTGTGCTTTTTAGGTGGATTTCTATTTCACATTTTGTGGGAAACAAAATGCATATATGTAATACCATTTTATATTATGCTATTACCATCTGCAGCTGATGGAATTAGTAAGATAAAATTTGAAAACAAGAAAATTTTTTCTTTTAAAAAAAATCAAAATAATATATAATATTGACAGCAATTAATAAAACTATTATAATACAAACAATAGTTTGATTACAAAAGGAGAAAATATGAATTTATTAGAAGGATTAAACGATAAACAATATGAAGCAGTAGTTAATACAGAAGGTCCTTGTCTAGTAATAGCTGGAGCAGGAAGTGGTAAAACAAAAGTATTAACACATAAAATAGCATATTTAATGGCAGAAAAAAATGTTAAACCATGGGATATTTTAGCAATTACATTTACAAACAAAGCTGCAAATGAAATGAAAACAAGAGTTGAAAAATTAGTTGGCGATGTAGCTAAAGATATGTGGATTGGTACATTTCATTCAATTTGTGTTAGAATATTAAGAAAACAAATAGATAGATTAGGGTTTGATACATCATTTGTTATATTTGATACATCAGACCAAAAAACTTTAATTAAGCAAATATTAAAATCACAAGATTTAGATGATAAAATTTTTACAGATAAATCAGTTTTATATGAAATTAGTAATGCAAAAAACGAAATGCTAGAGCCAGGAGCTTATAGTGCAAGAGCAAATGGAGATTTTAGGAAAGAAAAAATCGCAGAAATATATACTATTTATCAAAAAAGATTAAAAGAAAATAATGCAATAGATTTTGATGACATTATTAATTTTACAATTAAAATATTAATGGATAATCCTGATTTATTAGAGTATTATTCAAATAAATTTAAATATGTATTAGTAGATGAATACCAAGATACAAATAAAGCTCAATTTACATTAGTAAGTCTTCTTGCCTCAAAATTTGGAAATATTACAGTTGTTGGAGATAATGATCAAGGAATTTATTCATTTAGAGGAGCAGACATCACTAATATTCTTAATTTTGAGAAAGATTTTCCTGGAACAAAAATTGTTAAATTAGAACAAAATTACAGATGCACACAAAGCATTTTAAATGCAGCAAATGAAGTAATAGGTAATAATGAGACAAAATATGAAAAGAAATTATGGACAGAAAATGAAGCTGGAAAACTACCAGAAGTATACAGAGGAGATAGCGAATATGATGAAGCTAACTTTATTGTAAGAAAAATTAATTACCTAAAAACAGAAGAATACTATAAATATTCAGACTTTGTTGTATTATATAGAATGAATGCACAATCACGTAGTGTTGAGGATATTTTAAGAAGAGAAGACATTCCATATAAAATTGTTGGTGGATTGAAGTTCTATGAAAGAAAAGAAATAAAGGATATCATAGCATATCTAAGATTAATTCAAAATACAGCAGATAACTTAAGCTTAACTAGAATCATTAACGAACCTAAAAGAGGTGTTGGAAAAACAAGTTTAGATAATATTGAACAAATAGCAATGGAAAATGAAGTATCAATGTATGATATAATAAAAGATGCAGAAAAATATGGATTAGGAAGAGTATATGCAAATACAAGAGAGTTTATTGATTGTATAGAAGAATTAAGACAAGCTAAAGACAACATGAAAATATCAGATTTGATAAAAGAAACTTTATACAAAACAGGATATACTAGAGCACTAGAATTAGAAAACACAGTTGAATCAGAGAGTAGAATTCAAAACTTAGACGAGTTCTTAACTGTTGCAATTGAATTTGAAGACCAAGAAGCAGATAATACATTAAGTCAATTTCTAGAAGGAATTACATTATCATCAGACATAGATGGTATGGAAGATGAAGAAAATTCAGTTACTTTAATGACATTACACAGTGCTAAGGGACTAGAATTTCCAGTAGTATTTTTAATTGGGATGGAAGAAGGAATTTTTCCAGGATACAAATCAATTGAAACACCAAAAGAATTAGAAGAAGAAAGACGTCTTGCATATGTTGGAATAACAAGAGCAAAAGAATATTTATTTTTAACTTGTGCAAGACAAAGAACAATATTTGGTTCAACAAGTTGTAATCAAGTATCAAGGTTTCTAAAAGAAATTCCACATAATATGTTAGAAGGCACAGAAACACTAGAAAATCAAAGAGATAATACATATAGTGATTCTTCATATGAATGGGAATATGGAAATAATGCAAGGCAAAGTAGCTATGATAAAAGAGGATATCAAGATTATCAAAGACAGCCTGTTGAAACATATAGAGATATTGCAGCAGCTTCTTCAAAAGGAGCTAAAACAACATTCCAATTTAGAAGTGCAGAAAGCTTTTTAAATAGCTTAAATCAAAAGAAAAATGATGACGTAGATTTATCAGTATATAAGCCAGGAATAAGAGTATATCATAAAAAATTCGGTGAAGGAATTATAAATACAGTAGAACAAGAAGGAGAAGATTTAAAAGTAGACATTAATTTTGATAAAGTAGGACATAAAAGGCTTATGGCTAAATTTGCAGGTTTAGAAATAATCTAATTAGAAAGAATATAATATGGAGTATGAAGAAATCGTAACTGAATATTTAAGTGGAAGCATAGATATTTCTAATTTAAAGAAAAAATTGGAAATAGTTAGGCCTTTAAATGCACGCCCTGAAGGTTTAAAAATTAATACGGTTATGAATTCTATGCATATTATTAGAGAATGTGTAAATGTCCAACTAATAGCAAATAAACCAGAAAAAGTTGAACAATACAAATCAGAAGTTGATGCATTATTAGTTGAATATTTTTCAAGCATGGTAGAAAGAATTAATTATGATAGAGCATGGGGAATAATGAAAGTTGTTCCTACTAAGATAACAAAAGCAGATTATATAGAATTTTCTACAAAAGAAAAACTAACATTAGTAAAAACATTAAATAGAAAATTTACTGAATATCTTCAAGTACAAAAATATGCAGATTTAAGAGAGTATTTAATCAATAATGAAGACACGAATGATTATAACATTAAAAGAATGCAATTCATTATAAAGATGTTTTATAATCTTAAATCAAAAGAAGTTCAAAGAGATTTCTGCTATATTCCTAAATACTTATTAACATCCCTTATGGGATTTAAAAAAAGTCATTATGTTAGATTGGAAGATTATTTCTCCAAAAAAATAAAACATATCAGAATAGAATATGAAAAATATGCGCAATTCTTTTCGTCAGAGGATTTTAGAGATATTATAGATAATTTACAAATCACAAGTAAAACATTAAAAGTTTCAGTTAGTAAGGTGATAGATTATTATTCAGAAATATCTGGACTTGATTATGAAATTAGTAATCTTGATGATGAATATAAAGTGTTTGAACAACTAGAAGAAAAAAATAAAGAAATGTTCTCTTTAGATGGAAATGAAGAAATGTCTACATTAAAAGAAGAGAATTTAAAAGAAAAAGATATTGAACAAGAAGAAAAAGAGAAATCTAAAACTGAAAGTTTAACTTTTGAGGAAAAAATAGAAAAAATTCAAAATAATAGTCTAAATATAACATCAAAAGAGCAAATAACACCTATTATATTAGCATGGTTTGGTAGAGAAAATGTTTTAACTTCAGATGTTGTTGATGCCAAAATGCTATCTAGCTTTTTTGATAAAATTAAACAAATAGAAAAAGATTCTGGAATTAGAGTAGGATTATATATTATTACAAATGCTAATAAAGAAGTAACATTAAATAGAATGCAAGAGCTTAAACATAAGGCTAGAGCTAAAGGCATGCCAAAATTAGTAGAAGGTGCTTTAGGAAATTATGGATCATTTAGAATAGATAAAGATGAAAATATTATAGAATTGAAATCTATGAGTAAAGACACGAGAAAAACTATAATAGAAATGCTAGACAAGGGTTTACACATGGGCCTTTTCAAAAAGGATGTTGTTGATCCAAGAGAAGAAGATTATATTAGATACATTTTTTCAATAAAAAAGAATCCAGGAATTAGTTTTAAATATTTAAAATGGACAATTACTCAGTTGTTAAGAGATGAAAAAATAAAAAAACAACCTTTGAGCTTTGTCCCATTTATTGAGGGAGATGTTTCAGGAGTGGATGTTTTGCTACAATCACAACTTGAAGAACTTGATAAATTATCAGATCACTTGAAATCAGAATATTATATTGAGCCTGGAAAAACAATGAAAGCAAGTATTAATGCAATAGATAAGTTTATAGAAAGCACATAAAAAAGTGAGACTTTATAAGTCTCACTTTTTAAATTTTATCTTTTAATATTCTTGCCATTTGAACCCCGCTCGCTGAAGCCATAATTAGTCCACGAGTAAGTCCGCCACCATCCCCAATTGAATATAATCCTTTAATATTTGTTTCAAAATTATTATCTATTATGATTTGATTTGAATAGAATTTAACTTCTGCAGCATAAAGTAAGTTATCTGGATGTGCAAATCCAGGAACTACTTTATCCATAGCTTTAATAAATTCTAATATATCTACCATTGTTCTATATCCTATAGCAAAAGTAATATCTCCAGCGATAGCTGTTTTTAAGGTAGGAACAACACTATTGTTTTCTAAATCTTTTTCCCATGTACGTTTTCCGTTTAGAATATCACCAAGCCTTTGAACTAAGACATTTCCTTTTGCAAGCTGGTTTGCGTTTTCAGCAATATTAATACCATATTTAATAGGTTCTTTAAAAGGATCACTAAAATGATGAGAAGCAAGTAATGCTAGATTTGTATTAGTGCTTTTTTTATTTTTATAAGAATGGCCATTTACTAATGTTAAGTTATTATCATATACTTCGTTTGCAACGAAACCACTTGGATTCTGGCAGAAAGTACGAACTTTATCTCTATATGGAGGAAGATATCCTACAAATTTTCCTTCATATAGATATTTATTGATGTCAGTCATTACACTATCTGGAAGCTCATAACGAACACCTATATCAACTACACCAGCTCTATTATTTATATTGTGCTTGTTACACATTTTAGAAAGCCATTCAGCACCTTTCCTACCTATTCCTAAAACAACTTTACTAGCTGTTAGAGTTTCCAAATTATCTTTATCTTTTGAAGTAGATGGGCTAATAACAACACCTTTTACAACATTATTTTCTACAACTAAGTCTTTTACATTTGTTTCAAATAAAATTTCAATATTATTTTGTAAAAGATAATCTTGAATTTTTTTGTATAATTCATGACTTTTCTCTGTTCCTAAGTGACGAATTGGACAATTTGCAAGAGTAAGGCCATTTTCTTTTGCTCTTTGTGCAATTTTGTTTATTTCGTCAATATATTCTAATCCTTCAAGTTTTGGATCAGCTCCAAACTTTAGGTATATATCATCTGTATAAAACATAAGCTTTTTAGTTTCTTCAACACCCAAATATTTGTCAAGTTCGCCACCTACTTCAATTGTATCACTATCTTTATTTGGAAGAGTTAATTTCCCATCTGAAAAAGCTCCTGCCCCAGAAAATCCGCTTGTGATATTACAATATGGTTTGCATTTTACACATTTTCCTGCTTTTTCAACAGGACAATATCTTTTGTCTACAGATTTTCCTTGTTCGATTAATAATATTTTTTTGTCTTTGTTCATACCCAATTGAATTAGTTCATATGCAGTAAATACACCACTTGGGCCTGCACCGACAATTATTAAATCATAGTTTTTATTCAAAGCAATCACCTCACGCACAGATTATACAATAAAATTTAAGAAAATAAAAGGATTGTTTTTTAATAGATAATGTTATATAATAACTCCGTATATAAATTAACATTTGAGTTGTAATTTATTAAAAATGGAGGTAGGATTATGTCTGCCTTACAAGATTATGAGATAGAAATTAAAGATAGAGAAAATATCTTTATAAAACTATGGAAAAGATTTAAAGAAAAGAAAAGTCAATTATTATTAGGACCAGGGGCTGATGAAAGAAAAAACAGTTCAGATTTGTTGTGGAGAGTTGGAGGATATAAGTCTAATATTTTTGATAAATTTGACTCATTACATAATAAAAATGTTATTGGAAATAGACTAGATTCAGTCATTTTTGAAGTTGTTGGAGAGAACAAAATTAAAAATGAAGTTGAATTTGCAAATAAAAAAGTTTCTAAATTGATTATTCCTAGAAATATAGAAACAAGAAAAAGTAAAACATAGGGGGAGATAAAAAATGCTTTTATCAAATGGTGTAACATTACGATTTGGAAAAAGAGTTCTATTTGAAGATGTTACAATCAAGTTTACAAAAGGAAACTGTTATGGACTAATTGGTGCAAATGGTGCTGGGAAATCTACTTTCTTAAAAATATTATCTGGTGAAATAGAGCCAAATAAAGGTGAAGTAATACTAGATAAAGGTGAAAGACTATCTGTATTAAAACAAGACCACTATGCATATGAAGGATATACTGTAATCGATACAGTAATGATGGGAAACAGCGAATTATATAGAATTATGAAAGAAAAGGATAGCATATATAGTAAGCCAGATTTTTCAGAAGAAGATGGTATGAAAGCAGCTAAGTTAGAGGAAAGATTTGCAGAACTTGATGGATGGAATGCAGAATCTGATGCAGCAAAATTACTAAATGACTTAGGAATTGAAAGTGATCTTCATTATAAATACATGAGCGAAATTGAGGCTAGAGACAAAGTTAAAGTCCTTTTAGCGCAGGCATTATTTGGAAATCCAGATGTTTTATTACTAGATGAGCCAACAAACGATTTGGATATAAAAACTATAAATTGGCTTCAAGATTTCTTAATTGATTTTGAAAATACCGTTATTGTAGTATCACATGATAGATATTTCTTAAATAAAGTATGTACACATATAGCAGATGTTGATTTTGGAAAAATCAAAGTATACCCTGGAAACTATGATTTCTGGTATGAATCTAGTCAGCTTGCTTTAAAGCAAATGAAAGAAGCAAATAAAAAGAAAGAAGAACGTATTAAAGAGCTACAAGAATTTATTGCAAGATTTGCTGCAAATGCTTCAAAATCTAAACAAGCTACATCTAGAAAAAAATCTTTAGAGAAAATAGAGTTAGAAGAAATTAAACCTTCAAACAGAAAATATCCATATATTGATTTCAAACCAGATAGAGAGCAAGGAAAAGAAGTTCTAGAAGTAAAGAACATTTCAAAAACAATTAATGGAGAAAAGATCCTTGACAACATCAGTTTTACAGTAAAGAGAGAAGATAAAATCTCAATACTTTCAGATAATGAAAACGCCAAAACTTTACTTTTCCAAATAATAGCTGGAGAAGTGGAACCTGATGAAGGAGAATTAATTTGGGGAACAACAATCACAAAAGATTATTTCCCAAAAGATAATAATTATCTATTCACTAAAGATTTAACATTAACTGATTGGTTAAGACAGTATTCAAAAGATCCAGATGAAACATATGTAAGAAGCTTTTTAGGAAGAATGTTGTTTTCAGGCGAAGAAGCGCTTAAAAAAGTTGAAGTTTTATCAGGAGGAGAAAAGGTTAGATGTGTGCTTTCTAAATTAATGCTTTCAGGTGCTAACTTTTTAATATTTGATGAGCCAACAAACCATTTAGATATGGAATCAATTACAGCATTAAATGATGGGATGACAAAATATAAAGGAATCATGTTATTTACATCACATGATCATCAATTAACACAAACAGTTGCAAATAAAATAATAGATATTACAGGAAACAAGGTAATAGTAAGAGAATGTACTTATGACGAGTACCTAGAAGAACAAAATAAATAATTTTGAGAGGTAAAATATGAAAAGAAAACTTAGTTTTGATGGATGGTTAGTAGTTGCAATATTTATTTTAATAATAATTATAATAATAGAAGCTATTGTAATTAAACAAATAATAAAAGAAAAAGAAGTAGAAGATGTAAAAGAAGAAGAGAGTTATTTTGTTTTATATAAAGGTTGTGAAATAGCACCAGCTCCAGGAAACCAGAATCCACTAGATTTTAGTGTTAATTTAGATGAAACATCTAATAAAAAGTATAATACAACATATTATAACTATGAAAATGGACTATATAAAGGAGAAACTCAAGGAGAATTTAAATTTGAAGGCGGGGGATATAATGAAGTTAAGAACGTAAGTAAAATCGCTTTAACTAAAAAATTTAATTCAATTCCTAGAGCATATGAAAGATTAGATAAAGTACCAAAAGAAATATTAAATGAACTAAAAGATTATGAGAATGTTACAGCTGATTTATTAGATATTGATGGAGATGGAACTAAAGAATATTTCGTTTGCGTACAAGATCTTAGAACAGAAAATAATAAGCCAGTTGCGTATTCAGCAATAATGCTTTTCTCACATGATTATGCACATATTAGTGATTTAGTTGTTATAAATGATGGAGTATATAATACAGCTAAAAATAAAACAGTTAAAAAACTTACAGATGAAGATTATATTTTTATAGATTTAGATAGAGTGGAATACATAGATTTAAATGATGACAATATAATGGAAATATTAATAGATGTTCCACAATGGGAGGAAATGTTATTAAGTATATTCAATTATAGTGGATATCAGGTTTATGGTGAAAAAGTTATACTTGATAGTGTAAATCCTTAAATATCAACTAAACATTAAAACTGGAATTGTTTAACAATTCCAGTTTTTTATACTTGACAACCAATATTTAAAAATATAAAATCATAACGGTTAAAAAATCACAAAGAGAGGTATATATTGTGGACAAAATATTTAAAAAAATAGCAGAAGAACTTAATATTAGAGATACACAAGTTGAAGCTACTGTAAAATTAATTGATGAAGGAAATACCATTCCTTTTATTGCACGTTACAGAAAAGAAGTTACAGGAAACTTAAGTGATGAAATATTGAGAGATTTAGGCGAAAGACTAACATATTTAAGAAATTTAGAAGAAAGAAAAGCAGAAATAATTAGATTGATAGATGAGCAAGGAAAGCTTACAGATGAACTTACAATTAAAATTGCAAGCACAATGGTACTTTCTGAGTTAGAAGACATTTATAGACCATATAGGCCAAAGAAAAGAACAAGAGCAACTATTGCTAAAGAAAAAGGATTAGAACCATTAGCAAATACTATTTATTTACAGCAAGAAAAAAGACCTCTATTTGAATTAGCAAAAGAATATATAGATGAAGAAAAAGGTGTTACAAACGAAGACGAAGCAATAGCAGGGGCGTTAGATATTATTGCAGAAAACATAGCTGATAATGCAGATTATAGAAAAAAGATTAAATCAATGTGTTTTAGAGAAGCTGTTATTGTAACTGAAGCAGCAAAAGCAGATGAAAAATCTCCATATGAAATGTATTATGATTTTAATGAAGGAATTCTTAGAATTCCAAGTCATAGAATATTAGCAATTAATAGAGGAGAAAAAGAAGAATTCTTAAAAGTTAAAGTTAACAAACCAGACGATAAGATTTTGGATTATTTGAAGAAGCAAATTATTAAAGATTATAAAAGTCAATTTAATGACCCTCTTACAACTGTTATTGAAGATGCATATAAAAGATTAATAGAACCTTCAATTGAAAGAGAAATAAGAAATGATTTAACTGAGCGTTCAGAAGAAAAAGCTATAAAGGTATTTGGTAAAAATGCAAAACAATTATTAATGCAACCACCAATTAAAGACATGACTGTTATGGGATTTGACCCTGCATATAGAACGGGATGTAAAATTGCAGTTATAGACAAAACAGGAAAGCTTTTAGATACAGTTACAGTATATCCAACAGAACCTCAAAATGATGTAGAGGGCGCTAAAAAGATTTTAAAAGCATTAATAGAAAAATATCATGTTAATATGATAGCAATTGGAAATGGAACAGCATCAAGAGAATCAGAGACGTTTGTTTCTAATATGATAAAAGAAATAAATGAAAAAATTTATTATGCAATAGTAAGTGAAGCAGGAGCTTCTGTATATTCAGCATCTAAACTTGCAACAGAAGAATATCCAGATATAAATGTTTCTTTAAGAGGAGCAATATCAATTGCAAGAAGACTACAAGATCCTCTTTCAGAGCTCGTAAAAATAGATCCAAAAGCAATCGGCGTTGGACAATATCAACACGATGTTAATCAAAAGAAGTTATCAGAAAGTTTAACAGGAGTTGTTGAAGATGCTGTTAACTCAGTAGGTGTTGATGTTAACACTGCTACACCATCTTTACTTTCATATGTATCTGGAATAAATGGAACAATAGCTAAAAATATTGTAAAATATAGAGATGAAAATGGTGAATTAAAACAAAGAAAAGACTTACTAAAAGTTCCTAAATTAGGACAGTCAGCATTTAAACAATGTGCAGGATTTATTCGTATTTTTAATGGAAAAAATCCATTGGAAGTAACAGCAGTTCATCCTGAAAGCTATGATGTTGCTGAAAAATTATTAACAAAATTAGGATATACCGTGGATAGTTTGAAAGACAAATCAATACTTGAAGCATTAAAGAAAGATCTAGCCAATGTAGATGCTACAAAAATGTCAGAAGAACTTGGAGTTGGCTCATTAACACTTAAAGATATTATTGAAGAACTTTCAAAACCAGGTAGAGACCCTAGAGATAGTATGCCAAAACCAATTTTAAGAAGTGATGTTTTAAAATTTGAAGATTTGCAAGAGGGAATGGAACTTACAGGGACAGTTAGAAACGTAATAGACTTTGGAGCATTTATTGATATAGGTGTAAAACACGATGGATTAGTACATATATCTCAAATGTCTGATAAATATATAAAGAATCCATCAGAAGTAGTATCTGTAGGGGATATAGTTAAAGTTAAAGTAATAGGAATTGATAAAGAAAAACAAAAAGTAAGTCTATCAATGAAAATTTGATTTTTTGGGACATGTTCCTAAATCATCAAAAATCTCTTTACAAAAATAAAAGATCATAGTAAAATACCTTCTAAACTTGTGTTTAGGAGGTATTTATTATTAAATATATTATTTTAATTTTATTTTTTGTTCTTAGTTTTATTATTTCTAAAAGTATTATTATTAAGTTAATGGCTTTATATATAAAAAAGAAAATTAAATTTTAATTATTTTTCCTGGTGTACTTCTGCTTGCAACACTAATGGATATAGTGTTTAAATCTTGATTATTATTCATTAATTGTTCTGCTACTGTTTTATATGCAAGCTCAGGAAAATTATTTTCTTTACTTAAATGCCCAAGCATTACCTGTTTCAAGTCTCTTTTTGACATTAATTTTGCAATAACACTTCCAGAATCTTCGTTTGAGATATGACCATATGGGCCAGCTATTCTTTGTTTAAGAAGATATGGATATCTTGAAACTTTTAAAATTTCAGGTTCATAATTTGATTCCAAAAGTATAAACGAACTCTTTTCAAGATCTTTTATAAGTTTATCTGTTACATGGCCTAAGTCTGTTGCAATACTAAGTTGCTTTTTACCATTATGTATATTAAATCCACAAGGATTAGCAGCATCATGTGGTGTGCTAAAAGGGTGGATATTTAAATCATTTAAAACAAAATCTTCTTCGTTTTTAAAATATTTAATATTATGCGGTAATATCTTTTCTTTCTGTTTTCCCATTGCATTCCATGTTTCAGCATTTGCATAAACAGGAATATCAAATTTATTAGATACTGCACCTAAACCTTGAACATGGTCAGAATGTTCATGTGTAACTAATATAGCATCTATATCCTCTATAGAATAATTAATAGATTGTAGCCCGTCTACTATTTTTTTGCAGCTCGTTCCACAATCTACTAAAATCTTAGTATTATTTGAGTTAACGAACAAACAGTTTCCAGAACTACCACTGTATAAACTACAAAATTCTAACATATTTATTCTTCAACTCTTTCTATTTTTGCACCTAATTTTCTAAATTTTTCTTCTATATTTTCATAACCTCTATCAATATGATTTAAGTTATATATTTCTGTTTTACCTTTTGCTATAATTCCAGCTATAATTAATGCAGCACCAGCTCTTAAATCTGATGCATATACAGGAGCGGCAACTAACTCATTGATTCCTTCAAATACAGCTGATTTTCCTTGAACAGTAATTTTTGCTCCCATTTTTATTAATTCTTGAGTATATTGAAATCTTGATTCCCAAATGCTTTCATTTATATAACTTGTTCCTTCAGAAATTGATAGCAAAACACCCATTTGAGCTTGTAAATCTGTTGGAAAACCAGGGTATGGTAAAGTTTTAATGTTTGCTTTATGAGTCCTTTTTGTGTACCAAACTCTTAAGTGGTCACCATTTGCATCAACATTTCCACCAACTTCTTCAATTTTAGCTATAATTGATTCTAAGTGTTTTGTGATACAATTTTTGATTATAACATCACCTTTAGAAGCAATGGCAGCAATCATAAATGTACCAGCTTCAATTTGATCTGGAACAACTGAGTATGTAGAGCCACCTTTTAATTCTTTAACACCTCTAACTTTAATTATATCTGTTCCTGCACCTCTAATATCAGCACCCATTGTGTTTAAAAAGTTTGCAACATCAACAATATGAGGCTCTTTTGCAGCGTTATCAATTGTAGTAATTCCATCTGCTAAAACAGCAGCAAGCATTGCGTTAATTGTGGCTCCAACAGATACAATATCCATGTAGATAGAAGTACCTTTTAATTTTTTTGTTTTCGCTGTAATATTACCATTTGATACATCTACAGTAGCACCTAATGCTTCAAAACTTTTTATATGTTGATCAATAGGCCTTGGGCCTAAATTACATCCACCAGGAACACCAATTTGTGCAGATTTACATCTTCCAAGTAAAGCACCAAGTAAATAATAAGATGCTCTAAATTTTCTTGTTGTATCGATAGGAATTTTATTACTGTCTATTTTTGTTGTATCTATTGTAATTTCATTTTCTGAAACCCATTCAATTTTTGCACCAATTTCTTTTAAAATATCACAATATGATCTAACATCACTGATGTTAGGTAAATTTTCTATTCTACATTTCCCATTTATTAATAAAGTTGCAGGTAAAATTGCAACAGCTGCATTTTTAGCACCGCTAATTGTTACTTCACCCTTTAGAGGAGTTTTTCCAGTAATAACTAACTTTTCCAAATATATACCCCCAATATTTTTGCAAAAAATTTTGAGTACACCTACTCATTATTACGAAATATATCACAAAAATCCAAGATTTACAATACTTTTTTTATATCATTATTATAACAAAAGGGAAACAGCCGGATGGCTACTTAGATAAGACTTCTAAGAGCTTAAACTTAAGCTTAACTGAGCATGAATTACTAGTTATAATAGCAAAATCTTCACCACTTAAATTTTCCTTTAAATTCTCTTCTGCCTCTTCATCTATCACTCCTGATGATATATCTACAAAACAAAGCGGTGGAAATAAAGTACACCACCAATTATTTCCGTTGCCAGTCCCAATTTCGATTTTCAATCCATCATAATAACCCGCAGGTAAGGAGATATTTCCATAATGCTTTGTGGGAAAGTAAAAGTTGCCAATCTCTACTTTAATAGGGTAAGAAAAACCTTCATCTTCAATTACTTTTTCTGCAATTTTTTGAAAAGATTCAATATTGTTTTTAGTTAATGATATTGCTTCATCTTTTGACAAATCATTATATGATATTTCTTTCATATAAGCTAATATGCCGTCTCTTACTTTTAATTTTAACTCCTGATCTTTTATAGAGTTACTATTTGCTAAAATATGAAGTCTAAAAAAGTTGCTTTTTAAGTCGTTTGATATGGATGATGCATAAGAATTTATTGTTATTGCAATGAAAGTTATAAATAATAAAAGTAAAATAATACATGGCAAAATTTTTGATTTCATAATAACCTCCTAAAAGTTTTCCATGGAAGTAAGTATTTGTAATTTTTGAAAAAATATTCAGTGTTTTTATGTCGAAAAAATGAGATCGAATTTGATTGACCAGCTTATTTATGGATGATAAAATTTAGCTTGTCAAGAGGAAATATATGGAGGTGTATTTTATGAATACAAAAAAAGTTTGTTGCTTATATATAAGCACGTACCACTTATTTACAATAATATTGCCATATATAAACGGAAAAATGAACGATGGAAAAGAAATAGAATTAATATTACAAAAAGATTTAAGTAGTGACATAGAAAGATATGTAAAAAGCGTTAAGAATTTAGGAATAGATACTGAAAGAATACTAAAACTGGATTGGAAAAATAGAAATAAGGTATTGGAGAAAAATGAAAACAAAATATATGTTATAGTAGGGGATGAAAATTTCATATTAAATTATGAAAAAGTTTTAATCGAAAATGAAATAGAAAGTGAGTTACTAGGATGTTACAAAATGAACAATAATTTAGAAATAAGTAAAGTATTATTAAGTCATGATTATTTATTAACAACAAAGAGAAAAAAAGAAATTGCTAAATTTTCACAAAATGAACAAAAAAGAAGAACAATAAAATCACAATTGTAACATAAATTTATTCTAGAAAAATACTAACCTTGTCAAGAGCAGTTGACTAAAAGTAAAAAATGATATAAGATAGAAAACACTAAGAGAAGAAGTAATATCTTATACTGAGAAAGGAGCAAAAAAGCGTAGAATGAAGGAAGATCTAGAGAGTATAAAGAAAACACTAAAAAAATATGGACAGGAACATTTACTTTTAAAATATGATGAATTAGATGAAGAAGGTAAAGCACAGTTATTAGATCAAATTAAATCAATTGACTTCGATTTAATGAGTAAACTATATGACCAAGCAACAAAACCTGTAGGCTTAGAAAATGTTACAATTGAGCCAATTGAGCATGTTGACAAAGCAAAATTACCTGTTAGTGAAAAAGAAATGTATGAGAAAAAGGGTATAGAGGCTATCAAATACAATAAATTTGCTGTTGTTACAATGGCTGGAGGTCAAGGAACAAGACTTGGACACAGTGGACCTAAAGGTACATTTATATTTGATGTAGAAAAAAATAAATCAATTTTTGAAGCATTGTGTGATACATTAAAAAAAGCTTGGCAAAAATATGATACTGTTATTCCATGGTATATTATGACTAGCAGGGAAAACAATGATGCAACACAAAAATTCTTTGAAAAACATAATTATTTTGGATATCCAGAAAATCATATAAGATTTTTTATACAAGGTGAATTACCAATGATTTCACTTGATGGAAAAATCTTATTAGAAAAAAATGGCCAAGTTAAAATGGCCGCAAATGGACATGGTGGAACATTACAATCAATGGAAAAAGCAGGCGTGCTTGATGAAATGAAACATAATGGAATTGAATGGGTATTTATTAATGGTGTTGATAACGTATTAGTAAAACCAGTAGATCCATTATTGATAGGTATGTCTATTCATAATAAGGTTTTAGCAGCAGTTAAATCAGTAGAGAAAACAGATCCAAAAGAAAGAGTTGGTGTTTTCTGTAGAAAAAATAAAAAAGTTGGCGTTGTTGAATATACAGAAATATCAGAACAAATGGCTAACTTAAGAGATGATTATGGTTCACTTGTTTATGGTGATGCTAATGCTATCTTCCACTTATACAATATTAAAGGTTTAGAAAAAGTAAGTGAACTTTCTCTTCCATATCATACAGCAATCAAGAAAGCAAACTATATTGACGCAAATGGAAAAGAAGTAACAGCAAGCAAACCAAATGCATATAAATTTGAAATGTTCATTTTCGATTCTTATGAAATGTTTGATGATGTTGTTGTTTTAAGAGTTAAAAGAGAAGAAGAATTTGCTCCTATTAAAAACGCAGAAGGACAAGACAGTCCAGAAACTGCAAGAAAATTGTATAAAGATTATATGAATAAAGTTGAATACACTAAGAAGTATAAAGAGTGGTCAACAAGTCCTGTATTTGATCTTGCAACAAGACAAGAACTATTGTCAATTGCAGGTGATGAAGGAGAAATTAAAGATAGATTCTATAAAGACTTAGAATTTGGAACAGCTGGAATGAGGGGAGTTATTGGTAATGGTACGAACAGAATGAATGTTTATACAGTTACAAAAGCTACTCAAGGTTTAGCAAATTATATTCTAAGACAAGGAACAGAAAATAAAGGTGTTGTTATTGCATATGATTCAAGAAATATGTCATCTGAATTTAGTCAGGCAGCAGCTTTATGTTTAAATGCTAATGGAATTAAGACATACATATTTGATTCATTAAGACCAGTTCCAGAATTATCATTTGCAGTAAGACAATTAGGTTGTACAGCTGGAGTAATGGTAACTGCAAGCCATAATCCACCAGAATATAATGGATATAAAGTATACTGGGATGACGGAGCACAAATTGTTCCACCACATGACAAAGAAATAATTGCTGAAGTAAATAGAGTAAAAGATTATTCATTAATTAGATCTATGACATTAGATGAAGCTATGAAAGCCAGATTGTATAATATAATAGGTCCTGCAATGGATAAATTATACTTAGAAGCAATTAAGAAACAAATTTTAAATCCAGATGTTATAAAAGAACAAAATGATTTAAGAATAGTTTATACACCACTTCATGGTACAGGAAATTTACCAGTTCAAAATGTTTTGAAAGAATTAGGATTTAAAAATGTATTTGTTGTTCCTGAGCAAGAGTTACCTAATGGAAATTTCCCAACAGTAGATTATCCAAATCCTGAAGACATAAAAGCATTTGATTTAGCGTTAAAACTTGCAAAACAAGTTGATGCAGATGTTGTCTTAGCAACAGACCCAGATGCAGATAGATTAGGAGTTTTAGCAAAAGATTCTAAGACAGGCGAATATAAATCATTTACAGGTAATATGTCAGGATTATTAATTGCAGAATATGTATTATCTCAAAAGAGAGCTAAGAAGATGTTACCAAAAAATGGAGCATTAATTTCTACAATAGTATCTTCAAACTTAGCTGTAGCAATCGCCGAAGAATATAAGATTAAATTTATAGAAGTGCTTACAGGATTTAAATACATTGGTGAGCAAATAAGATTATTTGAAGAAACAGGAAGCAATGAATACTTATTTGGTTTTGAAGAAAGTTATGGATGCTTAGTTGGAACACATGCAAGAGATAAGGATGCAATAACAGCAGTTATGATGCTATGTGAAGCAGCAGCATATTACAAAAAACAAGGATTATCTTTATGGGATCAAATGATTAAGATATATGAAAAATATGGATACTATAAAGAAGGAATTTCTACAATTACTCTTAAAGGTGCTGATGGTGCAGTTAAAATTAAAGAATTAATGGAAACAATTAGAAATAATCCACCAAAAGAACTTGGAGGATTAAAAGTGTTAAAATACAGAGATTATAAAAAACATACAATTGTAGATGCAAAAACAAAGAAAGAAACTGATACAGGCCTTCCAGAATCAAATGTATTATATTACGATTTAGAAGATAATAGTTGGGCATGTGTAAGACCATCTGGAACAGAACCAAAAGTTAAGTTCTATATGGGTATTAAAGGCAAGACAGAAAAGGATGCTGATACAAAATTAGAAAAATTAAAGAAAGCAATGTCTGCTTTAGCTGGCAACTAAAATAAAAAGGGACTATAAAGTCCCTTTTTTAAATAATAAATTGGAGTTAATTATGGTTATACATATAATTTTTATTTTTGTAATGTTATTAATAAAGGCAATTTTTTCAGCAGGAGATACAGCGCTTACATATATTGATAGAGTTAAATTAAATAATAGGCCAAAGAAAGACATAAAAGCTAAGAAAATTAGAATATTAAAAGAAAATAGAATTGGATTTTGGGGAGAAATAGAATTAGTTATTTTAATGACAGAGTTAATAGCTACAGCATATGTAGCAGAATTCTTTGTGGAACCAGTTTCTTCGGTATTTGATTCTTTAGTGATTTCAGGGACAATTACAGAAAATATAGCTAATCTATTATCTGTAATAATTATTGCATTCATTTTGACATATATATTTTTGGTATTTGGACATATCCTTCCAAAACAAATAGCAAGAAATAATCCAGACAAGGTGGCATATAGAACAATTAATATATTATGGATTATGGCAAAATTAAATAAACCATTTGAAAGATTTGTGGATATAACAACAAAATTATTTTCAAAAATATTTAGAATACCAGAGAGTACAGAATATAAACTTACAGAGAAAGAATTGAAAATGTTAATTCGAGAAAGTATGTCAGATGGAATAATAGGAAAAGAAGAAAAAATAATTATAATGAACACAATAAAATTTGATGCAATACAAGTAAAAGATGAAATGATAAAAAAAGAAAATGTAGAATCTTTATCTATTGATGCAAAACATGAAGAAATAGTTGAAAAGATCAGAAATTGCAAGTATTCAAGACTTCCAGTATATAGTGAAAATCCTGATAATATTATAGGATTTTTCAATTTTAAAGATATAGTAACAGAAGAGAAAAAAGGTAACAAAATAGAACTAAAGAAATATTTAAGAGAAGTAATAAAAGTTCATAGAAAAGATCCATTATCTAATACATTCAAACTTATGCAGGAGGCTCATCAAATGCTTGCAATTGTTTATGATGAAAGTGAAAAGTATATAGGAATAATAACTTTAGAGGACATTATTGAGAGATTAGTAGGCGAAATAATAGATGATAATGATGAAAAATAATAAAAAAATTTCAAAAAAACGTTGACAACCTTGAAAAAATAGTGTAATATTAATAGGCAGTTGCAAATTAGCAACTGTCATACATTTTGTATGGGCTATTAGCTCAGTTGGTAGAGCACTTGACTTTTAATCAAGTTGTCCCGCGTTCGAATCGCGGATAGCTCACCAGAGGAAAATCTTTAAAGGTTTTCCTTTTATATGGCCCCTTGGTCAAGTGGTTAAGACATCGCCCTTTCACGGCGGAGACATGGGTTCAAGTCCCGTAGGGGTCACCACTTTTTTAATATGCCGCTGTAGCTCAGATGGTAGAGCAACTGACTTGTAATCAGTAGGTCGTCAGTTCAATTCTGACTAGCGGCTCCAGAATGCGTTTCCATCGAACCGATTATACATATTAATATAATTGGGTTTGAAGAAAGCAAAAGTGAATATCATTTCACAATATATAAGTCGATTTGGTCGGCTTATTTTTTTTCTTTTATCCAAATTGGTAATAAAAGCAAAAAATAGCCTCAAAATATTGAAAAGAAACTAGCAATTAAAGAATAAGAGAATTGATTCTTTAAACTTTGACAAAGAAACTTATAACCCACAACATTTACTTGCTGAAAGAGAAAACTAGCAGAACATCAAATGTATAAAGATGTATTACCTCGCAGGGTCCACTAGTTATGATAGTACGTTATAACTCATAGAGGGTTAGGACTTATGACAAGGTCAAAGTCCTATGCTTCGAAGAAAATTCTAAATGAGGAAAAAGATGGAGCAAGAATTGTAAATAAACCCAATTTGCGTGATTATGATAATCAAAGAGATTTAATTATTACTATTTATAGAACTAATGAATAAAAATGAGCAAAATCAAGAACAATGTATCTATTTAATACTTTTGTAAAAAACAATTGTTTGCGTAGAATTTGACGTTTTCTGAAAAAAAATGGTATAATGAATATATAATGAGTGTTTTACTCTTGTTGCAAACCTCGTGTTTACAGTTACATCAGTCAACCAAGTAAAAAAATTTTTGGAGGTAATTAACATGGCTATCAAATTGGTTCAGGAAGACACATTCTATATGAGCGAAGAGGAAGTGCGTGAGGCTTACAAATATGGCAAAGTTGGCATTCACTATGCATTCAACAACTATGACCATGATGTGTCGCATGTTCTTGCTCTCAAGGAAGAAGTTCTGAAAGACTATCCCAGCATGAGCGACATGGACATGGAGGTATGGACTCTCAGCAGAAATGAGACTGTACGGCACGCAGATCTCACCACCCTGTTCGTCAACATTCCAATTGATGATTATCTGAAACTCCGTAAGGCGGGCGCATTTGGCATCAGATAAAGTCATACAGGAAAGACAGCGAATTACTATCGCTGTCCTTCTTGTTTTTGTTAAATCTATTGCAAATTTATAAATTAAGAAACTCATTTTATTATATATCCTAGGATTGTAATCAAAAAATCTATAGATACTACAGAAATAATGATAATTGAAAAAACTTTTAGAGTTCTTTTACTAGTTTTACTAAAAACTTTATTTAATAGAGGTTGTACTAA
>JAEESU010000018.1 GCA_016290095.1 Clostridia bacterium
AAATGAACACCAGCTTCAAGTAATTGTTTCATTGCAACTACTGCCATTTTTAAATTCCTCCTTAATTTGTTTTTCCTCCATAAGTTTCTACACTCTAAACAACTAGTAAATAGCACAATTTAAAGCTCCACCTATGTGTGTTATCTTAATAACCATTAAATTATACCAGCTTTTACTAACAATTGCAAGTATTTTTTACATTTTTTTAAGATTTATACTAAACTTTTTTCATAATTATATATTTCTAATTCTTGTTTAAAAATATTGTCATCTTTAGTTGTAAATAGTTCAAAGCTTGAATCTTTATTTAAGATATTTTTTACTTTCCAAAGGCCTAGACCAGAATTTCCAGCTTTGGTACTATAGTTCTTCTCAAAAATCTTATTAGTATCAAGATTTTTATCTTCATATGTGTTTTCTATAATGATACTATTTTTATCTTTTTCTCCTACAGTAGAAAATCTTATATTTACTAATTTTTGTTCACTACAACTTCCACTTGCTTCCAATGCATTGTCTAGTAATATTCCTAACATTCTTGAAATCAAATAAGCTTTTTCATTAAAAGCTTTTAAACTACCCAGTATCTCTATATTCATTTTAACGTTTTTAGTTTCAGCAATCTTAAGTTTATTTATTAACACACCACATATTGCTGGGCTTTCAGATATTTGGTTATTTAATACATCCATTAAATTTGTTCTATTACATTCATCAACTAATGAATCTAAGTATTTTTGTAATGAATTTAAGTCTTTAACTATCATATATCCATCAATAGCTTGAATAATATTATTAAAATCATGTTTAAAACATCTTACATTATCTGTTAGTTCAGTTAAACTACTATTTTCAATTTCTAATTCTTTATTTTCTAATTTACTACCTATTACTTTTTTCTTATTAATTACAGCACAACAATTTGATAACACTATGCTTAGCCAAATGACTATGCAGCTAAAAATTAATATTGCATTCGAAAAATTCAATATTCTATTTAGTGTTTGAATTCTTATCATACAAACTCCAACAACTACTAAAGCAATAAATGAAATAATAATGCTAAAAAAATCTCTCCAGCAAAATTCATCTGTTAATTCTAATTCATAAAATAACTTTCTTAAACTTGTCATATGTACTCCTTCTACCTTTATACAAAATAGTTGCTATAGAAAAAGCAACAAAAATAGAATAGCACATTCATTTTTGCTTGTGTAAAAAAGTGATGAAAAGTGATGAATTTTTTTGTCAGATTTTTGATAATGCTTGAATATATTAAGTTTTTTTGACATATATTTTTTATTTATATCTCTTAACCGCTTTTCGCCACTATCACTTTTTAAGTTTTTTAATTTTTATATAAATTCTCTTGAATTATCAGCACTTTGCTGAAATTCGAATCTGCCATTATTCAAATATTATATCCTTAGTAGGCAATTTGAAGAATGGCATTTGTGCAGAGAGAGCAACCTGTTACTAATCGACCATGAACAATTAGGAGGTTTAACATGAAAAAATTGGTTTCTTTGTTGCTCGTTGCAACGCTTCTCATGGCATGTGTACCTGTCTCTTTGGCCGATGATGAAAACCCGAACATTGTAAAGCACGTAATTTCAGTCGAAGTACCATCCACAGTGTCACAGGACCAGCCCATTGGAGGAGATGACTCTGACATCTGGGGCACCGGTAACTTTGCAGTATCGTCTGGAACTCCGTATTCCACTCTACCTTTTACTATACCAGACAGATATTTTGCATATGAAATAAGAGCTACTGGTGCTTCTACTCAGACTTTCACAGTTTCGTTATTTGATATTTACGGTTCATTCTATGCATCTGGATCCACATATGCAGATGGTTACTCAAAAGTCAAAGTCGACTGGATTACTGTAGATGCAGGCGAAAGCTATCAGTTTAAAATCTATAATAACACTGGTAATATTTTAACTGTCTACATTACATACTATTCCTGGGCATAAAAAGTAAAATCTCTCTGCACAAAAAAGGCTGGGAAGAAATTCCCAGTCTTTTATTTTAATTTTATTCTCCAATTTCCTTTTAAACTAATTACATCATTATTTTTGAAAAGATTAATTTCTTTAATCAAAATTGTGCTTTCATTTTTATAATTTTTTTCAAAAAGTTTTATATATATTTGTCCTTTATCAGAACTGAAACAAATACATTTATTAATATATTTATCTCCATAAATATTATTATAGATAACTGCACCATTTTCATCTAGTATCTCATATTCTATCATTTTTATTTTATCATATTCACCATCTTTAAAACTTAAAGCAATATAAGTGTTACCATCTTGATGTATTAAATAATCAGCTTTTATAGATATTCCATTATCTGTCACATAGTCTGTATCTAAATATTCTACGTTTCCCTCTTCAACTGCTTTTTTAGCAATTTCATCAATATTAGAAAGATGTTTTAAAATTACATTTTCAAATTCACCGGCTATACAGTAACCAGTAAATACTATCGTACAACATGCAACAGCTGTAATCCAACCTGGAATGTGATGTTTCTTTGTTTTCTGGATTTCATCGTATTCGTTCATTTCTTTTATCAAATTATTTTTAAAATCATCTGATAATTTTTCATTTTTAATTTGAGATTTCATATTATTTAAGCTTTCATCTATTTTTTCATCTAAATTCCCCATTTACAACTACTCTCCTTTCCTCAAATTATCCTTTACTTTATTTCTTGCTCTCATCAATCTTTGTCTAACAGATGCTTCAGTTATCATCAAAATTTTACTTATCTCACTAACTGAAAAATCTTGTAAATAATATAATTCAAATACAGTTCTATATTTTTCTGATAACTTATCAATCAAGTCAGATAAAGTGTTTTCAAAAGGCACTTCCTTCTCATATTCATCTATTTCATCTGAAATAATTGTCTTTCTCTTCCTCCCTGAACTAATTTCGTTATTACATATATTAATTGTCACACGAATTATCCAATATTTTTCATGTTCGGAATTTTTAAATGGTGTTTTGTTGCTCACATATTTCATAAACACTTCTTGAACAATATCTTCTGCATCATCTTTATTTTTCAAATATCTTATTGCTATTTTATATATCATATCAGCATATTCGCTTACTATTTTTTCGTAATCCATGTCTTTTTTATCTTATCCTAAAATTTTTTAAAAATTTTTGTCACATTTTACATTTCTAAATTGTTTTACTAATGTGGAGGATTTTTTTATGTATAATACTGTCATATTTAGTAATAATTTAGAATTTGTAAAAAAGTATAATAATATTTTTTCAATATATTTAAATGATATAAACATTGTTGGAATTGCTTCAAACAAAGAAGAACTTATATATCTAGATCAAAAACGTTTTATTGATTTAGTAATACTAAATTGTAAAGATTTTCTTAATGAAGATATAAAGTCATTTCTAAATTCTATAAAAAAAGTAATTGTGGTTTGCAAAGGTAATATTAATTTCAGAAGTAATGAAAACATCACATTTATTTCTGAAAAGCATGCAATTACTAATAATATCAATAAACTTCAAGTGTTTTTAAATCATCCAATTGAAAGCAAAACAAAAGTTAAAATTAGAAAAATATTAGAGTCATTAAACTTTAATTTCAAGTTAAAAGGTACAAACTACTTACTTGAAGCCATTTTATATTCATATATAAATAAAAATGATTATTTATATGAGAACTTAGAAAAAAACATTTATAGTCATCTATCTGAAAAGCACAATGTTAGTATTTCTGTTATAAAGCATTCAATAATTAGATCTATAAACAATACTAATTCAAACAAGCTTAAATCTTTCTTGAATAACTTAGATAAAATCACTAGTAAAGCTGTTATAACTGAAATAGTAAATTCTATCTAACATGTTGTCTATTATATAAATTTGCTAATTATTTGTTGTGAATTGTATCTATATACAAACAAAAAAGAGAAGATGTTTTCATCTTCTCTCTACTTTTTTATTACCATTTTATAATCTTTTTATACACTAAATTATTTAAATTTGTCTCATATCGATAATTATTTGTCGAATTAATATTCACAAATATAAACTCTGATTTTACTTCTTTAACAAATTTAGTTACTTTGTCTAAATCTTTTGAAAAAATAATTGTCATTTTATTAATAGAATTTAATTTATTAATTCTTTCAATTGCTTCATTAATATCTTTATTAAAAATATTAACTTTTATTTCATTTAAATATGCCCATTTATCAATTTCAACTATTTGTTCTTTAAATTGAGTAGAGTCCGAGTATAAATTTATTTCGCCAAATTCTTCAAATTTACTGTCTACATGTATTCTTTTGGTAAAATTTAAATATGATGATTTATTACCAAAATAGTAAATCATATCATAGTTTTCCTGGCTAGAAATTATTTCTTCTTTATTTACAACTTCTACATATGTAACAGTATCATCATCTATTTTCTGTAAACTTAAAACTTTTCTTACTAATTCTGTTATAACTTTATTTGTTGCTATCATTTTGTTTTCAAGCACAACCTCTACCTTATTATTTGTATATAAAGCAGATAAAATAAAATTAAATATTAGATATGGATTTTGATTACATAATAGTGCAATTTTCCCTATTCCGTCTATTATTTCTTCTTTTGAGAATTTTGGTAAATATTCTTTATTTTTCATAGAATCAATAATATCGATGAATTTTTCAAAATTTAATTCATATTCCCATTCTTTATAATCTAATTCAAAAGCCTTTTGTATGGTACTTTTATTTTCTAATAGCTCTTTTTTTATTAGTTCTACAATTTTATCTACTCTATCTTTTTTAAAATAATAATTATTCATTTGTTTTCTCCTATTTTAATCTCTTCTTTGATCATAGTCCTGTCTTATTTCTTCTAGTAATGATTCTATCTCTCTTCTTTGCTCTGAACCTTTTTTCAATTTTTCTCTGGCTGGTTTACTTACTTTTCTCATCGCATCAACTATATTCTCGCCCCAGTTTCTTGAAGCATTTTTTATTTTAATATGTTCTGTCTCTCCTTGTTCTTTACTTATTTGTCTAATTGTACTCTTTGTTGCATCAGAAACTAAAACATCTTTTTCTCCTCTTCTAATTCTTTCCAAATTAGCTTTTTCTGTTCTTCCAAGATTCATTAGCACATATCCTGCTTGTTGAATACTCATTACATATGTTGCATTTCCTGGTTTTGAATTATTCATAAGTACTACTATTCCTAGTTCTTCAGATGAAAAGATTGTATAACCATTAAGAGAGTTCCTACTACCTTGCAAAACAATATTTCCCATATTATCAAATCCTAATTGTGAAAATAGCTTTTCTTGTAACACAGGATCATTTTTTATTTGCTTCTTTCTTGGATCAGTATTTCCTGAAGGTAATCCACTTGTTGTTGGTTCACCTGTTCCTTCGCTTGATTGTCTTAATATAATTACACCAGATAATTTTCCAAACAATTCTTTATATGTTTCATGAGTCATTATTGTTTCACCAAGTTCGTCTGCTTTTTCTTGAGTGATTATTCCTCTTTCAACTAAAATGCTTAAATCATCATGAGATATAAACCAGTTTTTAGCTAGTTCTTCGACTTTTTCTAAAGAAATATCATCTGGCAATAGTTCAGCTACATCAACATCTTCAAAACTTTTTATTTCTGCTATTCCTTTTAATTCTTCAATATCCAATCCTTCTGGTGCAGAATAAAGAGTAATAAGTTCTTGTACACTTATATCATTTCCATCTATCAATATAGCTAAATTTGTTGCTCTATCACTTAATGCATTTAGTATTCTGCAATCTGCTCCTAATTCTCTATAAAAACGTATTATATCATTATCTGTAAATAAAGGTTGAATCATTGAATTTTGTATTAACCCTTTATTATATAAAAGTACAATATCTTCAAAACCAAGTTCTCCAGAAAATACTGAATCTGAAAATTTTTCAAATGAAATAGGCACATTTAGATTAATATCCACTCCTGCTTTTACTAATCCCATATATAATTTTTCTGGATCTTTAACAAATTCCAATCTACTTTGTATAAACTCTGAATACGCCCTTTTCTCTTCTGAAAATTCTTCAGAATTTAGTATTTCGTTAAGCTCTTCAACAAATCTGCCATTAAGTTCACCATTTTCTAACATTTCTTCAAGTAATTCCGCATCATAAAAAGAAACGATATTACATAGAAAATTAAATCTTTCTTCTTCATCTTCATATAGATTACTAAATTTCTTTAATTTTATAACATCTGTAGATCTAATTGCTTTTCTAGAATGTAATAATATATAGTCTCTAAACTTTAATCCTTTTTCAAATTCATCTTGCCCTTCTTCCAATTCATCGTCTGAGCCTACTCTATACATATCTATTAAATCATCAGGTGTTAAAGTTGGTCTATACATAATTGCATCTGATGAATAAATTGCCATTAATTGTTTTCTTGATAATCCTAACATAAAATCTCTTTTTATTGTTGTTTCACTATTTGTTTTTGATTTTGGACTTAAAAAGCATGTATAGTTTTCAGGTAGCCTTCTGGTTAATAATATTGCTAAAGCATCTGGATACATTTGTTGTATATGACCATATTTGAAATTTCTCATAATACTTTCTTTTTCTTTATCATTTGCTATATCATTTACAACTAATCTTAAGCCATCCTCTTCAGTTAAACTATCTAATAATAATTTTCTGTAATTTTTGTACAAGTATAAGGTAGCTTCTTTGTCATCTTTGCAAATTCCCCTTAATAAAAGTGCATCTTTTAATTCATAAGAACTAAATAAACTTCTATTTCTTCCTAAATATATGTGTTCAAATTCTTCATCTGACATTGCTTCTATTATTCCCATTTCTTTTAATTGATCATAATAGATTAGCCCATATTCAACTAATTCAGCAATAAATAAATTTGTTAAGTATGATTTATATTTACCATTTCTAATAGGAAATCTATTGCTATTTACTTTAGAACTTCTATCTTCAATAATTGTTCTAGCCACATTTAAAAAGCTTACTATCCCCTCATTAACTCCTATTGAATCTTCAATACTGTTATCTCTAGCTGATATTAAAACACTAACAACATCTTTATTAAATTCCATTATTTTTTCATGTTCGACTCCGACTAGATTAACTCTTAAAAGTTTTTCTAGCATCTGCTCAACAGATTCTCCGTCTGAGAAAACATTTATCTTTTCTTCATCAAATTTCCTTAGTAATTTTTTAAATCCTTCTAATCCTGCATCTAAAAATTCTTGTGTTATTTCTACAATATCATCTCCATATACGCCTAGTACTTTTTTTCTATCACTATCATAATAAATTGAAGTCTGATTTACTATGTTTTTAATCAATGAGTCCAAAAATGCATGTGCTTCACTCAGATTTACTCCTGCTATTTTTAATACAGTTCTTTTTATATATTCAGTAATATCTTTATCAGATATTGTACGTGGTTTAGTATCTAATTCTATTCCTTTAAATATATTTACTTTATTTTCTTTCTTCATAAAATATCTCCTTCATAAATATATAGTAAAAATTAAACAACTATTACCATTATATCATATTATGTAAATTATTTCAACTTTTTCACTATTTTCAACGCTTCTATTGTTTTTCAAAAAAAATAAAAACACATTTTAAAAATGTGTTTTATAAACATTCAAATAAATCTACTTTTAAGATAATTTTTGATATTTTACTCTTATCACTTAAAGGTATTTCCCACCTTGATCCAGATATTGATCTTTTAACTTTATATTCTTTGGTTGGTTCGCCAATTATAGTATTAAGTTTTCTTTCTAGATCAGGTTTATTTGTGTATATTGATAAAATATTTTCATCATAAATTACATTTACCACTGTCTCAAGCTCATAATCTTCTACTTGTTTATACCTTTTTTCCAATTCAACCACTCCTTTGAAACCATTAAAGTTTCATTCTTTGTGGCTATAATATCATATTAATAAAGTTTTTTCAAATTCATATTTACTTGTGATTTTTAATTGTATATAATGCATTCGAAGGAAGGTGATTTTTTTATGTTAGACTTTAAATATTTAAAACACGGAGACCCTGATGTATACAAAGCAATAGAAGATGAATTAGGTAGACAAAGGAATAAAATCGAACTTATCGCATCAGAAAATTTTACAAGCGAATCTGTTATGGAAGCTATGGGAAGTTATATGACAAATAAATATGCTGAAGGATACCCTGATCATAGATATTATGGTGGTTGTGAATATGTTGATGTAGTTGAAAATTTAGCAAGAGACAGAGTAAAAGAATTATTTCATGCTGAATATGCAAATGTCCAACCTCACTCCGGAGCACAAGCAAACATGGCTGTATATTTTGCAATGTTAGAGCCTGGAGATACCGTTTTAGGAATGAATTTAGCTCATGGTGGTCATTTAACTCATGGAAGTCCTGTAAACTTTTCAGGAAAGCTATATAATTTTATCCCATATGGAGTAAGTAAAGAAACTGGAACTATTGATTATGACGAAGTTGAAAGACTAGCTATAGAAAACAAGCCAAAATTAATTTTAGCAGGTGCTAGTGCTTATCCAAGAATTATAGATTTTAAACGTTTCAGAGAAATTGCAGATAAAGTTGGTGCCCTATTTATGGTTGATATGGCACATATAGCAGGTCTAGTTGCTGCAGGATTACATCCAAATCCAGTTGAATATGCAGATTTCGTTACAACGACTACTCACAAGACTTTAAGAGGTCCTAGAGGTGGAATGATTCTTTGTAAAGAAAAATATGGAAAAGCTATAGATAAAGCTGTTTTTCCTGGAATTCAAGGTGGTCCATTGATGCACGTTATAGCTGGAAAAGCAGTATGTTTTGGTGAAGCATTAAAACCAGAATTTAAAGAGTATCAACAAAAAATAATTAAAAATGCAAAAGCATTAGCTGATGAATTATCAAAACTTGGATTTAATATGGTTTCTGGTGGAACAGATAATCACCTAATTTTGATTGATCTAAGAAATAAAGAAATCACTGGAAAAAAATTAGAAAAAAGATTGGACAAAATTGGAATTACTGTTAATAAAAATGCAGTTCCATTTGATACAGAAGCTCCTAATATTACTAGTGGTATCAGAATTGGTACACCAGCTGTTACAACTAGAGGATTTAATGAAGATGATATGAGAGAAATTGCAAGATTAATAGATTTAACTATTACAAGTTTTGAAGAAAAAGAAGATGAAATTAGAGAAAGAGTAAACAAAATTTGTAATAAGTATCCACTTTATGAATAGCAAAACAAAAAAAAGAAATGAGATTAATCTCATTTCTTTTTTTATTTGTCATTTTTTTCTTCTAAATTCGCTTCTTTATTTTCACCATCTTTAATTTTACATACTGCATATATTACTAATCCTATAAAAATAATTCCTATAACAAATAAAATTACAGGGCTTGCATCAATATAGCCGTCTCCAATTATTGGTCCAACAACATCTGCATAGCAGATATTTGAAATACCAATTAATAAAAATGATAAAATAAATAAAACTTTGATTGTTTTTTTCATATTTTTCTCCTTATTATTCATTAATAGCCTTTATTATTTCTTCTTTAGGAGTTACTCCTAAAAATCTTTTTACTTCTTGTCCATTTTTTATAATCATAATTGTTGGTATGCTCATTATTTCATATTTCTCAGCTAATTCCATATTATCATCTGAATTTACTTTACCAACTACTGCTGTTTCTCCTATTTCTTCTGCTATTTCATCAATGATTGGAGACATCATTTTACATGGTCCACACCAATCTGCATAAAAATCTAATAACACAGGTTTTTCTGAATTTAAAACTTCTTGTTCAAAGTTTTCTTCAGTTATTGCTTTAACACTCATTTTCTTTCCTCCTATTTACTCTTTATATATTTTACAGCTGAAAGACCCGCCTCAGCTCCTTCATAAACAGCTTTGCAAACTTGAAGTAATCCACCTACAACATTTCCACATGAAAACAATCCTTCAACATTTGTAGACATATTTGAATCTACATTAATTGAATCTCCATTCGTAATTACTCCCATCTTTTTAGCAAAATCGCTGCCACCAGCTTCTCCTAAAGCAACAAATATTCCATCAATATTTAGTATTTCACCATCTTCAAATTCTATTTGTCTTACTTTAGTATCTCCTAGTATTCGTTTTATTTTTTTATTGTTTATTTCAAAGTTAGTATCAGTTTGCATTTTTAAACCATTCGTTAATATTTTAACATTACTTACTATATTTTGTAAATCATTTGCTTCACTTACTGCATATTTTCCATTTCCAATGACTACGACATTTTTCTTTCTATAAAAGAATCCATCACATATTGCACAATAGCTTATTCCTTTTCCATCAAATTCATTTATACCATCAATATCTGGTTTTAATTTTTTATTTCCAGTTGCTATTATTACACTTTTTCCAGTATATTTTTCATTTGATGTTGTTACTTCAAAATTAGATTGCACTTTTTCTATATGAAGCACTTCTTCCCCTTTTACGTCTACACCTATATTTTGAGCTTGTTTTATACCATTTTCATACAAATCTTTTCCGCTTATTCCATTAGCAAATCCATAATAATTTTCTATTTCTGTTGCCTTTTCTAGATTCGATTCTCCATAATATAAAACAAGAACACTCATATTTGCTCTTTTCGCATATAAACTTGCAGATATTCCAGCAGGTCCTGCTCCTATTATTATAACATCATACATTGCTTATTCCTCACTTTTAAAATAATCTAATATCTTGTATAATCCTTTATGCATTGCAATCACTTCTTCTGGTGCTAAATTTACACATTTAGAAATTTCTATTGGAACTTCAAGCGCTTTATCACGAAGAGCTATTCCTTTTTCAGCAATACAAATATTTAAATTTCTTTCATCTTCTTTAGAACGACTTCTATTTATATAACCTTTTGTTTCAAGTTTTTTCAAAACAGGTGTTAATGTGCCAGAATCTAAAAATAATTTCTCTCCTAATGATTTTACATTAATTTCTTTTTGTTCCCACATAACCATCATCACTATATATTGAGTATACGTTAAATCAAGTTTTTGTAAAAGTGGTTGATATCTTCTTACTAACTCTTTTGAACAAGCATAAAGCGGAAAGCATAATTGATTTTCAAGTTTTAAGCTATCATAATTTTTATTCATTATTTTAACCTCTTATTTATTTAATAATTCTTTTACTCTTGCTTCTATTTTTTCAGGTGTAACTGTTGGTTCAAATCTTTCTACAACATTTCCTTCTTTATCAACTAAAAATTTTGTAAAATTCCATTTTATATCTGGATTATTCTTATAATCAGGATCCATGGCTTTTACAACTGGTATTAATACTTTTCCTTGTAAACCAGGAAATCCTTCAAATCCTTTTTGTGATTTTAAATATGCCCATAATGGACTCTCATTTTCACCATTTACATCAACTTTTTTGAATTGATCAAATTGTGTTTTATACTTTAATGTACAAAACTCATGTATTTCTGTATCTGTTCCAGGTGCTTGATTTCCAAATTGATTGCATGGAAAATCTAATATTTCAAATCCTTCTACATTATATTTTTCATATAAGTCCTCTAATCCTTTATATTGTGGTGTAAATCCACATCCTGTAGCCGTATTTACTACTAGTAAAACTTTTCCTTTAAATTGTTTTAAACTTACATCTTCTCCCTTTGAATTTTTTACTGTAATATCATAAATATTCATATTTTTTCCTCCTAAAATAATTTGTACAGGTTATATTAAATTGTGTACAATCTAATTATATACAATTTAATTATCTTGTCAATAGGTTTTGAATAAAAAAATCTCGTATAAAACGAGATTTTTATTATTATTCTATTGTTGTTTTCCACAAACCATGTTTATTACAATATGCATATAATGTAGATCCTGGTATATAAGGGAATCTAGTTTCTGTTGATTGTTCTGGGTATAATCTAACTCTAGTAGTTCTATTTTCAGATACTTGAGCAATCCATTGAATATAATGTTCTTTTTCCATTGGATGTTCAACCTCTCCAACTCTAACAACTATTTCATCTTCTACTCTATTCCAACTTGGAACATGTTTTTCTAAAGCTGCATCTGTTACATTAGCTTCCATAAGTTCCATTGTTTTTCCACAACACATAATATGTTCTGCATTTCCTTCTATTAATCCAACTATGTTTCCACATATTGGGCATCTGTAAAATCTAACATTTTTATCCATAAATAATCCTCCTATATTTATTATGTTTCCATTATATTATTATTTTTATTAATTATCAATAACAATACTTACTTATTTTATTGAATATTATGTAAACTTATGGTATAATATATATTAGGGGTGTATTTTCCCAACTATGATTAAAACTGTTGTTTTAAGTAAAATGACGGAGGATTTTACAATGAAAAAAGTATTTTATAATCTACTAGTAGTTTTTATTATTTGCTTTATTTACTATTCATATTTCTATTGTTTATTTGCTGCTAGTCCTATTAAAGGTACAATAACAGAAGATCTTGGTGATGGACTTGATCCAGTCCCAGTTCAAGGAGTTGTAGTTCGCTTAATTGAACCTTCTGGATCTTGCTTTTTAGCATATTCTGATGCTGAGGGTAAATTTGAGTTTAAGTCTGTTCCTTCTGGAAGTTACGATCTTGAATACAGATATGGTGATCTAGAAGTATTAGATCTTTGCCCAACTATGAATCTAACACCTGAGCAAGTTTTAAAATATAATGGTCAAGATTATATTGCTACACACATGAACGGTGTTACCGAAGAACTTGCACAACAAGTAATTCCTCAAATTGGTAATACAGCAGCTCAAGTATTTTTAGTTGTTGATGCTTCTGGTAGTATGAAACTATCAAGTGACAGAACTAATGAGAACAATCTTACAAGAATGGACATAGTAAAACAAGCATCAAAAATTCTAGTTGATGATATTATAAAACAAGATGAAGACATATATGTAGGCTTAATTCAATTTAATTCAAGTGCTACAATGCTTAGTCACTTATGTAGAGATCCTGAATTTTTAAAAGAAAAAATTGATGGAATTGAACCATTAGGCGTAACTAATGTAGCACAAGCTCTAGAATTAGCTAGAAGTTCATTTGTTGATAATGAAGGTGCAAAAATAATCATATTCTTATCTGATGGTGAACCAACAGATAATATAAATAATGTAAAAGCAAAAATTGATCAAATAAGAAATGAGGATATTGAATTATTTTCATTAATAATTGAAGATGATGTTAATACTGAAAGAATTAGAGACATTTTTAATAATTCTACTGTTTTAGTTTTTAAAAAGACTGGTTATGAATTAGCATCATGTATTGATTCATACATTCCACAATGGATCATACAAAAAGTTATAGAGATTAGAGAAGAACTACCAGAAACTGAAACTCTGTTTGATATTCAATATGGTGGTCAAAAAGGAATTGAAGACGAAGACCGTAGAGAACTTGTGGATAGTAGTTTTAGTAATGTTTTTCATTACAATCATAAGATAAACTCGTCAGATATTGCAGGAAGAACGAGACTATTTAAGGCACTTGAAGATTCAAGTGAGTTTTCTGAAGAAGAATTAAATGAATTTAGTAACGCAACATATATGACTGTAACTTATAAAGATTTAATCGTTAAAGATAATACAACTGTTGAAAACTTAGATTTAAGATTAAAAAGACGTGAACCATTTAGCATGCAAATATCAACAAAAGCTGTTGCAATGCGTGTTACTCTTTCTGATAATACTATACTTGTTAATGATATAGATGATTCAGAAAACTTTCATATGTTTTATGACTCTTTAGATGATGATATAGTTCGTGGCAGTACTGTTGAAATAGAATATAAAGTATGTATAAGAAATAATTCTAACACAATGGCTTGTACTCAATTACAATTATTATCATACTTCCCTGAAGGATTAACTCTTAATAACAATCAAAAGTTATTAACAAATTCTAGAAAAACAAATTACTCTAATGGATGGCATCTAGCAAATAAAGATATACTATATGAAGATGGTATTATTTCAGAAGAAGCATATAATAGTGACTTAATGGATAGAGGGCTTGCAATGTTTTATGGAGACTCAAACAGTGGATTATGTATAAAGCCTAATTCAACATTTGTTACTCATTTTGTAACAAGCATGTGCATTGGAGATGTATATCAAATAGAGTATAATCATTTAAATGCTGTTGAAATTGTTGGATATAGAAATACACAATATAGACGAATGGAAAATTTTGAAACACAATATTTAGACGAAGAAAATGGTTCTGTTAAAGAATTAAAATCAAACTTTATAAGTGTTTATCCAGGTGATGGAAGAAATGGAGATATAGATTACGCAACAGATACAAATAGAGAATTCATTCTTCCTCCTACGGGAAAAAAATATAATAATATAGTTTTATACATTATGTTAGTATCATCAATAACTTTATTTATATCATATATAATAGTTAAAAAATCAAAATAAGAAAAACCCCATATTAACAATATGGGGCTTTTTTTATCTAAAATCTTTTATTCGCTCTCTCAAATCATTAAAATCAATTAATTTCCAAGACCAGTTTTCTGGAGTTTCTGTTCCAGGAATATTAATTCTTGCACTATCATCTAGTCCTAAAATATCTTGTACTGTTATTATTGCGATTTTGGCTTTACATTTCATACAATATTGCATAATTCCAATATTAACATTGATGTCATAGCATTCATTTCTTCTTAAAAATTCTTTTAACCTTTCTTTATACTCATCATTTAATGTTTTATACCAGCCGTGAATTGTTTGACAATCATGGTTTCCTGGAAAAACAACAACATTTTCAGAAACATTATCTCTATCATAGAAATTATATAAATCAATTGAAAATTGTAAAATTTTTTGTCTTGTAAATCCATAATATTTTCTAAGTGCAACTGTTTCTTCTCTAATATCTCCTAAATCCTCAATAATAAGATTTTCAACTTTTACATCACCATCTTTAAGTAATTCATCAAAAAATGCATATCCTACACCATCAGCATAAAAGCCTTCTCTACCAGATTTTCCTATTGGTATTTTAAAAAATGAATCATATCCTCTAAAATAATCTACTCTTACTTTATCAAAAAGTTTTAAATGATATTTGAATCTTTTTATTAGATAGCTATAATTATCATTTTTCATTCTTTCTACATTGTATACAGGGCTTCCCCATTTTTGTCCATCATTGTTAAAATAATCTGGTGGAGTCCCAGCTTCAAAAGTAAATTCGCCATTTTCCATTTCAAAACAATTTGGATGATATTTTGTTTCTACTGATTCAAATGCTGGATAAACTGGCATATCTCCAATCATCTTTACACCTTTTGAATTAGCATAGTTTTTTAGTTCCATCCATTGCTTGTACAATATATACTGCAAAAATAAATAGTATTCTTTGCTCTCTTTATGCTTATTACTCATATATTCAGCAAATTCGTTTATTTCTTCAAGCTTAATAAATTCATAGTAGTGTTCAGTTTTTCTAAATTTACTAAAAGCTTCTATACAATATTTCTTTTTAAAATCATCATATATACCTCTATCTTTTCTTTCTCTGGTTTCAGCAGAGTCTATTAATCCATGTTCTATTAATTTATCTAATGAGATAAAATTTTCATCTAATGCATAATAGCTAATTGGTGAATATGGCATTAATCTATCACTTTCATTAATAGGTAATAATTGCCAATACTCTATTCCATTTTCACTTAAGATATCAACAAATTCATATGCTTCATATCCAAAATCCCCAATTCCATATTTACTTGGAAGCGAAAATATTGGTAAAAGTACTCCTCTTTCTTTCATAGAAATTCCCTCTTCTTTAGTATAAAATTTACACTTAAATTATACATTTCTTTTCTTTTTCATGCAATAAGAAAAATAAGTTTTTTAAAAGTTCTCAAAGCACCTAAAACTTGCTTTTTCCCGCAAAATATGGTATTATTAATACATACGGGATTTATACCGTATAGTATCCTAGGTATCCAACAGTAACTATTGTGGACAAAAGGAGGCAATACCATGAAAGGCAACATCTGGGACATGATGACATCGGAGCTTTTGTTCCGAGCGTTGAAGACAGACATCCCGACCGACCGCAAGAACCTTCTCCTGGATGAATATCATCACAGGCTGATGCTCATGGGACTGAAAGAGGAAGAAATCGCTCAGTTCCGTAAAGCGGATGAAAAGGCTATCAACACTGGTTGCTATATCAAGCCTGACGTCCTCTTGGCATCGAAGTCTCTCATCAAAGATGGAATGAGCTCGAAATCCATTTTGATGGACCACTGCACTTTTTCCGAGTTGATCTACCTTGCAGAAGATGCAAAACTGGCTGATGATATGGGATTTGACTGGTCTGAAGAAACAGCAAGTCTTCTTTTTTCCCTCTCATTGTCTGGTCTTTGCGAATCAGCGAGGGCGTGTCAGCAGCGGATGAATGAACTTAAGCTTTCCACTGATTTCCAGGTTTCATTCATCGAATATGAGCGGATCATCATCAGGAGACTCCGCAACATCCCGTGGAGCTACAGGTCTTAACATGGTACATGCACCGGCCCTCTCGTCAAACAGGGGGTCGGTTCTTTTTTATGCAAAAAAAGACGTATCCTTTAAAGATACGTCTTTTGGTGCAGATGATCGGAATCGAACCGATACGGGAGGTTAAGTCCCGCAGGATTTTAAGTCCTGTGCGTCTGCCAGTTCCGCCACATCTGCATTTATTTAACTGACAAGTGTTATTATACTCTTATCTAGCTTTTCTGTCAAGACTTTTTTTATTTTTATTTTTAAATAAGTATATTGTTTATTGACTATGGAAATAAAAGGTTGTATAATGTTTTTCACAACAAATAGAAAGGTGGCGGTCTTCTTGAAAATCTTTCGGAGCATCAAACTCTTTTTCACGAACAGTGATTACAGATGGGTTTGCAAGGAGAGTCTCTGGATTTGGTTTCTCACAAGAAAGCCTGTGAGCTACATAATTAGCTGGATCATCGCATTTCATTTCAATCGCAAGTCAAAAAACATGAACCGTTGGGAAAAATATCAGCTTCAAAGAGAATATGAGAATTCTGCTTTAAAATGGGCATTCCATGCTCACATTTACAACCTGGTATTAATCCTTCGGGCGCGAGGAACTGAAAAAGAAGATTCGCAAGAATTTGATGCAAACAGAAACGACATGCTTAACTCTGAACTAATTGATAACCCAGAATACGCACAAGTCAAAGAGTGGCTCAAACTCAATGAAGATTTCAATAAAGCCGACCTACAAAGCTTGGTAAACATCTATGATTCAATGATGACCAAGTACTAAAAAGAAGCAGTGAGCAAACGACTGAAAGCTCACTGCTTCTTGATTTAAAATTCTAATTTTTCTTCAACATATTTTGCTACATCTTCTACCTTAATTCTTATCTGTTCCATTGTATCTCTATCTCTTACTGTAACACATCCATCTTCTAATGTATCAAAATCTATTGTTACACAGAAAGGCGTTCCTATTTCATCTTCTCTTCTATATCTCTTTCCTATAGAACCTGCTTCATCATAATCACACATAAATTTTTTAGAAAGAATACTATATACTTCATCTGCTTTCTCTGATAATTTTTTAGAAAGAGGCAGTATAGCAACTTTATATGGTGCTAAAGCTGGATGTAATTTTAAAACTGTCCTTACATCTCCTTCTCCTACTTCTTCTTCGAAATAGCTATCACATAAAAATGCTAAAGCTGCTCTATCAGCTCCTAGTGAAGGTTCTATAACATATGGTGTATATCTTTCATTTGTTTCTGGATCTAGATATGTTAAGTCTTGTTTTGAATGTTCCATATGTCTTGTCAAATCATAATCTGTTCTATCAGCAATTCCCCAAAGTTCACCCCAACCAAATGGGAATTTAACTTCTATGTCTGTGGTTGCTTTACTATAAAATACTAATTCTTCTGGGGAATGATCTCTTAGTCTTAGATTTTCTTCATGCATTCCTAAACTTAATAAAAACTCTTTACAATAATTTCTCCAATGTTCAAACCATTCTAAATCTGTTCCTGGTTTGCAGAAGAATTCAAGTTCCATTTGCTCAAATTCTCTTGTTCTAAATGTAAAGTTCCCAGGTGTAATTTCATTTCTAAATGCTTTACCTATTTGAGCAATACCCATTGGTATTTTTCTTCTTGTTGTTCTTTGAACATTTTTAAAATTAACAAATATTCCTTGAGCAGTTTCTGGCCTTAAGAAAATCTCTGCTTTAGAATCTTCAGTAACACCTTGAAATGTTTTAAACATTAAATTAAATTTTCTAATTGATGTAAAGTTAAGTTTTCCACAAGTTGGACACACTATGTGATTTTCATTAATAAAATTAATCATCGCTTCATCTGTCATTCCATCTGCAATCATGTCTTTTCCCTGATTATGAGCCCATTCTTCTATAAGTTTATCAGCTCTATGTCTAGTTTTACATTCTTTACAGTCTATAAGTGGATCTGAAAAACCTCCAACATGTCCTGATGCAACCCAAGTTTCAGGATTCATTAAAATAGCTGCATCTAAGCCAACATTATATTTTGACTCCTGCACAAATTTTTTCATCCATGCTTTTTTTACATTGTTTTTTAGCTCTACTCCTAATGGTCCATAATCCCAAGTATTTGCTAAACCTCCATAGATTTCAGAGCCAGGATATATATATCCTCTAGCCTTACATAAATTTACAAGTTTTTCCATTGTTTCTACCATAATTGGTCCCTCCTTTTACTTTTAGCTAGGATATAAACAAAAAAGCTTACATCCTTAGCATTTAAGCTAGGGACGTAAGCTTACAGCTTGCGCGGTTCCACCCTAATTGGCATTTAAAGCCCACCTTAATTTATATTGCTCCAAAGTTCCAAATTATATTTGTTATTGCTTGTTTCTCACTATCACAAACTCACTTTAAATAACTATTTATATAATTCCTCTTTTTCATTGCAACTATATTATGTATATTATTTTACAAAAATTATTTATTAAAGTCAAGTGATATAGCATCAAAAGTCTCATATTCTTCCATATTTTCTATATTCATTTCTATTTTAGAACGTTTATTATTAAGCCTTCTCATTCTTATTAGTCTTAGTGGATTCATGGAATTAAGTCCCTCTAAATCTCTGGGATTATCGTCTATAAATACACCATTTTCATAATTTATATCTAATGTATATTTTAATTCAGTTGTTAATATCATTGTATCAAAATACTTAGCAAGTCCTGAACCTTTTATTTTTTGTAATTGATATTCTTGATTCATTTTTGGAATAAATGTTAACAAGACAACTTTGTTTTCTTCTTTTTTTAATTTATTTAAAAATCTCTCTGAATCTTCGTAAACAAATCTTCCACAATTATCAATTATATTATTTATATTATTTATAACTAACTTACAATCTATATTATACTTATTTGCCATTTTTTCTGCATATGTAAATATATTATCATTGCTAGAATCAAAATTATTTTTAACATCATTTAATACTTCTTCATTATTAATTGAAATCGAATCTAATATGCTCTTTAACATTGCTTCCGTAAGCTTTGCAGTTTCAAATAAAGTATTATCAAAATCAATATAATAGTTCATTTTATCACCTCTAATTATTTATAACATAATTAATTATTAACTTCAATTGTTTTTTTAAAATAACATTATGTTAATTATTTTTTTAATTATGAAAACTATTTTTTACACACATTTACTATGTGGATAATGTGGATAACTCTGTGAATAACTTTAAATATTAATTTTTTCGACATTATTTATACACATATACATAATTATTTTTTATAAAACATTTTTTATAGATAATTTTTATGTGTACTGTATATTTGTTCGCTTTTTCGTTTATTTTAGTTGATATAGAAACTTTTTATATAGTTTTGTCTTTTTGTGTATTGTTAAAAATTTCTTCTTCACTTTTTTCTCACTTTATGTTATATTATTAGAATGATAATTTATTTTAATTGTGGAAGAGATTTATGAAAGAAAATATAAAAAAAGTATTTAATTTTATAAAAGACAAAATTAAAAGTATTGATATACAAATATATAAAAAGATGTTCATTCTTGTAGTTATTCCAATTTTAATATACTTATATACTCAAATGTTTTGTGATGGAAAATTAGTATTTGAACACAGACGAGTGTTATTAAACTTTCTTTTTATATATTTCATTATAGGTTTCTTTTATAGCATTACTGGCAAAATAAAAGTTAGTTTATATATTACAACTATAGCAACATGCCTTGTAGGAATTATAAATCATTTTATTACTGCTTTTAGAGGTACTCCTTTAGTACCATGGGATATATTCTCATTAAATGTTGCTCTTACTGTTCTACCTACTTTTAAATTTACCGTCACCAAAAAATTAATAATTGGTCTTTTACTTTTTGCTTTATCTATATTTTTATTGATAATTGTTAAATTTGATAGTTTCAAAAACAAAAAATTTAAAGTAATATATAGAATTATTGTTTTAATATTTATAATAATATTTATAATATGTTTCTATTTGACAAATATGATTAAATGGTTTGATTTGGACGAAAATTGGGATCCAAAAGAGGAATATCATAATAATGGTCTTGTTGCTAGTTTGTTCAAACAGTCAAGAAACCTAATTATTCATAAACCAGATGGTTACGATGTAAATTCATTATCAAAACTAGCAGAAACAATTGAGGTACCAATTGTTGAACATGATGATGATTTTGAATATCCAAATATTATAGCTATAATGAATGAATCTTTTGCAGACCTTAAAGTAGTTGGTAATTTTAAAACAAATACAAAATACTTGTCTTACTTTAATAGTTTAAAAGGAAATGTAATTAAAGGCAATTTGCACATGTCTGCTTTTGGTGCAACCACTCCTAATAGCGAGTGGGAATTCTTAACATCAAATTCAATGGCATTTATTCCAAAAAGAGCGATACCATATCAACAATATATATTAAGAAAATCTTATTCATTAGCAAGCATTCTTAAAGAACAAGGATATTCTACAAGCGCTTTTCACTGCTACTATCCTCAAGGATATAATCGAAACATAACTTATCCTAGACTTGGATTTGAATCTTTTTCAAGCATGTATGAACTTAAAAATCTATCACGTATTAGAGAATATCCTGATGATTTAAGCACATATAAAAATATTGTATCATTATATGAAAACAAAAAAGAAGGAGAAAAGATTTTCAACTTTACTCTTACAATGCAAAATCATGGTAGTTATACTTATGATGGAGAAGACTTTGTAACAACAGTAACTGCTATGGATGGGAAATATCCAAAATTAGATCAGTATTTATCTTTAATAAAAATAGCTGATGAATCTCTAAAATACTTAATTGATTATTTTTCTAATCAGGAAGAACATACTATAATTGTTATGTTTGGTGATCATCAACCTTATGTAGAAGACGAATTCTATGATGAAATGCTTTCTCAAAATTATGAAGATATTTCTTCAAAAGAAGCTGTTGAAAGAAAATACATTACCCCTTTTATGATTTGGGCAAATTATGATATAGATGCTAAAAAATATAAAAACATATCAGATTTAAGTGTTAATTATTTAACATCATTAGTATTAGATGTTGCAAACTTGCAGAAAACACCTTATCTAGAATTTTTAGATAAATTAAGAGAAGAAATCCCAATTATAACAGGAAATGGTTATATGGATAAAACAGGAATATATCATGACTTTTATGAAGAAACTGATTATACCGACTTGATTGAAGATTATCATTATTTACAATTTAATAATATGTTTGATAATAAAAACAAACTTACTTCACTTTTCCAATTGCCAGTAGAAGCAAAATAAATAAAGCCTCTTTTAATAGAGGCTTTTTAATTTGTTTTTATACTATATAATTTTCTATTTTTCATTTTCCTAATGGTTTTATAGATAAAGTAAATAAATACTAAAATAATTAAGAATGCTCCTATTATAATCATTTTTATAGCGTTATTATTTCTAATATCTAATCCATCTAGTCCACCAATATCAGTAACGATTCCAGATAGTAAAAAAGTTTTTTCACTTTCAACTACTCTTTTTTGTTCATTATATTCATCCAGAATCTCATCTAATGTGTAATTATGATATCCATATTCAAATAATTTTATAGTATCTGTATATCGTGCGCTTAAATTATCTTCCGTATTTTCAGCATATAATATAACTGCTATTGTTTCAAATCCGTCTTTATCACTGTAAGATACTAAACAGTTTTTGGCTGGAGTTGTAAATCCTGTTTTTCCACCAATACAATATGGATAATAATAAATGCTTTCTTCTTTTAGTAAACTATTTGTGTTTCTAAAATTTCTTTCTAATGATAGCTCTTCAAATACTATTGGTTTGTATTTTTTCTTGTTTTTATTTTTCTCATTTTTTTCTTCTACTTCTTGTTTTATAGCATTTTTATATATTTCAGTTACTGGCAAACTACATGTCTTTTTTGATATTAATTCTCTAAACTTTTCGTTTAGTATGCAGTATCTTGCTATTAATGCTAAATCATATGCTGTTGTATAATGATTCTCATCATGAATTCCATTTGCATTTACAAAATGTGTATCCATACACCCTATCTCTTTTGCTTTTTCATTCATTAAATCAGCAAATTCAGAAGCACTTCCAGAAATATGTTCCGCAATAATAGTTGCTGCCTCATTAGCAGATACAATCATCATAACATCAAGAAGTTGTTCTATTGTAAATGTTTCACCTTCTCTTATATCAGCATTTGTATACCCGGATTTTACAGTTTCTACTGCATATTTGCTTGCAGTTGCTGTTTCATTTAAATCACATTTTTCAAGAGCGATGATTGCAGTTAAAATTTTAGTAGTACTTGCAGGAAATTTTCTATCATATATATTTTTTTCATATAAAACTTTTCCAGTTTGTTTTTCAATTAAAATAGCAGATTCTGAATATATTCTTTCACTTTCTTCTTCAGGTATTGCTATTTTATCATCATCGCTTCCATTTAATACTATAGTATATTTTTCTTTTGGCTTAGCAAAACTTATACTTGAAAAAAAATAAATAATTAATATGATACATATTAATATTTTCTTTAGTTTCATCATTCCTCCTAGCTAATAATAATTATATGCAAAAACAAAAGTAGTATATCATTATAGAATATAAAATTCAATAAATTTATTCTTAAATTTATATATTAAAACAGAGCCCCACTTTTTAGGGTAGAGCTCTGTCTGAAAGAAAGGGTTATTTAACGTTCCATGGCTCTGATCTCACGGTCGATGGCAACGATAAAGCTGTCGATTTTGGATACAAGATCATACCGAGTGGCATCCCATGTACGAAGTCTTTTCGCTGTTTCGAGAATAAGAGAGACAGGATAGATAATGATTGTGATAACAGGAGTAAGATACAGCTCTAAAGCCCTTAAGTATCCTTCCATGTTTTCCAGATCATTCCCCATTAAGTTCCTCTGGCATCTCTTAAGCTGTGCCCTCAGAATTTGGTACTCAACCAAACTCAAAGGTGGATTCGTTACAGGTTCAAACCGATCGAAACCTTTTTCGAATGTTTTCTCGCTCATGTTGCTCATTCCTTTCTTTTTATTTGCAGTATCAAAACTGCGCGTTATAATTATACCATTTTTAGTAATATCAGTCAATTTGAGGGTTATTTTGCTTTTTAATTTTCGTTTGGCAAAAACAAATTTAATAATATTCCAACTATAGCTGCTAAACTCATACCTGAAAGTGGAATTATCTTCTTACTACTCTTCCCAACAAAAAAATAGTACATAGCAAAAGCTATGTACTATTTTTTGGCTGGGCTGGGTAGATTCGAACTACCGGAATGCCAGAGTCAAAGTCTGGTGCCTTACCGCTTGGCTACAGCCCAATATGTTATGGGGTGGAAGATGGGACTCGAACCCACGGTCTTCAGTGCCACAAACTGACGCGTTAACCAACTACGCTACATCCACCATTAAAGCGTTGGCTTATTTTTGAACGCTATTATATTTTAAATCATAAATGCGTGTTTGTCAATCTTTTTATCAATTTTTATAGTAAATTTGTAATCATTAATACACATAATGCACTATATATTCCTAGTGAAAATGAATTTATATTTAATAAAATCTTATTATCCTCAGACGCTTTTCCCATAACATATCCAAAACAAATTAAAGTTGGAACAATATATCTAAAGTTCATTGTAAATGTAAATGGAAAGTCAAAACAAAACTTAATGTAAGATATTGTTTCTATAATAAATAATAATGAAAAAACATATAACCATTTATCATGTGTATTATTTTTTATAGAATAATATATTAAATAAATATAATTTATTACAAATAATATACTAATAAATATTGTATAATAAAGCATGATACTAATTGTATTTTTCAATACACCGTTCTCTTCTACTTCAACTCTTTCATCAAGTATAAATGATTTTATAGTAGTTATGAAAATATTATATTCTTTATATTCTTTATCCATTTGTATTTCATTTGATTTTTCAAAAGTATTTGGACCATATTTAAAGAATCTTTCAAAAACTGAATATTTTGAAATATTTGAATCATTATCTAAATCAACTGATTGTATATATGTAAATGGAACATCATATTTTATATAATTTTTTATAGGAAACCAAAGTCCTATTGGTAATGCAATTATTGCAAAAATAGAAAAATTAATAATATATTTTTTTAATTCACCTTTTACGTCTTCTGTTTCTCGCAATACTTTAATTACTTTCATTAAGAAAATAACCGCAATTATAATAGCTATAAGTGCAGAACTAATTTTAGTCATCATTGCTAATCCTATAGTAATTGCTATAATAATTAAATTTGACATTTTATCATTTTCGTACCATTCTATTGCGCGATATAACGCTATTGTAGAAAGCATTATAGACAACATGTCATTATTCAAACTTCCTGATAAAAAAACTATTGCTGGAGAGACACCAATAAAAAACATAATTATATATGTTAATTTCTTTATATTAAGTTCATTTAATATTCTATAAGTATAATGGATAAATATTATGGTATAAACAGCTGATACAACCTGTAAAAACTCTAGCCCACTTCCTATTTCTATAGAAAAATGACTTAATATTCTTAAAATTGTAGCAGAAATAATATAAAATAATGGTGGATTATAAAAGCACCAATATTCAGTTGGATTTACATTTGGCAAAGCTTTGTTATTAAATATATAACCTATATATCCAAAATGACCTCCATATTCTGGAGCAAAAAAATTTCTCGAATCATGTTGCCTTACAAAATGTGGCGTATAAAAAACATATATTAAATATGTTCCAAAAATTAGTAGAAAGATAAATAGTATTCCCCTATCATAAATAAACTCTTTATGTTTTGATTCATCTTTTTTAAATTTAAAATCCATAACTACTACCTCTTATGTTTAAAATTTTATCATAAACTATATTTTTTTACTACCTGATTTTTTATATATTGTAAAAAAATAATAAACATGATAAAATATATTATATTTAAAAAAGGAGATATATTATGGAAGAAGATAACGACTATAGCACATCAGAAGAAGTAGATGAGCCATTTCAATTAAATATTGTAACAGTAATAATTATATCACTAGCTGTAATTATTGTTTCTAGTATATTAATTTCAATTGTTGAAGCAAATCTTGCAAAAAAGAATAATAATATAACTCAACAAAACTATATTTCAAATAATCTTTAAAATAAAAAAAAGTGGAATGATTTCTCATTCCACTTTTTATTATTATTATTTTTCTTTTGCCCATATTATAATTCTTTTTGCACCATCGTCTGTACATGTTTGTAATGATATTTCTCTTCTTCCTTCTGTATCTCTTACAAAATATGTGGCATCATTTGCTTCTGTTTGATAAATATTGTAAATCTCGTATGTAACTGTTGTTCCATATTTGTCTGTAATGTATACTACATCACCATTTGATAAGTTTTTATTGTTTGAGAAAAATAATCCATTTCTATAATTATGTCCAAATATTACACTATTTCCAACTTCATTTAATCCAACACCATATGTGAAGCCGACAGCAAGCTCTAATGCTCTTTTATCACATCCATCAAGAATTGGATATTCACATTTTGTTTTAGGAATTTTTATTGTTCCTAAAACTTCATATTTTTCCATTTTAACGACTTCTGGCTCAGTTTTAACTCTTTGAGAACTTAATTCTTCACTAGCTTGAAGTAATTTATCTCTTTCTGCACTCATATCTATATTATTATTATCTGAATCAGAAACCGTATTTGTTGTAGTGTTTGACACGTTTCTTCTTACAGTTGTTCTTGATTTTTCAAATTCTTCTATAGTAGCTTGAGCATCAGTATTTACTTTATTACTGTTTAATAAATCATAAGCAAAGTAAACAATTATTCCTAGTATTGCAACTATAAAAACTACTAGTAGCATTGTTAAAACATTACTATATTTATTCTCATTCATATACTTTATCTCCCATCAATAAAAATACATATATATTAATTATAACATATTTTCAAATTTTTTTCAAAAAATATTAAAATTATTCTAATATTGCTTTAATTCTTCTTACACCTGATGATGAGGCTTCTTCTTTTAGTATTTTAAAATGTCCCAATTCACCTGTTGTATTTACATGAGGTCCACCACATAACTCTAATGAAACATCTCCTATTTTATAAACAGTAACAATATCTCCATATTTGTCCAAAAACATTGCTTCTGCTCCCATTGATATTGCTTCTTCTTTTTTCATTTCTAATTTTTCTACTGGAATGTTTTGAGAAATATATTCATTTACAAGGTCTTCTGCTTTTTGTTTTTCTTCATCAGTCATTTTACTACCATGTGAAAAATCAAATCTCATTCTTTCAGCTGTAATATTACTTCCCTTTTGATGAACATGGTCACCTAAAACGACTTTTAACGCTGCATTCAAAAGATGTGTTGCTGTATGATATTTAGTTTCTATTTCACCTGTTGATGCTAGTCCACCTTTAAACTTTTGCTCACTTCCAAGTCTTGATTTCTCTTGATGTTCTTTAAATAATCTTTGATAATCAGACATATCAACAGTAAGTCCTTGTTCTTTTGCTAATTCTTCAGTCATTTCTGGTGGGAATCCATATGTCTCATATAAATTAAATACAGATTCTGTATCTAAAACAGTTTTACCATTATTTCTAGCTCTATTTGCAACTTTTTCAAATTCTCTTTCACCATTTTGAAGAGTTTTCATAAATTTGTCTTTTTCTGCTATGATAACATCTTTTATAGTATTTCTATTCTTTTCTAGTTCAGGATATAATTCTGTTAAAGCATTTATAGAAGTATCTATAATTTCTCCTAATTTATTTAAATCAACTTCCAATTTATTTAAGTGTCTTGTCATTCTTCTAAGTAGTCTTCTTAAAATATAGCCTCTATCAACATTGCTTGGTCTTCCACCATCATTAATTATCATCATACTTGAACGTAGATGCTCTGCAACAATTCTTCTAGATGCTATGTTATCTACTTTTTGCAACTCAACTAATTTATCCATTACTGGGCTAAATAATTCTATTTCAAAAGGAGTTTCTTTTCCTTCTAAAAGCATTGTCATTCTTTCTAATCCAAGACCTGTATCAACATTTCTTTGAGATAATTTTGAATAACCATTTTTATCTTTATAAAATTCCATAAAAACATTATTCCAAATTTCTACATATTTACCGCATCCACAAGATGGGTTACAACCTTCTGAACACTTTGGCTTACCTGTATCATAAAACATTTCTGTATCTGGTCCACAAGGCCCTTCTTCTCCTGCTATCCACCAGTTGTCATCTTTTCCAAAGAAATAAATTCTCTCATCTGGTATTCCAGCTTTTCTCCATGCATTATAACTAACTATATCTTTTTCGCAATCACTATCACCTGCAAAGCATGTTACAGATAATTTTTCTGCTGGAATTTCAAGTTCTTTTGTTAAGAATTCATAACTCATTGCGATTGATTCTTCTTTAAAATAATCTCCTAATGACCAGTTTCCTAGCATCTCAAAATATGTTAAATGGCGATTATCTCCTACTTCATCAATATCATTAGTTCTAACACATTTTTGATAATCTGTAAGTCTTGTACCTGCTGGATGTTTTTGTCCTAAAAGATATGGTACTATTGGTTGCATTCCAGCTGTTGTAAATAATACAGAAGGATCGTTTTCTGGAATAACAGGTGCTGAAGGAATTACACTATGTCCATGATTTTTGAAATAATTTAAGTATTTATTTCTAATTTCAATTGCTCTCATTGTTTTCTCCTCTTTTATTAAAAATAACTTTATAAATTATATTATAAAACACTTAGAAATTCAATAGTTTTAAAGAAAAACACAAAAAGCCTTAATAAAATTATTAAGGCTTTTAATATCAAAATAAAATTAAGTACAAATTAAACTTCTTCTCCATATAATTTCTTATATTCATCTTGTACACTAGCTTGAATCTCATTTACATATTTTTGTGTTGCACCTTCAAAATCTGCAATACTATAGAAATTTTCTATATCTGTATCTTGATTAATATAAAGTGGTCTATTTAAAATTGATGCTTTTAATTCACTTGCTTTTGAAACATTTTTCTCAACGCCATCTCCCCAATAATAGATTTTTCCTAAATAATAGTTAGAAAATACATTATTAGCTTGTGCTGATCTTTCGAAAAATTCTTTAGCTTTTGCATGATCTACTGCAACACCAATTCCATTATAATACATTTTTCCTAAATAATAATTTGCACCTACAACACCATTATTTGCAGCTACAGATAAATAACCTCTTGCTTTATTATAATCTTGTGCCACTCCTTCGCATCCTGTAAGATATATTTTTCCTAAATTATAAGCTGCTGTATAATCGTTGTTGTTAGCTTTTTCAGTTAATGTTTCTATGTTTACTGTACTCATTTTATTTACCTCCAAAATAATGTTATCATTAAATAAATATTAACATTTTTTTCCAAAAAATACTATATTATTTATGTTACATTAATAATACATTTTTGAAACAATAAAAAGGCGGTAATTTCTTCCGCCTTTTATATTTCTAAATGATTTCCTAAAAATCCAGCAGCTGACTGAGCTACTTTATCTTCTGCTTCACCCATCTTCTTATTAGGTTCTTTTGATAATAAAATAACACTACCTACAACATCACCATCTGTAATTATTGGATAAATGACTTGTGAGTTATATATTCTTTCTCTTCCTTCTGAATTAGTTATAGGTATAGCTATTTCATTGTTGTCTTTACTTTTAAAAACCTCTTTATTTTCAAGCACTTCTTCTAACTCTTTACTTAAACCTTTTTCTAAGAAATCTTTTTTTGATCCACCAGATACAGCAATTACCATGTCTTTATCTGTAATACAAGCAATGTGACCTGTTGTTTTAGAAATTGTATCTGCATAAGTTGAAGCAAATTCTGTTAGCTCACCAATCGGTGAATATTTTTTTAAAATAATTTCTCCTTCTTTATCTGTAAATATTTCTAAAGGGTCACCCTCTTTAATTCTATGAACTTTTCTTATTTCTTTAGGAATAACTACTCTCCCCAAATCGTCAATTCGTCTTACTACTCCTGTTGCTTTCATATAATCCTCCTTATTTTGTATTTATATTTTTATTATGGCAAAAAAGGATTTTTTTATACAAAAAAGATGTTTATTTTTCAATAAACATCTTTTCATTATATTAATTTGGGGATTTTATTTATTATTTTGTCTTATTTTTTACTGCATCACTCTCATTTAAGAACCATCGCATCACTCTCCTTTCTTTTGTACAAATTCATTTTATACGACAATCCTTAAATGAACCTTAAATAAATATTAATTTTTCTTAATAATTTTATAAATTGTCAAAATCAGTTGGTTTTCTTCTCTTAAAAACTGATTTTTTAGGAATATCACTATATAATACAATAATAGAATCTAAATCATTTGCGAATTCTTTTAACATAACTACTTTTATACTTGTTTCTTTGTCTTTGCAATAATCTAATAAGACATTTTTTAAACTCATTATAAATGGTAATTCTACTTCTAAAGCTTTTGTATTTTTTCTAGCTCTATCAATTAACATTTCCTTTATTTTAACTATGTCTTCATTGCTTGCACATGTAATTCTTTGTAGCATACTGCTTGTATCATAATAATTTAATATTGGAGTATTCATACATTCTGTTGTAAATTTTTCATAAAATGTTTCTATTTTCATTGGAATACATTTAAATATTTCTTCTGCTCTATCTCTATACATTTTCTTCTCTAATTCTTTATTTAATGCATGGAAATATCTTAAGATATCCGCCATATCTTCACCAACATCTATTCCTATTCGGGACATTTCTTCGTCAATATTATCGCAATACTCAGAATTTGGAAATACCTTGTTCATACCATCTAAAAATATTTTTTTAATTTCTGGCATATCATAGTCTATTAAATTTCTTCTTGAAAAATAGCTAAAATATGCAAATAATTTTACAATTTCAATTAATTTTAGATCTCCATTTTTTATATTTTGAATTACTTCTTCTACAATATCTGGAAATTGATCATCAGAAATTTTCCAATATTCTTCTGTAAGTAATCTTTTATATCCTGGTAATTTTTCTGTATCAATTGTTTGAATAATCATTTCCATATCATTCTTGAATAATTTCATATCAAAAATTCTTGTTCTAACATATACTTCAATAAACTTAAAATAACGATATTCTGATTTAAAATTAAAATAATAGTTATTATCAAATTCTTTAATATAAAACTGCCTATTATCCATTAATACTCTTGAAGATACAAGTATAGATTTATATTCCTCATTTGTATTAATATTTACAAATTTGTCTTTTGTTATTTTGCCTGCTTTTATTTCAAAAGAAACAGCAATTGTAAAAATAAGCATTGTTTGCAATACTCTTAAATTTGTATTAGGATAAAACTTATTAACAGTCTCAAATATTTTTTTGAAATCATTTAAAGCATGCTTTAAAATTCTTAGGTTTCTCGTTCCAGATTTAATAAATGTATTTGTTATAAGATTTGTATGCTCTCTTAAAAATCTTATTAAATCTGGATTTGATTCATATCTCATTAATAATCCATTAATGATATAGCTAAATTGTGGTGCATACTCAAATGTCTCACCAATCAACTTTTCTTTTATTCTTTCATAATCATTTGCTTTATCAAAAACATATTCTATCTTTTCAGAAATTTTTTCTACTAATGGTTTATCTGCCTTTAAAAGGGTACCTTCTTTATCTAAAAGATATGTTGCAATAAATGTTTTCATTTCAAGATTAGAACTCTTAAGTTTTGTTGCTAATTCTTTTTCATTACATATAATAATTGTTTTAATATGATCATGCTCAACAAAATTATTAATGTATCCTAATATATCTATAACATCAACATTAGCTCTTTCTAAGTCATCAAAGCAAAGCACCTTATCATCTGTTGAGAAAAATTGATCATAGTCCATTCTATCACCATTTTGCTTTGCTCCAAAAAAATGTGCCATGTCTAAACCTGTTTTAGCATATTCTGGAATTGATGTTTTATCATGGCTAGACATGTATTTCTTCATATTTTTGTCCATAAGTTGTGTCGTCTCTATATATATTTTTTTGCTTATATCTTCAAGATTTGATATACCATATAAAGACATATAAATAGTTGTATATTTTTTCCCATTAAATGATAGGGAATCTATTTTATTTCTTATTTTATTATTCCAAAAATAAGTTTTTCCACTTCCCCATTCTCCATTTATCATTATTGCATAGTCAGTGTAATCAGCTCTTACATAATCAAGAATACTTTCGACTAATTCTTCCATTTTTTCCTCCATCTAATCTTTTGCTATTACTAAAACTAAAATTTTTTCTGCACCATTTTCTTTCAAAATTCTAGAAATTTCATTTACAGTAGCTCCTGTAGTGTAAATGTCATCGAATAAAATTATTCTTTTGTTTTTAACATTTTCAATTTGACTTACAAAAAAAGCATTTTTTACATTATCTTGTCTTTCACGGTAATTTAATAAACTCTGAGTTTTTGTATTTTTGATTTTACATATTACGTTTTTTCCATTAGAAATTTGTGCATTTTTAGCTATAATATCAACTATTAATTCTGCTTGATTATAGCCTCTGGCAAGCTTTTTTTGTTTCTCCATTGGAACTGGAATCATTATATCATAAAAAGAAAAAAAGTCATAAGTTTTTTTACAATTTAATAACATTTTTGCAAAAAAATTACAAATGTATGCTTGCCCTTGGAATTTATATTTTAATAATATTTTCCTCATAAGTCCTTTATAGCTATATCCAAACAAAAAATAATCATAATAAATTTCACTATTCTCTTTATCTTTAGTTATCAGGATAAATTTTTCATATTTTTTTATTCTTTTTTTACAATTTTCGCAAATTGAATTCTTGTCTATTTTTCCACAAATAATGCATATTTTGGGAAATAAAAAATCGAGAGCATTTTCAAAAAAATTCATGTCTTCCTTTCTGCCCCCAATTATTTTATTTATTTTTCAAAGTTTTATATTCTGTTTGCCAATTATATCAAATATTAGAAGAAAGTCCATATTTTCTTAAAATATTCAATTATTGAAAAACTCATCTTTATATGTTATAAATTATTCATAAATAATTATATTAGTTGGAAGGTTTTATATGAAAGAAAGATTGAAAAAGAATTATGCTTTTATTATTTTTGCAATTATAATAATTATTCTAGATTTGATGCTTGTTTCTATCTTAAACTATGATAACATAATTTTACAAAAGAAATATGACTTAGAAGAAGAAATAAACGCAACTCACTCTTTAGATTATTATGAAATGCTTGATAATAAATCTAAAATTGAAAATTCAAGTAGCTTTGTAAATACAACTCACAAAGTAATTTTAATACCTAGTATTTTATTTTTAATTCTACTAATTTTTGTAGATGTTGAAAAACTTGATAAAGATAAAATCTTTCTAATTGTTTTTATACCAGTATCTTTAATGTATCTATTTATTGTCCCAATTGGTGGAATACCAGACGAAAATGCTCATTGGTATAGATCATATGAAATTTCTTTAGGAAATTTAATCTCAGATAGAAATGGGAATAATTTAGGTGGTAGAGTTTTGCCATCAAATTTAAAATACGTACTTACAAACGATTATAAAGGTCCAAACATAAATGAAAAAGAAAACTACTTTTCATACGATTCTTATGGAGATTGGAAAAATAGATACAAAGATTCACAATCAAAGAGCTTAGGCGAAGAATTTATAGTGTTTTCAAATACTGCCATATATCCAGCGGTTTGTTATTTTCCACAAGCTCTAGGTATTGCTATTTCGAGATGCTTTACCAATTCTTTAATGGTTCAAGCATATTTTGCAAGATTATTTAATCTAGCATTATTTATTGTAGTAATGTGGTATGCAATTAAAAAAATTCCATTTAAAAAAGCAGCCCTATTTGTTATAGTCTGTCTACCTATAGTTATTCAAGAAGCAGCATCAATGTCACTTGATGGTACATTAATAGCATTTTCCACTTTATTAATTTCTTATACTCTACATTTAACTTATAATAAAGGAAACGAAAAACTAAATAGTAAAGACTATATCATTTTGATTATCTCTGCATTATTTACAGCTATTACAAAAGTTGTTTACTTACCAATTTGTTTAATAATTTATCTAATTCCAAAAGAAAAATTCAAAAGCGTTAAACAAAAATACATTATTCTAACAGCAATTTTTATCTTAATTGCTATTATAGACTTGCTAGTTATAGTTTCATCTCTTGGGTATTCAAATGATATAGCTTCAAAGGAGGCAAATACACTTGATCAATTGCAAAATATTATGAGCAATCCTGTACAATTCTGTTTGGTTATTTTAGCTACAATAAAGAAATATGGTACTGAACATATATTATCAATATTTGGTCAAAAGAGTTTATCTTGGTTAGATGTTAGTATCTCTCCAATTTATATATTTTTACTAATTTTAATTGCAGCGTATTATGCTTTTTGTGATAATTCTGATAGTAGTAAAATTAATTCTATGACAAAAGTATTCACTTTTTTACTATCGATTATTACAATTGCTGCAATACTTGTAACAGAGTATTTAAGCATAACAGCATATGGATACTTCTATATAATAGGTATACAAGGAAGATATTATATTCCAATACTTATTTTAATATTTATAGCTTTATCAAATAATATAATAGTTAATAAGAAACAGCCTTTACCAATTCGATTTTTATTAATGTTTCTAGTGTTAGCTAATTTACATTCTTTAACTTATATAATGTTTAAATATCTATAGTGTATTATTCAAAAACGACTACTTTTTAGTAGTCGTTTTTTGTTTATTTATAGAAACATAATCTATTAATAAATTTATTTTTTTAATTTATTAAATACTTTATTTACTAGTTCTTTTTGTTTCTCAGTTTTGCTAGAAAACTTTCTCGCGAAAAAACATTTTGAATTCATTATTAAATCATAATCATCTATATCAAATGTATATGGTTTTCCCCTATTCCAATCTATTAATCTAAAAGATGTTTCTGGATCACTTTTTTTATAATTATAGATATTATTTTTGAAATCAGAATTCCATGTTAAAGTTTGAACATACATTTCATCAGTACAAATTCCTTTTTCAAAATAAGTGTGAATCATGCTCTTGTTATCTAATACATATTTTGCCAAATCATTAGAAATACTATACCACTCTAATCCATTTTTAAATTCAATATTTGCATTTTTAACTCTGTTTACTCCAACTAATTCTTGTATATCAACAAATATATCATTTAAGAAATAATGAAATTTATCTCTTTTTTTAAATTTCAAATAATAATATTGTACCCTATCTTTGCAATATACATTATTAAATGTCACATATTCATATTTATTAGTATGAAAATATTGATATATTTCTTCTGAAGATTTTATTGGTAAATCTGTTCCAGAAATCAAATGATAATATTCATAATTATTTTTTATTGCTGATTCTAGTAGTTTTAAATGACATTCAATTTGAGAAAAATCTCCCCAATATACTTTTATTCTATCAATAAAATATATGTTACTTTTTTGTGGTAAACTTTTAAAAAATTCAAAATCAAATTTTTTTACTTTCTTATCAATATGAATGTATAAATCATTATGCTCATTATCAAGTAATAAAATTAATTTTTCTAGTATGTAAAAATCTTCATGTGCCATGATAAGATATGCATGTTTTTCATTCATAACAGTCTCCTTTAACAATTTTAAGATATCATATTTTTTAATTTTTAACAATATAAAACATTTTATTTCATTTATTTTAATATTATTGACAGTAATTTTATTTAAGTATAAAATATTTTTATACAAATGAGAAAGGAGAATTAAAATGGAAGAAAAAGAACCATTTAAAATTAAATTTACAACTGTTTTAATTATAGTTTTAATGCTTATGGCAATTATTGGAATATTAGCTTTTAATCTTAGGAGATTAGAAGATAGAGTTGCTGTTTTAAGTGCAAATAACCCAGAAACTCTTGGAAAAAATGTTGCTGGTGTTCCAGAAATTAATGATTATGATTACTACAGTGAAAACTATAAAAGAGCATTGGATGCTATACTAGATGAATCTAATACTACTTATGAATCAACATTGACCAAATATGTTAATGAAGTAATTGGTACTGTTGAACTTGACGTTTTAGGTGATGTATATTTCAGTTTAAACACAAACAGTCCATTATATTCAAAATACGGAAAAAATCCAAAAGTTTTATCAGATGTTATTGATTTTCAATTAGGATATGTTGGTAAAGAGGTAAGTGGACTATACTTCTTACATAGAGACGGTACTGTTTCTGAAGTAAAATTATTAGAGGCTCAATCTTCAGGAGAAATAGCAACTTCAAAAATTGAAGGGCTTAATAATATTGTAAAAGTTATCGAAATATCAACTCCAGCAACTTCAATTCCTGGATTTGTTGATATTAATGGAAACATTTATAATTACGAAGGCGAAGCATTTGAATAAAATACAAATAAAAAACGACTACATTTAAGTAGTCGTTTTTTTGTTATTTAAGTAAGTGAGTTTAATCTTTCAATTACATTTTCAAGCATTTGCCTATAGTTTTCAAGTTTTGCTTTCTCCTCATTTACTTTAGCTTCTGGAGCTTTATTTACAAATCCTGGATTTGAAAGCATCTTCTCTCCTCTTTGTACCTCTGCTTCTAATCTTGTCTTTTCATCTTGCAATCTTTTTATTTCTTCTTCAATATCTACTAATTCTTCAAATGGAATATATGCTTTAATATCATCTATATTTATTGAAACTGCATTTTGAGGAATATTAGATTCATCTTTTTCAAATATTATTTCGTTTGCAAATCCTAATTTTAACAAGAATTCTTCTGCTTCTTTAATACTTGCCTTATTTTCTGGATTTGTAATTATAATTAATTTTGATTTTTTTGTAGGATGAACATTCATCTTTGTTCTTATGTTTCTTATTTCAGTAATTAATCTCTTTATTCTCTCAATTTCATCTTCTTCTGAATCAAACATATATTCATCTCTAATTGTAGGCCATTTTGAAACCATTATATCTTCTGTTCCAAAACATATTAATTTTGAATATATTTCTGAAGTTATAAATGGCATAAATGGATGAAGTAGTTTAAGTGTGCTTCCAAATACATGATTTAATATATCTGAAACTGCAACTCTAACTTCTTCTTTTTCAGAATAAATTCTTGGTTTAACCATTTCAATATACCAATCACAGAACTCATTCCACATAAAACTATAAATTTTATCAAGTGCAATTCCAAGATCATAATTATCAATGTTTCTAGAAACTTCTTCAACTAACTTATCAAATTTATTTAATATCCATTTATCTTCAATTCTTAAAAGTTCACTATTATATTTATGATTTTTTTCATAAACTTCATAATAAAATTCTCTTACTTTGTCATCATCTGCCAAGTTCATTGTTATGAATTTTGCAGCATTCCAAACTTTATTTGCAAAATTAGCTGCTTGATCCAATTTTTCAGGCATAAATCTAATATCATTTCCCATTGTTGTTCCAGACAAAAGTGAAAATCTTAATGAGTCTGTTCCATATTTCTCAATTACCTCTAATGGATCTATTCCATTTCCAAGAGTTTTAGACATTTTTCTTCCTTGACTATCTCTTACAATACCATGTATTAAACAATCTTTAAATGGTGCTTTTCCTGTAAATTCTAGTCCCTGTGTCATCATTCTTGATACCCAGAAAGTAATAATATCAAAACCTGTAACTAATGTTTGTGTTGGATAAAAATCTTTATAATCTTCTGCTTCAGTATTTGGCCAACCTAGTGTAGAAAACGGCCAAAGAGCTGAACTAAACCATGTATCTAATGTATCTGGATCTTGTTTTAAATTTGTACTTCCGCACTTTTTACATTTTTCTGGTTTTGCTTTTGCAACATGTATTTCACCACAATTTTGACAATAATATGCTGGTATTCTATGTCCCCACCAAAGTTGTCTTGAAATACACCAATCTTGAATATTATCTAACCAGTTAAAATATTGTTTTTCATATCTTTGAGGAACAAATTTCATTTCACCATTTCTTACACTATCTGCAGCTCTTTTTCCTAAATCTTTCATAGAAACAAACCATTGCTCTGAAATTTTAGGTTCAATTGTGTTTTTACATCTCTCGCATTTTGCAACATTATGTGTATATTCCTCAGTACTTACTAATGCACCAATTTTCTCTAGTTTCTCTACTATCTTCTTTCTTGCTTCTAGTAAATCCATTCCTTTATATTCAGGAACTAAATCTCCCATTTTGTAATCTTTATCAAAAACTTCTACTATTTCTAAATTATGACGAAGTCCAGCCTGATAGTCATTCATATCATGTGCTGGTGTGATTTTAACGCATCCTGTTCCAAATTCCATTTCAACAAAGCTATCTGCTATAATTGGAATCTCTTTATTCATAATTGGAAGTATGCATGTCTTTCCAACTAAATCTTTATATCTTTCATCATCTGGATGTACAGCAACTGCTGTATCTCCAAGCATTGTTTCAGGTCTTGTTGTCGCAACTTCTATGTATTTATCATTAGTTCCTGTGATTTTATATCTTATATGCCATAAGTGTGATGGTTCCTCATGATATTCAACTTCTGCATCAGAAATTGTTGTTTTGCAATGTGTGCACCAATTTACCATTCTAGTTCCTTTATATATTAAACCTTTTTCATATAATCTAATAAATTGTTCTAAAACTGCATCACTCATTCCTTCATCTAGTGTAAATCTATTTCTATCCCAATCGCAAGAACATCCTAGTTTTCTTTGTTGTGTTTGAATAATTCCACCATATTTATGAGTCCAATCCCAAGTTTCTTCTAAGAATTTTTCTCTGCCCAAATCTTCTTTTGTTTTTCCTTCAGATTTTAGTTTTTGAACAACTTTCATTTCAGTAGATATAGCAGCATGATCAGAACCAGGAAGCCATAATGTTCTGTATCCTCTCATTCTTTTATATCTAATTAAAATATCTTGAAGTGTTCCATCTAATGCATGTCCCATATGAAGTTTACCTGTTACATTTGGTGGTGGCATCATTATACAATAGGCTTCTTTTGTTTTATCATCACTTGGTTTAAAATAACCTTTCTTTTCCCAATCTTCATATAATCTATCTTCAAATTCTTTTGGATCAAATTTATCATTTAATTTATGTTTCTCGTTCATAATATACCTCCTATTTTAAATAATTTTAAAATATTTTTTGTATTCTGAAATTATTTTTTTGTTTTGTCTAAAAATTACTGAATAAATTAAGTAGTCTTCCCAAAGTACTATCTCATCTGAATCTCTATCATGCAAAGTACTATATTCTTTTAAAAAAGTTTTTAGTCCTTCTAGTTTACTATTTAGTTCAATAGCTTCATTTGTTCTATATCCCGATTTTTCTTCGTTGTATATTTGATATGCACAGAAAAAACCCCAGACGAGTATAACTACTAAAGCTCCTAATCCTTCGCCTAATTTTCCAAAAATACCTTTTAATATATTAGCAAATATTGATAAGGCAAAAAGCAATAATGCTGACCTTCCAATTATTTTGAAATCCATTGTAGACCTATGTTCTTCTAAAATTCCACTTTTGTATCCATCATAAAGTATATCATTCCACAAAGTTTTGGCCTCTATTTCTTTTTTACCTCTTTTTAATCTTCCATATATATATCTTTCTGACATACTCATATTATAATCATCTTCTTTTAGAAACTCTATTTCTCCGTTATTAAGTTTTATATACTTTTTATTTTCTAATCTTAGTAGTCCCGCCGTTACAGCGACGACTGGATCATAGTTCATTTGATCTATATATGAAAGAGTTACGGGAGAATACGTTTCTAAAATATCTCTATATAGTTCTTTACTTCCAAGAAAATCTACTTTGTCTAATTTTTGAACTCTAACAGTAGTATGTGCAAGCAAATTTACAATCCATCCTATAATTCCTATAGTCAAGAAAAAACTTGTAAAAAAAGCTGCAACCCATCCTGTATTTATAAGTGCCTCTTTCAATCTTCCCACAAATCCATTTTCAGTTGCACTGGCTATTAGTGATATTGGAAATACTATTAATATGTAACCTATTATAAATGTTGCAAATATTTTAATATTCTCTTTGCTAAATATCGAGTATCTCATTTTATCCACCTCCTAAAAAACAAAACCCTTATGCTTATAAAAGCATAAGGGCAATTATTTATCGCGGTACCACCTTAATTATTAAAACTCTATAGTTTTAACATCTCGTAAGTTTTTAACGTTACTTAAACGGATATACTTAAAGTTATTTTCGGCATATCTACTAAAAAAGCTACCTTCAGCAAATCTTTCTATAAGAAGCTCTCAGCGCATTCACTTCTTTTCTCTTTCTAGAGTATTTGCTTACTCCTCTTTTCTCAAACGTATTTAAATTATGTAAATATAATAACATAATTTTGTAAAAAAAGTCAATTATTTTTAAAAAATATTGATTAAAAATGATTTTATTATATAATATTATAGAAGAAAATGTTAAGGAGGACTTTATGAAAATCAAAAATAAATCTATTATTGCTATAGCAATATTAAGTATAATAATTGTCATATTATTAATATGCTTAATAATTTCTAAAAAATCAAATACTAACTCTTCTGTAAACAAATCAAATGGTTTACAAATTGTTAATTATTCATATGTAGAGCATGATGAAAATGTACTTATGGTGGAAGTTAAAAACAATTCTTCTGAAACTTATTCAAATATAAATCCATATGTTATTTTTTACGACTCAAATAATATCCCTTTTGGTATGGATTATGATGCTACAGTTAATAATTTTGAGGCTGGAACAACTAGATATTTTTATTTCTCTAGAGCATTTAAAGATTTCAGCAGAATAGAGATTGGTTTATTTCCAAATACTTTTGTAGAAACTGCACAAACTAATCTTTATAAAGATATAACTTATAATGTTGAAAACCTAGAAGACGAAAATGGAGACAAAAGAATTATTATTTCAGGTGAGAACAAATCTGACAAAAAAGCTTATTTAATATATCAAATAGGATATTATTCAAATAATGAACTATTCTATTATGAAAACTTTATCACATACGCTGAAAGTAATTCCAAATTTGAAGAACCTAGTTACTTAAAAAATAAATTTTATAATGGAGATCCATTCCCAGAAGATTATACTTCAAAAGTAATATTAGCAGAAGCATTTGAACTACCACAAGTTAATTATGAAGCCTCTGAAACAGAAACTCCAAATGAAGAAAATATAGAAAACGAATCAAATGTTGTAGAAATAAATTAATAAAAAAGAAGCACTTTAGTGCTTCTTTTTTTATTCTTCAACATCATTTATAACATTTGATATCATCTTTGTTAATTCTATTGGATAATATATTAATTTAAAATATTTTCTTAATAATTCTTTATCTAAATCAGATTTAAATCTAGGTGGCTCAAATAATCCATGTCCACATCTAAATCTAAAATATATCTTTTCGTTTTCTATTTTTAGTTCAAAATTATATTTTGGATGTTCTCTTCTCAACTCATTAAATTTTTCTATTAGTTCTGGTGTAAAGATTTTTAAAGCTAAAATTTTGTCTTTTGTTAATAAATCATAATATTCTTCAAATTCTGCTGAATCTATTTCTATTCTATCTTTAGAATATCTATTAAGATGAGAATCACAATAGATATCTATTTTAGCTAATAGGTTTCTTTTTAGTTTTACAACCCCATAAAGTCCTGAAAATGTTTCATAGCTGTGTTTTTCTGTATGTCCATTCTCTCTGTATGTTTCAACACGTTCTGTTTTTATTTCAGCTAACTGGATTTCGCTTCCATTATCAAATTTTCCAAATATTCTATCTTCTGAGTAATATGCATTAAAATTATTATCAAATTTTGACATATTATAATCTCTTAGACTTATTCCATATTTTGAATCAAAAAATAAGTTGCTATCATATGTTTTAACAAGTCCTTTAATTACCTCATTTTTGTATATTTCTCTATAAAAATCATTTCCTTTTAACAAGACAAACATTAATACTAAGAATGCAATTGCTGCAAATAAAATTGCGAATGCATTACTTTGGTTTACAACAAAAATAATTAAATCAATTATCACAAGTACAACAAGAAGTCCCAAAATAAATGCTCTTTTCTTACTTCTTGCATCCTTCAACCTTTCACTTGTTAACATATTTACTTTATCATATATTTCGTCAAATCTTTCCATTTTATTACCCTATTACATATCAATTTTTATATTTTCTTTTTTATAATCTTCTATTTCAAATAACTTTTCTTTCTCAAAAGAGAATACATTTGCAAATACAGAATCTGGAAAAGTTTCTAGTGTTGTATTATATAAAGTAACATCTCCATTATATAATCTTCTAGCTGCTTGAAGTTCATCTTCAATTTTTCTTAAACTTTTTTGCAAATCTAAAAACTGATCACTCGCTTTTAATTCTGGATATTTTTCAATTATTCCAATTACTTTATTAAGTTCTGTATATGTTTTAGCACCATCGTCTAGGTTATTATTTTTTTCATATTCAGCCCTCATTTGTGTTACCTTTTCAAATGTTGATTGTTCATATTTTGAATATGCTTTTACACATTCTACTAAATTTGGAATTAAATCAAATCTCTTATTTAGATAAACATCTATTGTAGATTTAGAGTGTTTAACTTTATTTCTTAATCTTGTAAATTTATTAAATTCAATAATAACTGCCAATACTACAATAAAAACAATAATAACTATAACATATAACAACATTTTCTATACCTCTTTTCTTTAATAAATTATTATATCCTCGAGTTTCACTGTATCTGTGATTTCCTCTCCTACAGTTCTAACTCGATAATAAATTATTTTCTCTTTTAAATTATTTTTTCTGCAATCTAATAAGAATCTTCCTAATTGTTCTTTTGGAATACAATATCTTATTTCATCATCATACTCCATAAATCCAACATTTTCTTCTGTTTCTTTATTTATTAATTCATAAGGATTTATTCCTTCTGTATCAACTTTAAGTTCGATTAAATACTCATTTTCACCAACTGCTGTTACTCTACCTAAATTGTAAAAATTTGCTATTAAAACGTTTACAGGCATCTTATGATTTAATTCTGGGAAGAAGTTATCTATGTTAATAAAATCTTCTCTATGAATCCATTGTAAATAATCAAACTTGCTAATAACAACATCTTTTTCATTTTTCTCTGATGCTTCTATTAACTGATTTGTTATTTTATCTTTATACGGAATAATATAATTTATTTGAGCAAGAGTGCTTGGAGAGTATTTTGAAAAAACAACTAAAGTTAATAAAATTGATACTCCAGCAATAAATATATTTTTATCTTTAAAAAAGTCTGCTAATATAATTACATTATTAGCTAACACAATCATAAACATTAATTCATATGCTAAAAATGCTCTAGGTGGAAAGTAAGATATCAGTGCCATTGGAAGTGAAGCTACTAATGCCGGTAAAATAAAATATAAAAACTCTTCTTTTATTGTATTCCATTTATACTTTTTCCAATTTCTTTTTAAGAAGATATTTAGTTCTTCTTGTTTCGCTAATTCTTTATTTTCTACTAGAAATGCTCCTAACATACTTAATAGAACTACTTCTAATACTTTTTTATTCATTTTATAATTATTTAAAAATGCTAAAGATATTCCTTTTCCTTCTGAATCCATTCTATGGAAATTACCTGGTGCAAATATATTAGCAAATGCTCCAAGGCAGAACATTATAAATATTAAAGTAACAAAGATTTTTTTAGTTTTATCAAAATTCCAATATTTTTTTATATTAAATCCAATTACAGCACATAAAAATGCTCCACCAACAAATGCAGTATTTTCATGCATAAATCCTGCAATAAAAGCATAAAGTGTTAATGCAATTAATCCTAGTTTGTTTATTCGTTTTTTATCAAAGAAATAATTATAAAATAGATATATAAAAATACTTAAAAACATTGCTGGCCAAAGATAATTTAATGCTCCACTAACCCATGCAAACTTCTCACCAAACATTGTACTATATGCTAAATATCCAAAAACTGCAAGTATAGATAAAAATGTACTTTTCTTTCCTAATACTTTTGGAATTGTTAATACAAAAATCATGAATGCTATTGTATTTACAATTTCAAACACGTGTGCATTCATATTTCTAAAAATTCCGACTAACACATGTGGTATTACTCTTCCAGTCCAATGAGTATAAAAATATCTTCCTGTCTCAATGCAATCTAAAAGATTACTTACTTTTGATCCATCTGATCTTCCTTGCACCCAAGTATAATTATAATCATCAGGGCTTAAAAGTACTGAACGATTAAGTAAAAAAATACTAATAGCAATTAATAATATTAATCCTATCTTTGACAATACTATTATTAATTTTTTTAAATCAATTGTTTTTCCAAATAGTGTAATTTCTGTTTTCATTTATAGTTCTCCCAAATATTAACCAAAAAACCTTACTGTGTAACTTGCTGAAAATACTTGATTTGGTTTTAATTCTATTAAATCTTCTTTTTCTTCAAAAATTCCATTTGAAGAAACTTTATCTGCAGTATTAAACCAAGGCTCAATACATACAAAGTGTGCTCCTGGTTTTGACCAAATTCCAAGGTAAGGAAAATCTTTAAAATCAAATGATAACACTGTTTTTGTTTCTGTTTTTAAATAAACAATTCTTGATTTCAAATTTTTTATAATTATCGCATCATTTTCAAATGTTTTATTGTTTAAATAAATTCTATTTTCTCTAATAAATTTTTGTTTTTTACATGGCTCATCTATTACTAAACCATTTTCTAATTGATATACTTCAATACAATCTTCTACATCTTCAAACTCCAGTCTGTATTGTCCGCTTGGATAATCACACACATACGCAGGATGTCCTCCAAGACCAAAATATATCATTTTATCATCTTTATTAACCACTTTATAATTTGTTGTTACTGAATCTTTTCCAATCTCATAAGAAATATATAATTCAAATTTGAAAGGATATTTTTTTAATGTTTCTTCATTATATTTTAATACATATGAGTTTTCACCTATTCTTTCAAATTCCATATCTCTTGCAAAACCATGTTGACTCATCTCATATGTTTTTCCTTCGATAATTGTTTTTCCATCTTTTAGTTTTCCAACAATTGGAAATAAAACTGGGCTATGTCTATTCCAATCTTTTTCACCATCATGTAATCTTTCAAATCCATCTTTTTCTATTGAAATAAGTTCTGCTCCTTTAGAAACAGTTTTAATCTTAATCATACTAAAATCTCCTTAAGAAATATAGTATTCTTATTCTATCATTTGTATTCGTTTTTTTCAATAAAAACTTAAATTTGCAAGTAATTATAAATTAAAAAAGATTGGAATTTGTCTTCCAATCCTTTTTTTTTATATTTAAATTGTTGAAACACGTAATGTGATTTCTTCTAAAACCTCTAGTAAAGCTCTTACAGTATCTAATGATGTGAACATAGTAACATTATTTTCCACAGATGCTCTTCTTATCTTAAAGCCATCATTTTCTTGTGTTAAAGAATCTAAACTAGATGTATTAATAACATAGCTTACATATCCTTTTCTAATAGAATCTAATATTTCTTCACTTCCTTCGCTTATTTTCTTTTTAATTCTTGTTTTAATTCCATGTTTTTTCAAGAAATCTCCTGTTCCTTTTGTAGATTCTATATTAAACCCTAATTGATAAAATTTTTCTATTAGTGGAAGTGCCTCTTCTTTATCCTTATCAGCAAGTGTTACAAATACTGTTCCATAATTTACAACATGCATTCCTGAAGATTGTAATGCTTTATATAGTGCCCTTGTAAATTTTTGATCATATCCAATTGCTTCTCCTGTTGACTTCATTTCTGGAGAAAGATATGTATCTAATCCTTTTAATTTTGAGAAAGAGAATACTGGTGCTTTTACATACCACCAATCTTTTTCTTTAGGATAAACTTCTGTAAATCCTTGTTGTTTTAAAGTTTTTCCAAGCATAACTAATGTTCCAATATCTGCCAAAGAATATCCCGTAGATTTTGATATAAATGGAACTGTTCTTGAAGAACGAGGATTTACCTCAATTACATATACATCATTATTTTTATCAACTATAAATTGTATATTATATAATCCTACAATTCCAATTCCTAATCCAAGTTTTACTGTATAATCAATTATTTTCTCTTTTACTTTTTTATCTATATCAAAAGTTGGATATATACTAATACTGTCTCCTGAATGTATACCTGTTTTTTCAATATGTTCCATAATTCCAGGAATAAATACATCTTTTCCATCACATACAGCATCAACCTCTAGTTCTCTACCCATAATATATTTATCAACTAATACTGGGTTTTTAGTGTTTATTGAAACAGCATCTGTTAGATATTTTACTAATACTTCTCTATTAAATACAATCTGCATTGCTCTTCCACCAAGAACATAACTTGGTCTAACTAGCACTGGATACCCTATTCTCTCTGCAACTTTAATTCCATCTTCAATATTTGTTACTGCATCACCTTTTGGTTGAGGAATTTTTAGTTTATTCATTACTTTTTCGAAAGCATCCCTATTTTCCGCTCTTTCAATAGCATCAAAATCAGTACCGATTATTTTTACTCCTCTTTCAACAAGACTTTCTGCCAAGTTAATTGCAGTTTGTCCACCAAGTGATGCAACAACTCCTAATGGTTTTTCTAAATCGATTATATTCATTACATCTTCTGTTGTAAGTGGCTCAAAATATAATTTATCACTTGTTGTATAATCAGTTGAAACTGTTTCTGGGTTATTATTAATAATTATAGCTTCAATTCCATATTCTTTTATTGTTTTTACTGCATGTACAGTTGAATAATCGAACTCTACACCTTGTCCGATTCTTATAGGTCCTGCTCCAAGAACAATTATCTTTTTATTATTTGTTACTATAGATTCATTTTCTTCTTCATAACTTGAATAGAAATATGGCACATAACTATCAAACTCACTAGCACAAGTATCTATCATCTTATAAACAGGATATATTTTATTTTTCTTTCTTAGCATATATACATCTTTTTCAGTCATATTCCAAATTTCTGCAATTGCAGGATCTGAAAACCCCATTCTTTTAGCTTCTCTTAATGAATCTGGTTTTCCAACATTTTCAGCAAGTTTCTTCTCAAAATCAGTAATCTTTCTAATACTATTTAAAAATAACTTATCAATTTTTGTAGCATTATAAACATCATCTATATCAACATTTTTTCTAAAAATTTCAGCTAAAGCAAATAATCTATCATCTGTTCCTTCAGCAATATATTCCATTAATTTTTTTGCGCTCCAACCATTAAACTTTTTGTGTTTTATATGATTTACACCTATTTCTAATGAGCGAACTGCTTTTAAAAAGCTTTCTTCTATTGTTCTACCAATACTCATTATTTCTCCAGTGGCTTTCATTTGTGTACTTAATTTATTTGAAGCAAGTGGAAATTTATCAAATGGAAATCTTGGCATTTTAGTTACAACATAATCTAATGTTGGTTCAAAACTTGCTGGTGTATTTGCTATTTGAATTTCATCTAATCTTAATCCAACTGCTATTTTAGCAGATACTCTAGCTATAGGATATCCACTAGCTTTAGAAGCAAGTGCTGAAGATCTTGAAACTCTTGGATTTACTTCAATTACATAGTATTCAAATGAATCTGGATCTAGGGCAAATTGAACATTACATCCACCTTCAACTTTTAGTGCACGTATTATTTTTAAACTACTATCTCTTAATAAATGATATTCTTTATTTGTTAATGTTTGACTTGGTGCAACAACTATTGAATCTCCTGTATGAATTCCAACAGGGTCTACATTTTCCATATTACAAATTGTAATAGCAGTATCATTACTATCACGAATTACTTCATATTCTATTTCTTTAAATCCTTTTATACTTTTTTCCACAAGTACTTGTCTTACTGGTGATAACTCTAGAGCATTTTTCATTATTTCTCTAAGTTCTTTTTCATCATCTGCAAAACCTCCACCTGTTCCTCCTAATGTAAATGCAGGTCTTAATATTACTGGATATCCTATTTCTTCTGCAGCTCTTATTCCTTCATCAATTGAATGTGCAATTTGTGATGGAAGTATTGGTTCTCCAATTTTTTCACATAATTCTTTAAACTTTTCTCTATCTTCTGCTTTTTCTATGCTTTCAGGGGTTGTTCCTAAAATTTCTACTTGGCATTCTTGTAAAACACCTTTTCTTGCAAGTTGCATCGCTAAATTAAGAGCAGTTTGACCTCCAAGTCCTGGAATAATGGCATCTGGCCTTTCAAATCTTATTATTTTAGCTACATATTCAAGTGTTAAAGGCTCCATATATATTTTATCTGCAACTTGTTTATCAGTCATAATTGTAGCTGGATTTGAATTAATTAAAATTACTTCATATCCCTCTTCTTTTAATGCTAAACATGCTTGTGTTCCAGCATAATCAAATTCTGCTGCTTGTCCAATTATAATAGGGCCTGATCCAATTACTAAAATCTTTTTTATATCTTTTCTTTTTGGCATCTTATTTTCTCTCCTTTTTTAACATAGTAAAAAATTCATCAAACAAATACCCACTATCTTGTGGACCTGGAGCACTTTCTGGATGGTATTGTACAGAAAATACTTTATCTTTTTTGCACTCTACTCCTTCTATAGTGTTATCTAATAAATTAATATGTGTTACTTCTAGATCTGTCTTTTTTAAACTTTCATTATTAACAGCATAACTATGATTTTGACTTGTTATTTCTATTTTTCCTGTCTTTAAATTCTTAACAGGATGATTTCCACCTCTGTGACCAAATTTCAATTTATATGTTTTAGCTCCATACGCCAAACTTATAATTTGATGTCCTAAACATATTCCAAATATTGGTTTTTTGCCTATTAAATTCTTAATAGTTGTAATTGTTTCTTTTACATCTTCAGGATCTCCCGGTCCATTTGATATAAATATTCCATCAGGCTTTAATGCTAATATATCTTCTGCTGTTGTATTATATGGTACAACTATAACATTTCCTCCTCGTTTGTTTAGACTTCTTACAATATTAAGCTTTATTCCACAATCTATTGCTACTATATTATATTTTGCATTTGTTGTTCTTGAATACCATTTTTTCTTACAACTAACTTGTGATACTGCATCTTTTGGAATTTTATATTCTTTTAATTTTTTAAGAGCATCTTCAGTTTTTGTTTTGCTAGATGTAATTATTACTTTTCTGCTTCCTAAATCTCTTATACTTCTTGTTATTTTTCTCGTATCTACACCATATATTCCAGGTATACCATTTTCTTCAAGCAATTCTGACAATGTATATGTATATCTAAAATTACTTGGTATGTCATTATAATCTCTTACAATAAGTCCTCCTATAGTCGGTTTTTTAGTTTCAAAATCATCATCATTAATTCCATAATTTCCAATAATTGGATATGTCATAACAACCATTTGATATGTATACGACGGATCTGAAACTACCTCTTGATATCCGACCATTGATGTGTTAAAAACTACTTCGCAGATTCTTTCTGTATCGGCTCCGAATCCATATCCATAGTATTCACTCCCATCTTCAAGTACAATTTTTCGATTAAAATCTTTCATCTGTTTTCTACCTTTCTTTAAAAACTTAAAAAAAAGAATTCTATTAAAAATAGAATTCTATAAATTGTTAACCACGAATAATTCTCTATTAATATGAGAATTTTTAAAAATAATATTTAGTTTCTTTAATCTAGTTAATTTTATCATCTTACTTCCTTTTATACTTCTGGTTTTAAGATTAGTTCTCCTAATTCTTCTTCCTCACCATATTTATCAATAAAATAAATCATATATTTATCTTCAAGTTTTTTTACTTTAAATAATTTTGTTCCATTACTTGCTGAACCATTTTTGTTTATTACTGATGTAGCTATATCACTATTAAAAGCTCCTGGATTTATATAATATTGATCTTCAACTAAATTATCATTAATATCTTTTAATGGTTCTAAATAACCTTGATCTAGCAAATAAGCAACTATTGTTTCCGTAGTATAAATTTCATCTATGTCTTTTTGATTTTCAGATGCATATTTATAATCTAAAACATATTTTTCTTTTATAATTAAATTTAATTTATCAACTATTTCTGTTTTATTATATTCTGTATCTACTTCTTTATATTGATCTATTACACCTTGTTTTCCGAATAACTTTTTTCCTACAAAAACGGCTACAATTATTAATAATATTATTATAAAAAGTAATGATAAAATGGAAAAGATGTCTTCTCTTTTCATTTATTATTTACTCCTTTAAAACATTTCTTTTATTTTTAGAAATTATACCTTTTTTTATTAAAAATTTCAATATATTTTATACTATTTTTATATTTTCTTCTGTAACAATTTCTTTAAATATGGCAAGCACCTTGTCATTCAAAAGCAATCCTCCGCATGGTTTTACATCTTCATTATCTACAATTTCTAATTTAACATTTGCTCTATCACCTGCAAAAAATTTAATTGCTCCTCTTAATTTGGATTTTACATTTTCATCTAAATTAGTTATATTAATTTGTAGTGTTTTCACAGTATTTATTTTTTGAGAAGACTTATTTATTTCTCTTTCCATTTGCTCACTTATTTCTTTAATCTCTGTTGCTACAATCTTTGCATTCTCGTCTTCCCTAATGCTTAGTCTTCCTTCAACCATAACAATATTTTCATTTACTAAAAATGAACTTGCTTTTGAATACACACTATCAAATACTATTATTTCTACATTACCATAAAAATCTTCCATATTTAAGAATGCCATTGTTGTATTTTTCTTAGTAAATTTTTTATTTACTTTATTAATTATTCCAACAAATTTCACATTTTGATTGTCTTTATAAGTTCTTGATTCTCCAAATTCTTCTACTTCTTCATTTATTTTAGCAAAATCTATCGTGCTAATATTAGAGTATTTATTTATAAAATCTTTAACCTTTTCTAGTGGATGTCCAGATATATATACTCCAAGCATTTCTTTTTCTAAACTTAATTTTTCATTTTCTGGCATTTCTTCTTTTTCTATGAATACATATTTTTGTTGTTCTATTATATCTTCATTATCTGTCATCAAATCAAACATTGAAACTTGATTTTCCATTTTAGTTTTTGATTCATTATTTATAGAATCTAGAATACCTTCAAAAGATGCTAATAATGTTGCTCTAGTTTTTCCAAAATCATCAAAGGCTCCTGCGTTTATTAAACTTTCTATACACCTTTTATTTATTGCCGCATCTTTTGTTCTTTCGCAGAATGATGTAAAACTTTCAAATAATCCATTTTTTTCACGTTCTAAAACAATATCATCTATTACAGCAACTCCAACATTTTTTATACTTCCAAGGCCAAATCTAATTTTATTATCTTTTACTGTGAATTTTGTACTACTATAATTTATACTTGGATTTAAGATTTCTATTCCCATATCTTTGCAGTCTTGAATATATATAGGAATTTTATCTAGATTTCCCAAAAAGCTATTTAATGTCGCAGCCATTAATTCTTCTTTATAGTATTTTTTTAAATATGCAGTCCTATAAGATATAACCGCATATGCTGCAGCATGTGATTTGTTAAATGCATATTTTGCAAATTCTGCCATTTCATCAAAAATTTTATCTGCTGATTTTGCATCTATTCCATTTCTAACGCAACCAGGAACAACAACATTGCCATTTTCGTCTACTTGTCCATTGATAAAAACTTCACGCTCTTTTGCCATAACATCAAGTTTTTTCTTTCCCATTGCACGTCTTACTAAGTCTGCTCTTCCAAGAGAATAACCTGCTAAATCTCTAACAATTTGCATTACCTGTTCTTGATATACCATACATCCATAAGTAACATTTAAAATTGGCTCTAACGCTGGATGTGTATATTCATTATGTCCAGGATTAAATTTTCCTTTAATATACCTTGGAATCTGTTCCATCGGTCCTGGTCGATATAATGAAACTCCTGCAATAACATCCTCTAAGCTATCTGGTTTTAATTCTTTCATTACATTTGTTATTCCTGTACTTTCAAATTGGAATATTCCAAATGTCTTTCCATCTTGCCATAATTTGTATACTTCAGGATCATCCATATTATCATCAAATTTAACATCTATTCCCCTGTTTTGTTTTACAAGTTCAATGCAATTTGCAATTACGCTTAATGTTCTAAGTCCTAAGAAATCCATTTTTAGTAAGCCAAGTTCTTCTAGTGTTGTCATTGTAAATTGTGCAACAACGTTTCCATCATTTGTACAAAGTGGAACATAAGTATCTACTGGATCTTTTGTTATTACAACACCACATGCATGTGTAGAAGCATTTCTTGGCATTCCTTCTAAGCCTTTTGCAATATCTATAATTCTTTTTGTTGTTTCATCAGAGTCGTATAATTCTTTTAACTCTCTATTTTGTTCTATTGCTTTATCTAGTGTCATGTGAATTTCGAATGGAATCATTTTAGCAATTTTATCTACATCACTATATGGAACATCTAACACTCTACCAACATCTCTTATTACACTTTTCGCAGACATTGTTCCAAAAGTAATAATTTGAGAAACATGATCTCTTCCATATTTATTTGCTACATAATCTATAACTTCTTGTCTTCTTTCATCAGAAAAGTCAACATCAAAATCAGGCATAGAAATTCTTTCAGGATTTAAAAACCTTTCGAAAAGCAAATTATATTTTAATGGGTCTATATCAGTAATTCCAATTGCATAAGCAACTATTGAACCTGCACCTGAACCACGCCCTGGTCCTACTGGAATGCCAACTGATTTTGCATAATGAATATAATCCCAAACTATTAAATAATAATCAACATATCCCATTTTAGAAATAACAGAAAGCTCATATTCTGTACGATTTTTTACTTCTTCAGAATAGTTTTTTCCATATCTTTCCTCTATTCCATTCCATGTTAATTCTCTAAAATATTCTTCATGTGTTTTATATTTTTTAGGAACATCATAATTTGGAAGTTTTGTTACTCCAAATTCAAAATCATAATTACATTTTTCTGCTATTTTTACTGTATTCTCAATTGCCTCTGGCACAGCTGAAAAATAATCAGCCATCTCTTCTGGTGATTTAATGTAAAACTCATTTGACTCAAATCTCATTCTATCTTCATCATGAATTTTTTTACCTGTTTGAATACAAAGTAAAATCTCATGATTATAACTATCCTCTTGTTTTAAATAATGTGCATCATTTGTTGCAACAAGAGGAATTCCTGTCATTCTTGATAATTGTATTAACTTTTGATTTGCTAAAACTTGTGCTTGTACACCATTATTTTGAATCTCTAAATAATAATCTTCGCCAAACACTTTTTTATGCCATAGAGCTATTTCTTTAGCTTTTTCAAAATCATCTTGAAGTAAGGCTTTATTTACACTACCAGCTAAACAAGCACTTGTACAAATAAGTCCTTCACTATATTTTTCTAATATTTCTAAATCTATTCTTGGTTTATAATAATATCCTTCAGTAAAACTTAAAGATACTAATTTTATAAGGTTTTGATATCCTGTTTTATTTTTAGCAAGTAAAATAAGATGTGAATAATTGTCATCAATTCCAGATTCTTTTTCAAATCTGGAACGTGGTGCAACATATACTTCACATCCAATAATTGGTTTAATCCCTTCAGCAATACATTCTTTATAGAAATTTACAGCTCCATACATAACTCCATGATCAGTAAGAGCAATTGCTTTCATTCCAAGCTCTTTTGCTCTTTTAGGTAGTTCTTTTATTCTACACATTCCATCTAGCAAGCTATATTCACTGTGCACATGTAAATGAACGAATTCAGCCATTTTCTTGCCCCCTTCTTAATGCAAGTTATATCATAATTTTATGCATTTATCAACTATCTATATAAAAGCAAGAAAAGAATAATTCTAAGAATTATTCTTTTCAAAATTTAAAGCAATTTAATAGATTCTGATATATTTTTTCCTTGTGTTTTTGGAATATTTATTATTTCGAATTTAGAAACTTTATCTCCGAATTTTATTTCAACAACATCACCAATCTTAACTTCATAACTTGGTTTAACTACTTTCCCATTAACAATTATTCTTCCATTATCTGCTGCATCATTTGCTACTGTTCTTCTTTTGATTACTCTGCTCATTTTTAAAAATTTATCTAATCTCATGTGTTTTCCTTTCAAAATTTAATTTGTTTGATTATATCATGAGATTTTTGTTATTTCAATATTTGTCTATTTCTTCTACACCTGGAACCATTAAATAAATCAACATTTGTAGTTAAAGTGTTTTCTTCTGTCTGAGTTGTATTTAATACATTATTTAGATTAGAATAAACATCTGTATATCCTGCTTCAACATTATTACACATATGATTATGTGTAATAATGTGAACAATTAATGCAGTTAAAAAAGAGATTATTATATATATTAGTGCCGCAAGTACTAATTCTGCTGTTCCTCCAAGTGCAAATGCAACAACAATAAATATTGAGAAAAAAATTCCAGAAACTTTAATAGGACTATTAATAAAGGTCTCAAATATAGCAGATAGTATAATTGTCGCCAAAGGAATTGCCAAAAAAACTAGTAGAGTATTCATATTATTAAACCCTCCTTAATGTTGGTTTAATAGTATTATATTCTACTAGTGTTAAATTAGTTCTAATAATTAACTTCTACTAGACAAAGTCCATGTGCTGGTAATGTTTTTCCTGCTCTTTTTCTATCTTTACTTTCAATAATTTCTGTAATTTCTTCTGGTTTAATTTTACCAATTCCTACATCTAATAATGTTCCTGAAATTATTCTTACCATATTGTATAAGAATCCACTTCCTGTTAATTCAATATAAACTCTATCATTTTTTTTAATAACTTCTGCTTTGTAAATTGTTCTAACACTATTCTTGCTGCTTGTACCACTTGCTTTAAAGCCTTTAAAATCATGTTCTCCTTCAAAGTATTTTGCAGCCTCTTGCATTTTTTTTATATCCAATTTTTGTGGAAAATGATATTCCATCTCTCTAAAAATAGCGCTACCATATTCTGAATTATTTATTGTATAACGATACTTCTTTGATTTTACTGAATATCTACTGTGAAATCTCTCATCAACTTCTTCAGCACTTTTTACTATAATACTCTTCTTTAATTTAGAATTTATTGCTATTGGAAATTTTTCTACTGGAAGATTGCTATTTGTTTTAAAATTTGCAGTTTGACCCAAACTGTGTACTCCAGCATCTGTTCTACCAGATGCAATAAGCTCTATTTCTTCACCTGTAATTTCTGAGATTGCTCTTTCAATCTCACCTTGAATATTTAATTTATTCGGTTGTTTTTGCCATCCATTAAAATCTCTTCCATCATATTCAATTATTAATTTTATATTTCTCATTTTTCTTTCTCCAACTATGCTTCAATTTTAGCATTTTTTTTGCATTTTTTCAACTCGAATTAGTTTGATTTATTTTTATTAATATGGTAGAATTCAAAATATATGGAGGTATTATATGGATTTATTAAAAGAAGCAAAAAAATCAAATAAAGAAGCATATCTCGCTTTAGTAGATAAATACAATGTTATTTTTTATAAAGTTGCAAGAATTTATCATCATTTAGACGTAGAACTTCAAACTTCAATTGAAAAAGCTTTGTTAAATACTTATCATGGTATTATTAATTGTAGAAATGAACATAGTTTTCTTTGCTTAGCAATACAAGAACTAGTTTCTGTATGTGAACAAAACAATAAAAAAATATCTAATAAAAATAATAATGATGAAGTAGCAGAAACTTTATTAAAAAACGCAAAATATAGAATGTATAAAACAGATTCTATCATTGAGAAAACTATCACAACTTTAGATAAGAATAATAGGCTTCCTGCATTACTATATTTTTATGTTGGATTAAGTGTAAAAGAAATTTCATATATTGCTAACATATCAAAATTAGATGTAAAGAAAAGTATTAATTCTTCAACCGAAAAATTATATGATCAATTAAAAGATAACTTTTTAGGAAATAAACAAGAAGAATTAATAAAAAATGCATATAAAGAAGATCAAATTAGTGATCAGCAATTATTTGATAAAATAACTGAAAATATAAAGAATTCAAAAGTAAAAGTTTCTACATTTTCACACACAAAACAAGTTTTTCTATTACTATTTTTATTATTAATACTATTAGGAGTTGGCTTATTCTTTGCAAATAAGTATTTTGATCTTTCTAGATTTATTCCAAATAATAATAAGCCTCTTATTACAAACGAAATAGAAAATAAAGTAGTTACTCAAAATAGAATTTCTAATTCCACAAATTCTGTTGAAAATGCTATTACAAATAAAATTGAAAACAACACAATTGATTCAAATACAGTCAATAATATTATAAATAATACTGCAAATACTGTTTTAAATAATGTTTCAAATAACACCATAAATAATGATGTCACAAATACTGTAGCATCTAATACTACTACAAACCGTGTTTCCAATGGTACTACATATGCTAATCTTTCACCATCAAATAAAATAGAAGATTATTCTGTTATTGATACTGAAGAAGTAAAAGATTTCATAAAAGATTTTGCAATTGGTATTAAAAGACTTTCATTAGATGAAGAAAACTTAGAAAGTAATACAATTTTACTTTATATAGCTAGACATTATTTTGATAAGAATTCTTCTAGTAGAAACTCATTAGATATAAACACAGATTTAGCTCCTAACCAAGCAAATATACACAAATTCTTAACAGAATTAACAGGAAAAGATTATTCAAGAACAAGTGTTGTGAGATCTTACAATAACTATGTTGGTTATACTTCTACAAGTAAATCATATATTTATGGAAAAGATATTAAAGAACTAGACTCAGAAAAATATACTGTATCAAGTATAGAAATTACAAACGAATTTGATGAAAATTACACAGCTGTCGCAAAAGTATCAAGAACACTAGATGATGTAACAACAGATTATAAAGTAACTTTTACATTTTCTGTAAATAAAAATTATAAATACCAAAAATATTGTTTAAAATCAATAGATTCAGTAAACTTAACGTTTTTCCCAGATAATACAGTACATCTAGTTGAAGTTACAAGATAAAATTTTTTAAAAGGATGTTGAATTTATGAGTATAAAATTAATAGCGAGCGATTTAGATGGAACAATTGTAGATAAAAACTATAATGTTTCTGAAAAAAATATTAAAGCTTTCACAAAAATACAAAAAAGAAAAATTCCATTTGTCATTTGTACAGGAAAATCATATGCAGTTTCTCAAAAGAGTTGTAAAAAGTTTCATGCTACTTATGGTATTTTTGGAAATGGTACTCAAATAATAGATTTAAAAGCTGGAAAAGAATTGTATAAACATGTAATTACAAAAGAAGACCTACTTTTTGTTTCAACTATGGCAAAAAGATATGGATTTCATATACATCTTTATACAGATGAAGAAATAGTTACAGAAAAATTAGAATTTATGGATTTAAGAAATTATATAATAAGAAATCAAGAAAACAATGAATTTCTAAAATTCAAGTTTGTTGATAGTATAATTGATTATATCGAAAAAAACGAAACTTCTGTATTTTCTGCTATCATTTCATCAGAGAATATTCCTTTACTAAATTTTAGAAAAATGCTAATTATCAACAAAAACATCGATTGTACTTTTATAAATAAAAGAGGAGTTTATAGAGACAAAATTATAGATAAAGATTATGAATATATTAATATAACTCCTACAAATATTAATAAGAATGAAGCATTAAATTTTTTAAGTACATTTTTAGATATTGATAAAAAAGACATTTTGGCAATTGGTGATAATATAAATGATTATGAAATGATTAGAGATTGTGGAATTGGTGTCGCTGTAAACGAATCTATGGACAATATTAAAGAAGTTGCAAATTATGTTACAACATCTTCCACAAAAGATGGTGCATTTGCTGAAGCAATTGATAAATTTTTATAAAATAAAAAAGGACTTCAAAAGTCCTTTTTATTTTATTCTTCTTCATTTTTAACTTCTGATGCCTTTTTTAATCTGCTTGTATGTATTGGTTCATTAATTAAATTCTTTAATAATATTTTCTTTAATACATCTTCTCTAACATCTGCAATTAATGTTCCTTCTTTTGCGATAGATATTTTTCCAGTTTCTTCTGAAACTACAACTACTATTGCATCAGATTCTTTTGAAACTCCAATTGCAGCCCTATGTCTTGTACCTAATTCTCTGGCAATATCTTTATCATCTGCCAAAGGAAGCATACATGAAGCAGCAGCTATTTTATTTTCACTAATAATTACAGCTCCATCATGAAGTGGTGTATTAGGTTCAAAAATATTAACTAATAATTGTGGAGAAATTTCTGAGTTCATTAAAATACCTGTATTAATAATATCTTTAATCTTAATTTCTCTTTCTATTACTATTAATGCACCTTTTCTCTGCTTTGATAATTCAACAGCAGCTATTGCAATTTTATAAATATTTTCTTTTGTTTTCGCATTAATATCTTGGTCTATTCCAAGTAATTTTGTAAATCTATTTGTTGTACCCAATTGTTCTAATGCTCTTCTTAACTCTGGTTGAAAAACAATAATAAGCATTATAACTCCATATGACATTACTGATGATAAAATATAATTTAGTATTTTAAATTGTAATAATCCACTAACAAATGTAATTATAACTAATATAAAAATTCCTTTTAGTAATTGCCAAGCTCTTGTTTTTTCTAACAATCTAAATGCTTTATATATTAGGAAAATAACAATAACTAAATCTAATATTGTTGTAATTAAACTTAGTGGATTGTTATTTATTGAGCTTAATATTGTATCTTCAAGAAAGCTTTGTAAACTTTTTTGTCCTACCATTAAAAAAACTCCACTTCTATTATTTATTTATTAAATACATTAATAATGTTGCACCTGTAGGTAATATCATCATAGCTAATGCTACAGCAGCTAAAATTCTAATTAGTAATTTCTTTTTATCCATTTTTGTACCTCTTTTCATTTTTGTTCATAATAATATTTATAACATAAGAACTATATTTTTTCAATAGAAAAATTTATAAAAATCGTATTAAAAAAGTCTTAAAATATTCTTTAAATAGAATATTTTAAGACTATATATTAGTTATCTTTTAAATATATTGTTGGATTTACATTTTCTCCATTTTTATAAATTTCAAAATGCAGATGTGGTTCATCTGCTATCTCAAAACTAGCAGTATCTCCGACAGTTCCTATAGTTTGTCCTTTCTCTACTTCTTCCCCTTCTTTTATAAATTCCGCAGTGTATAAATTAGAATATACTGTTTTAAATTCATCACCATGTTTAATAGTAACAGTTAACCCGAATCTTGGATCATTTTTTATTGTGTCAACTGTACCTTCTTCAGAAGCGACAACTACACTTGTCTTAGGTGCTTTTATATCGATTCCTGTATGAGTTGTCCATTCTTCTAAAGTGTTTGAATAAACTAATGTATCTACAGCATAATCCTTTAATATTTCTCCCGAAATTGGTGGTATAAATGAATATTCTTTTTTCTTGTTTTCTACTTTTTCTTGTTCTACTTTATTTTCAATAACTGGTGTAACTGGCATAGTATTTACTGTATTTCTTACTACATTTTGATTTATAATATTTGATTTGCTTGATGCACTATTAATAGTTAAATCTCTTGATGAACTTGTTTCTTGAATTTCTTCATAGTTTGGAACTATATCAGCAATCTGCTTAATATTGGATAGACCTTCATTTGCTTTTTGTTTCTTTTTTTGATTATATAGCACAAAAATAGTTAAAAATAAGACTATAGACAAAATTAATGCAATTGCAAAAACATATATAATCTTTTTCATTTTCTGTTCTTCATAATATTCTCTTCTGCTCACTTAAATAACCTCCATCATTATAAATAACTATTTAAAGTATTTGCATTTTATTGAAGATTATTCACTTATTTCCACATTCTTATAATAATATTTAATAATTTCTTCATAGTTTTTCCCTTGTTTTGCTAAATAATCACTTCCACATTGGCTAAAACCAACACCGTGACCATAGCCAATTACATAAAAAATAATTTTATTTTCTTCTAATAAAAAATTAAAATTTGAAGATTTTAAACTAAAAAGTATTCTTGCATCTACTCCGGATATTTCGGTATTTCCAATTTTAATTTTTTTTACTCTTCCAGAATCAGTATATTCTAATATTTTTATACAATTAATATCATTATAATTTATTTTAAACTTCGGATTTTTCTCTAACATAATTTTCTCTAAATCATTTTTACTATATTCAACTTCAGATTTATATGATGTATATTCAGTTTCCCCAGATGTTTCTACACTTTGAAAATATGGATAATCTCCCCCCCAAACCTCACTAGCTAATTCTGTTTTTCCTCCACTATTTGCATGAAATAAAGCATTAATTGGTTTTCCTTCATATAAAATTATTTTTCCAGCAGTACTATTAACAGATTCTATTATTTTATTCCAGTTATCGCCTCTTTCTTTTTCTTCCCACCTTGCCATTCTATTTTCTTTTGTTATCCATGCTTGACAGCAATTTGGATTATCACAAATATCAGCTATATCACCGTGTTTTCCACCATTTTCTATTTGATATATTGTATATGTTCTAGCTACAACAGCTTGAGCTTTTAATGCTTCCATTTCGAAACCCGCAGGCATCTCACTTGAAACAACTCCATATAAATAAGTATCCAAACTTAATTCTTCAACTTCTCCTGTTTGGACATGAAGAAGTTTAATATTACTATATTTGCCATAATCAAATGGAGTTGTTACATCAGAAAAAGTTTCTTCTGTTTTGAATGGATTAGTAAATAACATAGGCATTATAAAAATTAATGATATTGTAAATACTATATAAAATAAAAATTTCTTCAAACGCAATTCTCCTTTATACAAGCATTTTATTTTTAAAATCACTTAAAATTCTTTTTTCTATTCTGGAAACATGTACTTGTGAAATGCCAAGTATTTTAGCAACTTGGCTCTGTGTTTTATCTTTAAAATATCTTAAATTTATAATTAATCTATCTCTAGTATTTAATTTTTCTAATAATCCATTTACTGTAAGCTTGTCTACTATTTTTCCTTGTTCATCCTCATCATTCTTAAGCACTTCTAATAGCTCATTTCCTTCTTCATCAATTTTTTCATAAATTGATTCAACATCTATTTTAAATCCTAACTCCTTTATATTTCTACTAATTTTTATTATTCCGTCATCCCTTAAAAACTTTTTTATTTCTCCAAGCATATACTGAACTGCATATGTTGAAAGTTCAACATTATATTCAAACTTAAACCTCTGTACTGCTTCGATAAAGCCTATACAAGCAATTTGATATAAATCATCTGCTTCATATCCTCTTCCTAAAAACCTTCTTACAATACTCCATATAAGTCCGTTTGTTTTCCTCCAATATTTCTGCCATTATTTTTTTATCACCTTGCTGTGCTTTTGCAATAAGAGTTTTATATCTCTCTTGCATATTCCCTCCTAATTATGTATTTTCTTTTTTTATTATTTTTTTCATAGTTAATTTTGTTCCAATTCCAACTATAGATTCTACTCTTAAATCATCCATAAAGTTTTCTATTATCGTAAATCCCATACCTGATCTCTCTAAATTCACCTTACTTGTATAAAGAGGAGTTCTAGCCTCTTCAACATTTTCAATTCCTTCACCAGTATCAGAAATTTCAATTTCTACTTCATTATCATTTAATACAGACTTAATTTTTATTATTCCTTCTCTATCTGGATAAGCATGTATTATACAATTTGTTACTGCTTCTGATACAGATGTTTTTATATCAGCTATCTCCTCTATTGTTGGATCTAATTGTGATACAAATGCTGCAACCGCTATTCTTGCAAAACTCTCGTTTGCAGATTTGCTTAAAAATTCTAATTTCATTTCATTATTCATTAAACTAATTTCTCCTCCCTTATAAATCTTTTTAAACCGGATAACTCAAAGATTTTTCGTAATTTGTTATTTACATTTATTAATTCTATTTTCCCACCATAACAACTTACCGTCTTATATCTCCCAATAATAAGCCCTATTCCTGCACTATCCATAAAATTAACCTTCTCGAAATCAAATACAACCCTTTTAGGCATTAATCTTTGAATTTCATAATCAGCTCTTTTCTTTATCTTTTCTGACTCATGATGATCAATTTCTTCTGTTAATTCAAAAACTAAATACTTATCTTCAATAAAATGTTTAACATTCATATTTTTCCTCCTTTATCTTTTGCTATATTATTATTCTAAAAAGCTCATTTTTTCCCTTCGAAGAAAAAACACTAGTTTTGTCATATTTTAATAAGCTTTCGACAAAAAAAGATATATGGCTATAACCATATATCTTTCTTTTTTTATTTAATACTATTTAGTTTATCTACTAATCCAGAATTACGTTTCTTTATATCTGTGTTATTTATCATAAATTCAATTAATTTATTATTTCCTATTATTATTAAAAGTTTTTTTGCTCTGGTAATTCCAGTATACAACAAATTCCTTGTAAGTAACATATTTGATGATTGTGGAATTACTAAAATAACGACATCAAATTCACTTCCTTGTGCCTTATGTATTGTTATTGCATATGCATGTTCTAATTGTTCAAGTTCAGAAAATGCATACCAAGCATATTTTCCATCATCAAACTTGACTTCCATCTGCCTTTCTGTATTATCTATCTTACTTACTCTTCCTATCTCTCCATTAAATACACCTGTGCCAGCATCATATGTTCGCAAATCATTTTTAGAACCTTTTTCCCAATAAATATCATAATTATTTTTGATTTGCATAACTCTATCGCCTTCTCTAAAAGTAATTTCTCCATATGTCTTTTCAAGTATTTCATCTGTTTTGGGATTTAATTGTTCTTGAAGAGCTTTGTTTAATTCCTTTGTTCCAAGTTTTCCTTTTTTGGTTGGCGTTAAGACTTGAATATTTGTAAAGAAATCATAATCACCATATTTTTTTAATCTTTCTTTGCTTAATGATAAGACTTGATAAATCATTTTATCTTGATTAGACTCATTGATATAGTAAAAATCATTTTCCGAATCTTCACTATAATCTTTTTTACCAATAAAGCTTACTCCATTATTGACATTATGTGCATTTACAATTATCTTCGATCTAGCAGCTTGTCTAAAAATTTTATCTAAATGCACAGTTGAAAATTGATTAGATTCTATTAAATCTTTTAATATACTTCCTGGTCCTACTGAAGGAAGCTGATTAGGGTCTCCAACAAATATCACTTTAGTTCCAAGATAAATTGATTTTACTAAATAATTCATTAAAAAAACATCTACCATTGACATCTCATCAACTACAATGATATCGCCATCTATTGGAGTGACATCTGTATCTACACTAGCTAATTTATCTTCATCAAATTTTCCAATCTCTAAAAGCCTATGAATTGTTTTTGCGTCTTCTCCAGTTGTTTCACTCATTCTTTTGGCTGCTCTACCTGTTGGAGCACATAATACAACTTTTTTCTTGTGAGATTTATATATTTCAATTACACATTTTATTGTTGTTGTTTTTCCTGTACCTGGTCCACCTGTAATAATACATACATTATTTTCATTAATTTGTTTTATTGCATCAAACTGTTTTTCTGATAATTCAATATCTAATTTATCCTCATGTTTTTTTATTTCATTATCAAAATTTTTAAGTAACTTGATATTTTTTGCATCTCTTAATGCTATTAATCTTTCAGCTATATTTTTTTCCGCCTTATACATTGGTTCTAAATAAACAAATTCATTTTCGCCATCTTCCGTAATATGAATTTCTGATGCAACATTTAAATTAATTATATTATCTTCTATATTTTCTTTGCTTACATCTAAAATATCTTGAACATATTGAACCAATATATCTTTTCTCGCACAAGTATGTCCATTATAACTTGCTACTAATAACGCATATTTTATGCCACTTTTTATTCTATAATCACTATCCATTGGAATTCCAATTTGCATAGCAATTTTATCAATATTATTAAAGTTTATTCCATAAACAATATCTACTAAAATGTATGGATTTTCTTGAATTTTTTCTACCGCATTTACACCTAATGCATCATAAACTCTTTTGCTATTATTAGCACCTATTCCAAATTCTTCAAGAAAGCTTACTATCTGCCAAACTTCCCACTTCTCGTTAAACTCTTCTCCCATCTCATATGCTCTGTCTTTTGAGATTCCTTTTATTTCTGAAAGTCTAAGTGGTTCTAGTTTAAATACGTTTAGTGTTTCCTCTCCAAATTTTTCAATTATTTTTCTGGCAGTTGCAGGTCCAATTCCTTTTATAGTTCCGCTTGCTAAATACTTTTCTAATGAAGCTGCATTTTGTGGCATTAACTTTTCAAATGTATCTATTTTAAATTGTTCTCCATAATCTTGATGAACAACCATTTTACCATGTAATTTTAAACAATCACCTACAGCAATAAAAGGCAAATATCCAACTACTGTAATTGGTTCTTGTTCATCAGTAACAAGAATGGCTATTGAGTAGCTATTTGCCTCATTTTGATATATAAATTCTTCTATTTGCCCTTGTAGTTCCAAAATTTACTCCCATTCCATATAATCTTCTAGTTCTAATAAAGCTTCAACTGCTTCCACATAAGGTTGCACTATTTTTAATTTTTTTGCAGTTGGTCTATCTAAATATAGAGCTGTCGCGACACATAAAACAAATTCATTGTTTTGAATATCTTCTATAGCATTAATTATTTTTCTGTCCTGCAATGTTTTTTTAGCTTCATTATATTTCATTTGAGTTTCTTTATGTATCTCATATAATTCATTTATAAATTCTTCAAAATCATATGGTTTATATTTGTCCATTTTATATATTTTAGCTGCTGTTTCTAATCCTCTAATTGTTTGAAGATTAAACTCATCCATCATTTTAAAGAATTCTTTTTGTGGGAAATAATAATAGTTTCCTTCCATTTTATTAAATGATTTCATTGTGTCTAAATATCCTAAAATAATATTTCTACTAATCTTTTCGTGATTAAAATTAAATATTCCCCCTAAATCTTCACTTGGAGATAATAATTTTAAATGTATATTTCTATCTTGTGTTCTCTGGCTGAACCCAACACCTTCAACATTTACAACTATTATGTTTTTATATCCTTTTTCTATTAACATATTTATTGGTGCATTATCATAAAATCCACCATCTACTAATTCTTGACTTCCTACTTTTTGAGATTTAAAAATTGGAAAACATGAGCTGGCCAAAATGTAATCATACATTTCTTCTTTAGGAATATCTTTTTTGAAAAGTTCCAATGGCTTTCTATCTTTAAAAGAATATGAAATAATTCCAAAATCAATTTTTGAATTATAAATTTTGTCTAAATCTATGTTTTTAATTAATGTTTTTCTTAATGGTGTATTTTCTAGCCCTTTATTCTGAATATATTCTCTTAACAATTGCCTAATATTTGAAATATCAAACAAATTTTTATTAGGATCTACTTTATCACTGATTTCCATAATATCAGTTATTTCAATGTTTTCATAAATTTCTATCATTTTATCAACATTATCTTGAAATGTTAATGCACCATTTATTGCACCAATTGAAGCTCCAGTTATGGCATTTACTTTGATTCCAATATCTTTTAAAGCCTTCCATACTCCGACTTGATAAGCACCTTTAGTGCCTCCTCCTGCAAAAACAACAGCATATTCTTTATCAATTCTTTTCATATTATTATATCCTTTTACATTTTTTTAAATTCTATCATTTATATTAATGCTTTTCAAGTTTCAAATTGTTTTTAAATTATATTTACAACTATACTAAAAATAATATATACTATTAATATAAAAAAAATAGAGGGGATTTTTATGAGAAATACTTTAGCTAATACTATTACAATTATTCTTATTTTATTATACTTTCTACCTTTTATTCTATCAGCAGTTTCATTTTTTATAGGAGAAACTGACATTAATCTAAATCCGTTTGATTATGCAAGAATAACTGATGTTGATTATAAAGCTATTTTATCTGATAGCGGTGATGGTAGTGCTTTAATCAAAGAAAGGATAACTTTTGATATTCATGCAGCATCAAAAAATAACCTTTTTTGGGAATTATGGCGAGACTTGCCTGAAGAATATACAGATGAATTAAAAGTAGATTACACTGTTCATTCTGTTAAACAGATATTAGATGATGGAACTGTTATTCCATATGAAGAAAGTGACTTTTTATACTGGGATGATTCAGATTTTGTAAATCGGTCCTGGTAAATGGTATCACAGTAAAGGTCCATATAATCCAGATATGAGAAGATATGAATGTGTGCTTATTTATGTAAATGGATTATATAGAGAAAATGTTACTTTTGAAGTAGAATACGAAATGCAAAATGCTGCTATGAGATATAATGACTGTTCAGAATTATATTTAAGTATGTATTCTGGAAATACAATTAAACATTTAAAATCTTATAAAGGTCAAATATTAGTACCCAAAAGTATAATGCCTGATTCAGGAAATTACACTGCTCATACATTTGGTACTATAGCAAACGATTTTGAATTTCAAGAATCTGATTCTTTAAATCCTGGACATCATACATTTTCATTTGTGTTAAATGAAAATCAATTGAAATTTAGACCTTATAATCAATACATAGAATTTAATTTAGTATCTTTTGGAGGAGATAAACATATCTTTACACAAAATGCTCCAATAGGTCAATACTATTATTATAATTATTTACCTGAAAGTATAGAAGAACAAGAAAAATATGATTCAACACCTAAGTATTACAATAAAATAAAATTAACAATCTTATCTGTTAGTATTTTGGTTTCTGCAGTAGTAATATATGGAACAGTTCAAAAAGATAAGAATATGAATAAAAGATATAAATTCTATAAACCTGAAACAGAATTTATTTATTATAGAGATATTCCAAGTGACTTAGATCCAATATTTGCATCAGAACTTGCTCTTTGTAGAAAAGGTTCTAAGAAAAAAGTTCAAACAGATTATGCTGCTATAATGTTGAGTTTGATTCGAAAAAAATATATAGAACTTGAGCGAATTAATACTCAAAAAGATTGGGATAAAAATAATATAAAAATTATTATTAAATATAATAGACCTGTATTTGATAACCCAATTATTGTAAACGCTTTAAATTACGCTGCAGATGAAACAAGTCCTACAGGATATTCAAGCTTTGAGCCTCTTTTCGAGTCAGAAAAGCTACTATTTAATTTAATTTTTAAATATGCAATTAATAACGAATTAACTTTAACAAATTTCCAAAATAAGCTTGATATGAATTATGAAGTTTCAGATACGTTTGTTAAAGATATAAATAAAATACCAACAAAAATTGGAATGGAAAAAAATTATATACAAAAAATTGATTATAAAGCACCTCAAAGAACTCTTAGAAGTGAAGGCGGATTTGATATTTTTATTGGAATAATATTTATGCTTATTAACATTCCTTTTTATTATAGTCGTATAAGTTTTGCATTTGGTTCTTTCTTCTTAATAGGATTGTCTTTCATGCTATCAGGATTTTATAAAAAACATTTAAGTTATAATTATGCTTTATTAACTCAATTCGGAGAAGATGAATTTGAAAAATGGTTTGCATTATATAGTTTCTTAAATAGTGAAACTTTAATGAAAGAACGTACTGTAATAGAACTTCCTTTGTGGGAAAAATATTTAATTTATGCAACTGCATTTGGAATTTCTGAAAAAGTTATAAAGGCTCTAAAAATAAGATGCCCAGAAATAGATATACAAAACAGTTCAAGCGTTATTCTTAGAAATCATTATTTTAGAAGCCATTCATTCTATTCTCACTCACGTTCAATTAGATCATCAGCTTATCGTTCTTCACATATTGCTAGTTCAGGCGGTTATGGCGGATACGGTGGCGGCGGCCGAGGTGGCGGCGGCGGTGGCGGTGGTCACTAAACAAAAAAACAAAAGAGATGAACTTTAGGTTCATCTCTTTTTTGTTAATCATCTCTTATTTTTTTCTCTTTTAATTTCATCTTAAGCCTTATTGGTTTAACATCTGAATATCCATCAGTATAATATATATGTAATCCTTCTTTTTGATATTTGCATAATATTCTTTTTAAATCTACTTGTATAAAATCTCCAATTATTAATATATTTTTTATATTATGATTTTTTAAGTAATCTGCTGATGGTAAATCTTGACCATAAATATCCCAACTATTATCAAAAACAGATGGATTCATTTTATATCTCATTTTTCTATTTCTATCTAATAAAAATGCTGGTAATGCATCATTTTTTATATTATTTCTTTGAAGCTCCAATGCTCCCCATGTTAATGCACTAACAAATGCATGATTATTAGTTGTAGTAATTGAATTATCTTGTTCAATCACTCCATTAAATACTGGTATCGGTCTATATCCGTATTTTATTAAAGAAATTCCAACTTCAATGCTTTCATATTCTGGCATATCTATTATAATTGCTGCATTATTCATATCTTCAATAGAGCAATAAATATTTTCTACTTTAAAATCATGTATTTCATCTTTATCATTATAATTGTTCATGAATACAAATGGAACTGGTCTGACCCATTCAGTCCATTCTGCCCCTTCTGGAGCCCAAACTTTATATATTTCTTTATTTGTCATTTTATCCCCTTTCAATCAAAACAGGTATATCAGCTGCATATGAATCAATACGTGGTTTAGAGCTTATTCTTGCATAATAGCCTGCGTGTTTTCCATCAACAGTATAAGACCCTAAACAAAGATGAAATTTTTCGCCACTATCTGAACATATTGGCTTACTATTAAACTTTTTTTGTAATAAAAAGCTTTTACGATGTTTTTTTACTGCTTTTAATATTTTCTTATATTCATCATCAACACATGCTTCTTTTATTGAAATATCCTCTCCAACTCTTCCACATGCAGGTTTATAAATATAATTATCATATTCTTTTACTTTTCTAACTTCTTTAGTTTCTGGAAGTAATTTTTCCCATGTGTCTAATTTGATTCCATGTTTTTTAAGATCACTCCATACCAGTGGAAATCTTTTCGTTTGTGCAAATATAGCTATAGGATGATTACATGAAGGAGTATCTGTATAAAAATATCCTTGCCATCTTCTTGGTTTCATATCTATTAACCACTCAAGAGGAGTAAATCTAACTATTCCATCTATTTCGCCTTCATTTTTATCTAACACACTAATAGCTTGTCCATTTTCAAATATTAAATGATCTGCAGCTCCATAAACTACTTCATACCCCATACTTTTAAGTTTGTCCCCTAAAAATTGCATTACTTGTCTATCATCACTATATGAAGTACAATGAACTAACATTATTCTTCCATTTTTCTTAACTTTTTTAGATATTGCATCAGTTAAAATATTGCCAAAATTTTTAAATTCGCAATTCTTTAACTCTAAAGTATCAATTACTAATTGTGGTAATAATGAGCTTTCAGCAAACCCTCCAGGTACATCACTATTTACTTCACTAACTGCCCATCCTTCTGTTGTTGGATGAAAATCATATCTCATAAGTCTTATATGTTTGCTCTCATCATAATTCTTCATCTTTTTTAACTCTTTACAAATCTTGCGTGGCAAAGCTAATTTTCTAGAAAACTTTTGATGATTATTTAAAAATTTCTCTGATTCCCTAGTTTCATAATCTATCTTTTCCGTTAATTCTTGTAGTTCTTCATTTTCTTTTTGAGAAAGAACTAAAGCATATTTAGCAACTGTATTACTATCATAAAACTGTGGATCCCATTTATAACAATCAAACATTGCATTTAATCTATAATCATAATATTTATCTTCTGGAATTGATATTAATCTCACTACAATATTCTCCTTTATATATAACTATTTCTATTCTACTAAAAAAAGCTTGATTTCTCAAGCTTTTTCTATCCAAATATTCCTCTTTTTTTAATTGGTGGCTGTTCACTCATTGTTTTAGCAAGTTCTGTTAATAAAATTCTTTGTTCTTTTGTTAATTTTTTTGGTGTTTGAACAACAACTGTGAAAACAAAATCACCTCTCCAATTTCCATTTACGCTTTTAAAACCTTTATTTTTTATAGTAAATTTGGTTCCAGTTTGAGTTCCCTCAGGAATCCTATATATTTCTTTTGTTCCATCAACCATAGGAATTTCTAGTTCTGTTCCGAGAGCAGCACCTGTTATAGTAATTGGTATATCACATAAAACATGCTCCGCTTTTCTTGTATAAATGCTATGTCTTCTAATTCTAACTACAATATATAGATCTCCTTTTGGTCCTCCATTAGAACCAATTTCGCCTTCACCTTTTAATACTACTGTTTGGCCATCGTCAATTCCCTCAGGTATTTTTACTTTTAATTTAACTGTTTTCTTAACAATTCCTTTTCCATGACATTTTTCACATGGTTGTTTTATAACTTTTCCACTTCCATTACAAGTATTACATACTTTTTGAGTAGCCATTTGCCCAAAAGGCGTTGTTACTACTTGTCTAATCTTTCCTGTTCCATTACATACAGAACATTTTTCAGCAGAGGTTCCTCTTGCAGCTCCTGTTCCGCGGCATTCAGAGCATTGTTCATTTCTACTTATAGTAATTTCTTTTTCTACGCCAAGATATGCTTCTTCAAATGTTATTTCTATAGCAACTTTTAAATCAGCACCTCGTCTTACTCCATTAGAGCTCCTACTTCTTGTAGCGCCTCCTCCAAAGAAAGATGAGAAAATATCTCCTAAATCACCAAAATCTCCGAAATCAGAAAAGCCTCCAAATCCGTCAAATCCTGAACCATATGAATAATAACCTCCTCCTTGGTTTCCACCAAATCCTTGAGGACCATCAAATCCAAATTGATCATACATTTGACGTTTTTGTTTATCTGAAAGCACTTCATATGCTTCATTTACTTCTTTAAATTTTTTTTCTGCTTCTTCTTTATTATTGGGGTTAGCATCTGGATGGTATTGTTTTGCTAATTTTCTAAAAGCTCTTTTTAATTCTTCGTCTGTAGCATTTTTTTGCACACCTAAAACTTCATAATAATCTCGTTTTTGTGCCATCTTTTTTTGCCTCCTAATTATAGTTCTAATTATAATAGCTATATAGAGGCCAGCTTTTAGGTCTGACCTCTTTTATAACCATCATAATTATTGATTATCTTCATTATTATCATTGTTGTTTTCATCTTCTACTTTATAATCTGCATCATAAACTGTTCCTTCTTTTGCTTCACCATTATCTTCTGGTGCAGCTTCTGTTGTTTCAGCAGTTTGATTTTGAGCAGCTTGTGCTGAATATAATTTTTCAGATATTTCATAAAATACTTTAGTTAATTTTTCTGTAGCTTCTTTTATAGCATCAACATCTGTTGTTTCTAATGTTTTCTTAACATTTTCAATTTCAGTTTCAACTTTAGCTTTTTCTTCTCCGCTAATCTTATCACCTAATTCTTCTAATGTTTTTTGACTATTATATACTAAGCTTTCAGCATTATTCTTAACTTCGATTTCTTCTTTTCTCTTCTTATCTTCAGCAGCATGTGCTTCAGCATCTTTTATAGCTTGATTGATATCTTCTTCAGAAAGATTTGTGCTAGCTGTAATAGAAACTTTTTGTTCATTTCCTGTAGCTTGGTCTTTAGCTGATACGTGAACGATACCATTAGCATCAATATCGAATGTAACTTCAATTTGTGGCACACCTCTTGGTGCTGGTGGAATTCCTGTTAATTGGAATCTTCCTAATGTTTTATTATAAGCAGCCATTTCTCTTTCACCTTGAAGAACGTGTACTTCAACAGAAGTTTGACCATCTCCAGCTGTAGAGAATACTTGTGATTTCTTTGTTGGAATAGTTGTATTTCTTTCAATTAATTTTGTAAATACACCACCATATGTTTCAATACCAAGTGATAATGGAGTTACATCTAA
>JAEESU010000019.1 GCA_016290095.1 Clostridia bacterium
CATTGCTGAAACAACTTGTTTTGTTTTAATTTCTTTAAAATTAAATTTATCAACAACTACTAAATCATTTTCTAATACTTTAGAACTTAATAATGATTTAATTGCTAATTGTTTTTCTTTTTTATTAACACTATATTTGTAAGATCTTGGTTTTGGTCCTAAAGCAATACCACCTTTGATCCATTGTGGAGCTCTTATAGAACCTTGTCTTGCTCTACCTGTACCTTTTTGTCTCCAAGGTTTCTTTCCACCGCCTCTTACTTCACTTCTTGTTTTTGTAGATTGTGTACCTTGTCTTTGATTAGATAAATAGTTAACAAGAACGCTATGAACTAATGCTTCATTTGGTTCTATTCCAAAGATTTCTTCTTTTAAATCTACTGTGCTAACTTTCTTTCCTTCTACATTATATACATCTATACTTGGCATTTAATCTTCCTCCTTCCTTCTATTTAGATGCTTTAACCGCATGTCTTATTTTTAATATGCTTCCTTTGTTTCCAGGTACTGAACCTTTAATTAATAAAGCATTTTTATCTAAATCTACTTTAACGATTTCTAGGTTTTGAACTGTAACTGTTTCAACACCCATATGTCCTGGAAGATTTTTTCCTTTATATACTCTTCCTGGTGTAGATGTAGATCCCATTGAACCTGGTCTTCTATGATACATAGAACCATGTCCCATAGGTCCTCTTGATTGTCCATGACGTTTAATAACACCTTGGAATCCTTTTCCTTTTGTTGTTCCTTGAACATCAACTTTTTCTCCTGCTTCAAATACATCTACTTTAAATTCGTCTCCTACTTTAACTTCACCAATGCATTTTTCACAAGCTTTAAATTCTCTTAAATGTTTTACAGCTTTTATATTAGCTTTTTTAAAGTGACCATTATCTGGTTTGTTTAATTTGCTTTCTTTTACTGTTCCAAATCCTAATTGAACAGCATTGTAACCATCTGTTTCAACAGTTTTAACTTGAACAACTGGGCATGGTCCAGCTTCTATAACTGTTACTGGAATAACTGCACCTTTTTCATCAAATATTTGAGTCATTCCAACTTTTCTTCCTATTATTGCTTTCATTTTAAATAATTCCTCCTACTATTGGCTGAAAATTAATTCAGCTTGGTTTGATTTCTTATCTATTCTATATAAATAGATAGTTTAAATTATAACTTGATTTCGATATCTACACCAGCTGGTAATTCTAGTTTCATTAAACTATCAACTGTTTTTTGTGTTGGATAAAGAATATCGATAACTCTTTTGTGTGTTCTCATTTCGAATTGTTCTCTTGAATCTTTATGTTTGTGTGGAGAACGTAAAATAGTTACTACTTCTTTTTCTGTTGGAAGTGGAATAGGACCTGAAACTTTAGCTCCTGTTCTCTTAGCAGTATCTACTATCTTTTCAGCAGACTGATCTAAAACAACATAATCATAAGCTTTTAGTCTAATTCTTATTTTGTCACTTCCTACACCTGTGTTTGATTTTGCCATTTTTAAATTTCCCTCCTTAAATAATATTGTAGGCATCGGCAAGTTTACAACGTACCCTGGTGTTTCTTTTTACACCATTATAAAATCCAAGCCTTCTTTCGTATTCAAAATTTTTAATTGAAACATAGATTCTTGGATAAGTTTATGTACATTTATCAAACTTATCGCCCGGTCTAAGCCAAGACATACTCCACAGAAGTTCCCTCCGTTTACTTAAAAAATTTTAAGTAACGTAGCCACATTCTGCTTCATCGCAATCTCACGCTTAACTATTATACTACGGGTATAGTAGATTGTCAACACAAAAATATAAAAAAATAAATAATTTTAAGATAAAAAATAAAAACTAGTAATTAAATACTAGCTTTTATTATCTATTATTTATTGTAATCTATAATTATTGTTCAATTGGATCTCCATATCTAATCAATTCAACTCTTTTATAAGTTTGTTCATTTAAAAAATATAATGATTCCCTATCATTTGAAACAGAAAAAAATTCATAAGTATCAATATCTTCTGTTGTCTCATCTCCAGTATCTAAATTCCAAGTTGTTCTTTGTTTATAATGAACCATAATTCCATCCTGAGTAACTGTTTTATATTCTCCTCTATCTAGAGTTAAATTTGTACCAAATGTTGCTCTTCCATCCTCAAAAAAACTCCATCCTGCATCGCTTGCATCGACAAAGCTATAATTTCCTGACAATTTAACATCTTCATAATCTTCAAATCTTTTTAATGTTGCTTTATTCATTTTTAATGTTTTTTCATCAATTATTTCAATTTCAGTTATTTCATCAGATACTTCCATTTCTTCGCCTTCAGGATCAAATGCTTTAACCTCTTTAATTTTAATTGTATCACCAACTATATCAAAAGTCCCATATGCTATAGCATTTCCTTCTATAATTACTTCATTGCCATAAAACAAATATGATGGTGGATCTCCTGCTTCAATATCAGTATCCCAATATTCTCCTTCTATTTTCCATTCTTTTGTGTTTCTTTCTTTTTCTTCTTTTTCTAAACCTTCTTCAATACCATTAGTAACTATTTCTTCTTTTTTTGTATTTGATAAATGATAAATCTCTATTCCCATACAACAAATAATAATTAAAAGTACAACTATTATTATTTCTTTTTTCATATTATAATCCCCCTTATTAATAATATAATTATAACTATTATTTTTGTCAATTTATATATTAGACTTATTAGAAACAAATTTGGTTCACAAAAAAAACTAGCATTATTGCTAATTTTTTTTTTAATCACTTAATAATGAACACTCTATTCCTGTTTTTCCGCTTAGTTTTCCATTGTTGTACTTCAATAAACTTACTGTAGAATCTCCTGTGCCGTGGGGAATTTCTAATACAATTTCCATTATTCCGTCATTATCAATATCAATTACTTCTATGTTACTAATACTTAAGTAATATTCATTGTTTGTATCTTTTTTCCATTTACTTTTTTCTATAGATGCTAAGTCATTTACTTTACTTCCTTTTGCATCATATAAAGAAATCTTAGAATATCCTATTGATTTATTTGCTAGTGTTAAAATATATTCTTCTGTTCCGTTTCCATCTAAATCAACAATAATTGTTTTTACAGAATCATAATTTTTTGTATCATCTGTTATAACATCTGGAACAGTATTAATTACTTTTATATCTCTTGGAATTGCGTCATAGTCTTCTGATATTGCTATTTTTCCAACATTATTTATTTTTACAAGATTTCCTACAATTTTATTTGATAGTGTTCCAAGTTTTGACTCTTGAAAACTATAATTTTCATAACTGTAATAAGTAATTACATATTTATCTTTTTCATCAGAAGTACTATCTATATATTGAAGAGTTACTTCATCCATTTTGCTAGTATCTAGTATCAATCCATCATATAACACTACTAATTTTTCATTTAGTACTTGTTTCGCTGAATCTTTTGAAGTAATTCCTGATGAATCATTACTATCTGCAATAGCAGAATCAATAATATTTGCTATTGTTTGTACTTTATCATCTGTGTTTTCAGTATTAGTACTCTCTGTTGGTATATAATTCATATTGCTTACTAATTCATTATATTGTTTATCATAATTTTCTCTTTCCATACGTATCAAAAATGATATTAAAAGAGCAGTTCCAACAATTAATAAAAGAAAAGCTGCATATATGAAATTACCAACTGTACCTATCTTTATTTTTCTGGATTCAATTTCACTTTTTGTAAATTCATCATTTACTTTTTTTTCTTTCTGTTCGTCCATTTATTTCTCCTTTGTTAATTATATAACATCTGAGTTTTTTATATAATCTATTACCCTACTAATTTCATGAGACATTGTATCTGAATATTTTGGATCATCTTTTTCATCATTATTAATGTCATACCCATATTTATTTAGGAAGCGATATGTCTCTACTTCAATAATATCTTTCTTGTTCATCTTTTTCTTTTCTACAGGTAAATTTTTATGTTCTTTTTCATTAATAATAGTTTTAACTTTATAGTCAGATACTACGAAATTTTTTCTTAGTTCATCAGACATTACTTTTAGGCTTTTCACATCATCTTCAACTAATTCATCATCTTGATTATCTTCAATAAACATAGATATTTCTGCCATTAATTCATGCACACTATAATTGTGTGCTAAACTCATTTTTTGAGCTAAAGTTTTTCTAATTGCTTTTTGACGAATTTCTATTTGATCAATCATAAATTCATCTAATTTATTTCTTCCTGTAAAAATTCCAATGAATCGTTCTAATGCTGTTTTGTCATTAATTATTTCTAAATCATCTTTTAGTTTTCTAAGTTCTGCTTCTCCTCTTATTTCTCTAGCCTTTTCAGCAATTGCTCTTTTTAATTCATTTTCTTCAATAATTGCCATTTCATCAAATCTTGTAGCATTACTATTTTTTACAGCAATTTTAGGATTATTTAAATAATTTAAAAGAGTATTTATTTCTATATTGTTTTTAGCAATAATTTTAAATCTATCTGCTAATCCTTCTTTATCTCCGTTTTGTTTCAAGTTTTCTATTTTTAATTTAACATCTTGTAAATCAGCTAAAAGGCTCTCTGTTTCTTTTTTCATCTCAAATGCGTTGTTTAATGCACTATAAGAAGCGCCTATTGTTCCTGCTATTTTGGCATGATTTTGTTGTTTAGTAATTAGATCTCTAATCTCATTTAACATAGTTTCTGCATATTCAATATTTTCATTACAGCTTGAAATAGCAGTATTATATGCAACTTCAATATTCTCTTCAACTACTTCAGATTCAGTATTACCTATTTCTTCAAAAGATTCTGCCTTCTGAGATTCTTCTATCTCACTAATTACTTTTTCTACATCTACAACAATTGTATCTTGAGTAACTTCTGCTTTGTTTGCATCAGAAGTTTCCTCTGAGGTTTCTTCTTTACTTTGTTCTTCAGTGTTTTGACTTTCTTCTGTATCAGTCATATTATCAACAATTTCTAAAATTTGTTTTTCTATTTCTCTGCATTCTGCAATCATGTATACTGCAATATTTCTTTTCCACATATTAATAAAATTAATATTTTCTTTTCTGATTTCAAATAATTCTGCTGAAACTCTTTTTAATTCACTAAGCTCACTTATTACTCTTTCAATGTCATTTTCATTTTCATCAATAGACTCTTCTTCATTTTCATCTACTGAATCATCTTCATTTTCATATTTTGTTAGTAACTGTTCTAACTTGCGAATATTTTCATAGTTTAATGTATTCTCTTTTTCTAAGTTAATACACTCTTCAAGTTTTCTTTTTATAAAAATAGAATTATCTAAAATGTATTTGTATAGTCCCCATCTTTCATCTTCTGATAATTCTTCTAGTTCTTGTTTCTCCAATTCTACATTATATATCTTAGCAACTTTAGAATTTTTATCTAATACTTTTTCTGAGTTTTCAATAATTGATTTCACTTTTGTAAAAGGAGAAATTATAATATCATTTTTATATTCTTTTCCTTTTAATAAATCACTAACTTGTAGATAAGGAACATTTCCCAAAAGAGTTAAATTCATACTTGCTGGTCTATTCCATTTAGAAGAAAACTTATCTTCAGCTTCATCCTTATCAACTGTTGCAATTAAAAACTTATCAATATAAGGGTTAATTTTTAGCATTTCTACTTCTGCTAAATTTGATCCTCTATAAAATGTAGTATTATACATCCTTTTATTTTTATAATATTCCTTCAAAATAGCAGTATATAGAAGTTTTGCTGTTTTTATATAGTCAATAATAGATTCTCTATCATATTTTATTTCTACAACTTCTTTTTCAACTTCATCACTTAATAAAGCTATATCTGATTCGCTATTACTAACTAGCATCTGATTTATAGCTTTATAAGTTTCCTTTTTGTAATTTTTTAATGCCTTCAATTCTTCATCTGTAATATTTAAATCCATCATTTGTATCACCTCATGAAAATTTCACATTACAATTTTATCATTTATGTATTTTTTAAGCAACAATTTTATAACATTTTTTAAAATTTTATGTTTAAAAAATACCGAAACATATTCGGTATTTTTCTTTATTTTAATATTTCAATTGCCTTCTCTAATTGTTCATCTTCTTCAGTTTCTTCATCTTGTTCTACAACATAATCAGGCTCAATTCCTATCTTATTTATTTTGGTCATATTTGGAGTATAATACTCATTTGTTGTTAATTTTAAAGCACTACCATCTGGAATTGGAATTACAGTTTGAATAACTCCTTTTCCATAAGTATTGGTTCCAACAATTGTTGCTTTATTATTATCTTTAAGTGCTCCAACAAGTATTTCTGATGCACTTGCTGAATACTCATTTACTAGAACAACAATGTCACAATTAATAATTGGATCATTTTTTGAATATTCTGTTTTCTTAGAATCTCTAGCATCTACAGTAATCAGTTCAGTAGCTCCATTTGGTAAAATTAAGTCTAATATATTTAACGCTTCAACTACCAAACCACCTGTATTATTTCTTAAATCTAATATTATTTTTTTAGCGCCTTGAAATTCTAGTTTAATATATTCATCTTTAATTTCTTCTGCACAGCCTTCATCAAATGTAGCTAATGAAATGTAACCTATATTGTTATCTAGCATTTCACTTTCTACATGATATACCTTAATAGCTTTTCTTTCTATATCAAAATATTTATATTCTGAATCTCTAATAACAGTAATTTTTACTTTAGTTCCTTCTTCTCCTTTTACTCTAGAAGAAACTTCTTCAGGAGTCATTCCAACAGTGCTTTCATCATTTACAAATGCTATAATATCTCCACTTTCGAGTCCTGCTTCTTCAGCAGGTGTTCCTTTTATTGGTGAGAGAACAATAACATTTCCGCTTTTGTCTGTACTAATGTAAATTCCTACTCCGACATAATTTCCTAATGCATCTGCCTGAAAATCTTCCCATTCATCAGCAGTCATATATTCTGAATACTCATCGCCTAAGCCATTTATATATCCTTTTATTGCTTCTTCAAAAACTTTTTCCTCATCTATTTCTCCAATAAAAGCATTGTCAACATATGTTTTTCTAATATTTTTTAGTGTTTTTGCAATTGAATCTATATTTTTTGAAGCATCTTCACTGTAATCTTCTTTTACATTATATCTGTTAAGATAATAATACAATGTATATTCAGAAGATGCCACTGCAACAAGTAATGCTATGACTAATGTAATAATTACATGTTTTATTCTAGCTGATTTCATTTTCTTTTTTATTATTTGCTCATTATCTTCTTCAAACATTTTATTTTGTTAAAACCCCTTTCGAATTATGGCAAGTATGATGTTGGATTTACTGGTTTACCATTGATTCTTACTTCAAAATGTAAGTGATTACCTGTTGCATTACCAGTTTGACCTACACTACCTATTTGTTGTCCTTGATAAACAGATTGATTTACACCAACTGCTCTAGAACCTGGTTGCATATGTGCATATAGTGTCATTGTTCCATCATGATGATCTATAACTATATATTCTCCATAACTTTTATAATTTCCATTTGAATATTTTAACGCAGTAGATGTAACGACTGTTCCTGCTTTTACTGCATATATAGGTGTACCACCAGATGTAGCAAAATCTACCCCTGTGTGGTTACCTCCCCAAGAATATCTTCCATATCCTGTAGTAATATTAGCCTTGCTTTTTCCTGATAAAGGTGAAATATATCCACCAGGTGAAACAGTAATAACAGAATTTTTAGCAAGCGCTGCTAATTCTTGTTGAATTCTTCTTTTATCTTTTTCGAATTCTTCAAGTTCTTTTTCTAAAGACGCTTCTTCTTCATTTAAGTTTGCAACTAAAGTTTGTTTCTTATCTTTTGAAGCAGCTAATGTAAGTTTCTTAGATTGCATATTTTTCTTATTAGTCTCTAGTTCTTCTTTTGCTGATTCTATGTATTCTTTCTGTTCTATGATAGCATTTTTTGTTGCTTCAATTTTATCTAGCAATGCTTTATCATTTTCAGTAATTTCAGAAATTAAATAATAATTTGATACTAGTTCATACAAACTTCCAGAAGATAATAATATATCTAAATAACCAACAGAACCCATCTCATAAAGTGCAACTATTCTTTTTTGTAGTAGATCATATTGAGTATTAAACTTTTCTTCCTCTACTTGTATTTCAGACTCTTTTAATGCAATTTGTGATTCTAACCCATCAATTTGAGTACCTAAATCATCAATTTCATCTTCATATGTTGAAATTTCTGAATTCAGTTTGCTTATCTGTGTTAGAGCTTCACTCATTTCTTTCTTTACTTCTTTTATTTCCTGATTTGTCTGTTGTATTTTTTGATCTATATCTTGTAAATCAGAGGTAGTGGTCGCATAACTAATTTTTATACAACCAATTAGAAGTAATAATATAATAAAACTAATTAATAATATTCTAAATACATTTTTAATATTCATGTTTTACCTCCTTTACTCTCAGTTTTCTTCATTGTTTTCTGTTTGATCATTGTCTTCTGTTTCATTTACTTGATTTTCATTTTGATTCAATTCTACTGTAACATTCTCAATAGCATTATTTACTGTATTACTATTTATGGTGTTATTAATTATAGTATTTGTTATTGGAAGAACAGTGTTTCCTGAATATGATGTTATAAAATCTAATGGCTGTACATATTCTCCATTAATTCTAACTTCAAAATGTGCATGAGGCCCTGTAGAATAGCCTGTTGATCCTACTTTAAGCACTGGTGTTCCTTGTACTACCTGGTCTCCAACATTTACTAGTATTTCTGATCCATGTGCATATAAAGTGGTAATTCCGCCACCATGACTAACTATTACCATATTTCCATAAGCATTATTCCATCCTGCATAAGTAACAATTCCATCATTTGCAGCAATAAAAGTAGTGCCATATGGTGCACCAATGTCCACACCAGTATGAAGCTTGTACACTCCTGTTATAGGATGTGTCCTCATTCCAAATTGTGAAGTAATTCTTGTATAACCAGGAACAGGCCATGCCATAGCTCCTCCAACATAGTCAGCACCTACATTTGCTATAGCTAATAATCTTATTTCTGTTTCAATATCAGCAATTTGTTTTTGATATTCTTCTATCATCGCACGCAAATTTTCTTCTTCAGCTGTTAGGTTCTTAACTTTACTTTTTTTAATTGTTGCTAAATTTTCAAGAGCAATCGCATTTTTTTCTCTAGTTTCTTTATATTGAGTAACGATCAATTTTTTTGTTTCTAAAGTATCTTTTAATTCTTTATTATACTTTAATTCAGCCTTTACTTCTTTTAATAAATTTTCATCTGCTGAAGCAATTTCTTCAAGTAAAAAATAATTAGAAATTAATTCAACAATATTTCTTGAACTAAATAATATGTCTAAATAGGTAATTTGTCCCATCTCATACATTGCAATAATTCTTTTTTCTAATAAATCTTTTCTACTATCATATCTATTATTAGATTCTTCTAATTCTTTTTCTACTTTATCTATATATTTGTTGTAATCTTTCTCTTTAGCTTCTAATGTATCTATTTCCAATTGCTTATCCAAAATGTTTTGTTCTATTTGAGCTATTTCAACAACATTCTTAGAAAGCTGTTCTTCAATAAATTCAATTTGTGCATTTGAATCATCTATTTCACCTTGAAGCTGAGATTTTTCTAATTGTAAATCATCTAAATCTTTTTTTTCTTGAACTTCCTCATCAGACTGTGTTTCTTCCTGTACTTCTAGGTTTTCTTGATTTATTTCTGAAGTTGCATTTACCGCTGTAAAAATAAAACTTAAAAATATACAAAAAATTACTAAAATTATTAAATTTAATTTAATAATTTTTTTCATTTATACCTCCAAATATTTTTTCATAGATACAGAACTTCCTATAATTCCTATTCCTATACCCAAAATTGCATAAACAATTATGATTGGTTTTGCTATTTCTACAAATCCCAATAGACTTACACCAATTTGCTTTATAACATAAGATGCTTCAATTTTTTGTACTATAAAATCATATAAAAGGCCAACTATTACTAATGTTAAAACAGCTGCAATAATCCCTATAATAATACCTTCTACAATAAAAGGTCCTCTAATAAATGAATTGGTAGCTCCAACATATTTCATAATTGAAATTTCTTTTCTTCTTGCATGAACTGTAAGTCTAATTGTGTTTGAAATAATTGTTATTGATATAGTAAGTAAAATAATAAATACGATACCAATAGCAATTCTAACGCCTTTTACAATAGATATTAATGTTTTAATTACATTATCACCACTCACAACATTTTTAATAATTGAATTATGTTCATTTTCATTTTTAATTTCTAAATCAACATCTTCTTCAGTAGTTTCTTCTGCTTTTGCATCTGCAGCAATTTTTGTTCCTAAACTTTCAATTGATTTTTGAATATCTTCTGCTTTCTCTAAATCCGTAAATGTTACAACAAATGATGCTGGTAAAACATTATTATCTCCTTCTAATCCTTCAAGTAAAACAAGCATATTTTTCATTCTTTCTTTTGCTGCATCAAGAGCTGCACTCTTGTCTTTATAAACAACAGTATTTACACCATTTAGTGCTTTTATACCATCTTCAAGTTTTTGAGTTTGTTCTTTTGTTGTTTCATCCCATATAAAAACTTCTATTCCTTGTTTCATTTGAACTTGTTCTAATATTGAATTAATATTAACACCAAGTGCAAAAAATAATCCAAATAAAAACATCATACAAATCATAGTTATAATCGATATAACTGTTGATTTTGTGTTTTTAAACATATTCTTAAAACCTTCACTTATTAAATAAGTTAAACTATTATATCTCACTACTATAACCACCTTTTTTATCATCTCTTACAATTATACCTTTATCTATTTGTATAACCCTTTTCTTCATTGCATTTACAATATCTTTTGCATGTGTTGCCATTACTACTGTTGTTCCTCTTGCATTAATATCATTCAGTAATCCCATAATGTCCCATGCTGTTTCTGGATCTAAGTTTCCAGTAGGCTCATCTGCTATTATCATTGATGGATTATTTACTAAAGCTCTAGCTAGTGCAACTCTTTGTTGTTCACCACCTGATAATTCATGCGGATAACATTTTGCTTTATTGCTTAATCCAACTAAAGATAATACCATTGGGACTTGTCTTCTAATATGTCTTGGTGTTGCTTTTACTATATACATTGCAAAAGCAACATTTTCATAAACAGTTTTATCTGGAAGAAGTCTGAAATCTTGAAAAACCACTCCCATACTACGTCTTAAATATGGGATTCTCTTTTGTTTTAAAAATGTAATATCTTTTCCATTTATAATAATATTTCCATGACTTGCTTCTTCTTCTTTTAAAATTAATTTTATTAAAGTTGACTTTCCTGATCCAGAAGAACCAACCAAAAATGCAAACTCACCTTTTTCAATGACAAATGATGCATTATGCACAGCTTCTGTACCAGTTTCATATGTCTTACTAACATTTTTAAATTCTATCATAAAATATTTTTGTTTCCCTTCTCATAGTTTATACAAATATTATTTTGCTAATATATCATATCAAGTTTAATATGAAAAATCAACAAATATAGAAATATGTTATCAAAATTTAACATTACTACACTAATAAAACATTACAAATCTAAAAAAGGTTTCAAACTTTATAAAAAAAAGAAGAAGCAACTGCTTCTTCTTTTTTATTGTTAAAAGTGGAACCAATTTCCTTTACCTTCTGGTATTTGCATTGCTCCTCTTCTTCCAGAACCTATTCCTGCAGATTTCCAATATAATCTACCCCATGTTCTTTCGAAATCATTAGATGGACCAACCCCACTCGAATTTGCCTTTTTCAATTTATTTTTAATATCTTGATAATCTTCATCATTATATACTCTTTTAGCAATTTCTATAGCTTCTTGTGTAGGCTTTGAAACATAATATGTTACCCCATCTACTTTTATTGAAATTAAATCCCCTTGATAAATCCATCCAGAACATTTCTTAGGATCTTTATTTACAACTGTAAATTGCATTGGTGCAACAAGAACTCTAGCCAGAGAATCTTGAAATCTTCCGCAATCAACTCTATTTTTAATTACCCATGCACAAGCTTTTGCACCATCACCTTTTCCACCTGCTTCTGCTGTAATTACACCTGCCATGAATAATATATCATCTGTAAGTTCATCCATATCATCAAGTTTCATAAAATCTTCAACATCTTCTACTGGTGTTCCATCTAAATCTCTCATAATAACTCTTACATAGTTACCAATTATCCTGTCATTTTCTTCTATATTTGTTCTTGTAGAATAAGGTCTATTCTCATCATATGTACCAGTATCGTCTGTTCTTATTCTATCTGTTTCAAGCAATTCTTTATCTGTCATTGTTCTACCAAGAATAGTACCCTCTTTAATGTATATTAATTTTTCATCTTTGAACTCTTCAATAACACTGTCATCAATATAAAGTGATGCTGAAGCAATTGATTTTACTTCTTGTTCAGCCATTAATTTATCGGTAGCCTTTTTGCTTGCTGTTTTATATTCTTCATAAATAGGATATTTTGCATCTAATTGTTGATCTTTAAAATTGTCAAATGTAACTGATGTAAAGTTTATTCCAGTTGTTACATTAGGATCTATAGTATATGTTGCATCAATTCTTCTTTGCTCATCATTTTCATATGGAATTTTCATTGGAACTTTAGTCTTACCCAATTTATTATCTGGCTCTTCACATACAAATCCATCTATAAGTAATATGTATCCAGCAATACCTGATTTTTCATAAATTTCTGCAAATTCTTTATATCCATAAATTGTCTGATCTTCATCTGACCACTTAATACTATTATTCCTACTATGTAATCTATCTGTTGCAAGTATTGTTCCATCATTACTATCAACTAGTTCTTCTCTAAACTTACCATTTTCTTGTAGCAAACTCTTTTGTGGTGTATTCCAACTATTTTCAGTAGATTGCTCAAGATTATAATAATATTCCTTATTTAATACTAGTATTTTTGCATATCCAACTTTATCTGACACTATTTGACTCTCAAATCCATATTCTGCTAATGGTGTTGTTGTTTCTTCTCCTCCTGTATCATCGCCTTCTGATTCTCCATTATTTTCTTGTGGAATACCTAAAGGTCCATATTTTAAATCAACATTAACTCTGTAACCAACATTTTCAATTGTATCCCAATCTTGTTTTGTTTCTTCATTTGGAGAATATGTACCATATTCTAATAAAATACCTGTTACTGGTGAAACAACAGCTTCATTTCCCAAATATCCTCTATAGAAATCTGATGTGTTTTGTCCAGAAAGTCTCATACCAAATACATATTCCCAATTTCCTGGACTTTCAAATCCGCTTCTGTCCATACTTGTTGGTTGGAAATTTCCGCTTGGGAAATTTGACAAGTTAGGCACTTTTCCACAACCATATATAGTAAATGAACTACCATTGCTCTCACCTAAAATATCTACGTGTCCTATACCTCCGCCGCCTTTATTTACATATGCCATAATATCACCAGGTTTTAATTCATCATAGCTAGTAATAAGTTCAGCTCCTAGATATTCTACACACATTTTAGAAACACTATAAGCTCCAGCCCAATTTCCGCCAAACTCGTTCATTATGCTATCTACTTCAACACCAAGTTCCTTTAAAACCCATGATACAAATACTGCACAACATACATTACGATGAGTTAAATCTGCAACTGATGCTTCAAAAGTACTTCTGTAACCACATGGTCTTCCATCATCACTATAATGATTACAATGATTAGGATATGTACATGTACATCCATTATTTTTACTATGTTTTTTTGCATCCTTACAAGCTTGAATACATGTGCTACAATTTTCTGGTCTATGTCCTACGCAATATTCCCAATAACAATTATCTCTTTTACCATATTTTCCCATGTTGAACCACATTTCTTCTGCGTCTTCTACTATTTCTTCATTCGTCAATTTTACTCTATAAGCACTACTTCTTAAATCTGAAAATAAATCTTCTGGATTATGTGTATTTTCAACTGACCCCGGAATATTTTCTGAATCATCACTTGTTATATCTCCTAAATCTGTATCACTATAAAATTCAGTGTATTCTGTATTTCCGGTTCCTTCATCTGTTCCAGCTCCTTCTTCATCAGCTGTTGTTCCATATACTGTTAAAAAGCTATTTGCTGCTATATCACCTTTTGAATGGATCATAGTTCCATATTCATTTTCTCTTTTATCAATACTTCTATCAGGATATCTATATGAACCTGTTTGAGGTATAGGGAATGATAGTAATTTTGGAACCTCATCTGTTAATTCCTCTCTTGTAAAATATCCAAGCTCTACTACTAATTCCTTAAAATCTCTATAAATATAATCAGCATCTAATGTATGAGTGTTTTCTAACATAGTAAATGCATTTAATGAATCTTGATTTAAAGTTACTTGTCCAGAATAATCCTTAACATAATAGTCTGTATCTTCTCCTTCATGATCAAGTCCTAATTGAGAAGCTCTATAATGATATCCTGTTACATCTGTTACTATAGGAGTTGAACTACCATTAGAATAATATGCATAATATTCATTTAATGGTCCATATTTTACTCCTTCTTTGTCATCAGCAAGTCCATATGCTCTATGTAAATCATTTAATATTTTATTTCTTAATGCTGTAATAACTTCAGCAGTTTTGACAGTTCCATCATACCTAAAATAAGTGTTTGTTAAAAACATTTTCTTAATCTGTGGATTTGTCTCTGTTCTTAATCCTTCTCCTTCTTGCTTAATAGAGAAATCATTAATAACTAGTCCACTATATATTCTTTCTTTATCTGGATCACCTGCTGCTTGTTCTTCTGTATAACCTGGCAAATAAACAGGTTCAGAATTTCCTGATGAACTTACTTTATATGCAGACCATATGTTATTATTTGTAGTTAATCTGTTCCATCCCAAATCTTTTAATTCATCTGTATCAGATATTTTAAATGCATCTGCTCTTTTAGATACTGTAATGTTTTCTGATTCAGCTTCTTCTTTTGTTCCTAAATAAACATAATATCCTGAACCAGATGGATCTAAATGAATCTTGTTTGAGTTTTGTCCAGATAATGTTTTTATGTACTCTCCTTTATCATTAATCAAATATAGTTTAAATTCATTTAATAATATTTTATAATCATCATTATGCAAAGAAGATATATCTGCTTCACTATATGTTTCATATAAGGTCCATCTTTCCCTATAAAGTGACTCATAGTCATAATCTGTTCTTACAAATCTTAGATCAGAACTTGTATAATCTCTTGAATTTGTATTTACTATAAAGAATACATCTCTATACCAATGATCTCTAACATCTGCAATATATGGGATATAAGTTTCGTAATTGTTTTTTGGTATATCTTTTATTTTTCTTATAAGATTTTCTACTTTTGTTCTAATTCTTTGTTCAACAGGTAATAATTCATCTGTTTTAAAGCTATAAGCCAATTTATCACCTGTAACTCCATCTATAACATGAAATTTATTGTCTGATATTTTTCTCATGACTATTGTATCATCACTAAAGTGAGCTTTTGCATCTGCATTTGAGTATTTTGTTCCATCTATATCAATTATTTCATCCCCCATCCTAAAATGTTTAAATGCTTTCATTGTAACAGGAGACCATTGCCATTCATATTTATATTGTGTTGAGTCATATCTAATAATAGCATCTGTTGCTTCTACTAATCCATGTTCAACACACCATACGATTTTAGATTCTATATTAGGAAGTCTATCCAATTCAGTAACATCTAACATGTTTGGATTTTCTTTAGTTCCTAGATTATAATACGCTTTTACTTGTCCTGAAACTTTATGTAAATACATGTTTACATTTGTGTTAAAACTTGTAGCCATATCATATGATAAGTCTGGCATCATTGTCGCAACATGTGCAGATAATAAAAACTCTAATGGCATACCATATCTTCCTGTCCAACCGTCTAATGAGTATGTCATTGGATTATTACCAGAAAACCATCCGTTTTTTGCTAGTATTAATTGTTTTTTCTCCATGTCTATCTTTACTGTATCATGATTTGCCCAGTTATTTGTATTAACAATTTCTCCCTTTTCTCCAAATCTACCACCATTTTCATACCATGCAACAATTAATCCTTTACCCCAAGTATCAATCAATCCCTCTGTTGCTCCAAAAAGATCAAGAAGTGGTGAAAACATTTTAGTAAATAAAGAAACTACTCCCATAAAGAAACTTTCCAACCAGTTATGTGCTGCATTTTGAGTTGCTACATTTGAGTTCTTAAGTGTATACACATAATTATCTGATGTAATATATGTAAATATAAAATCTGATTTTGCAAGTTTTATATGATTATCTGTATCTCTAATAACACCAATTTTTTTGTCATATTTATAACCTGCTGAGCTTAATGCATTTTTTATTTCTTGGCCACCGTCTAAACCTAAAGTGTCTTTGATATCTTTCTTATCATCTTCATTTGATAAATCATAATAGCCTGTTAAAAAGCCATATCCCTTTACATCATACCCCATATCTTCCAAATAATCTAAAGTCTCATAAATCTGTTCTGGGTCGATTTGTTTAGTAGTATCTGCACCAAAAAATGCTGCAAGATAATTTCCTAATTCTTTAAAGATTTGTTTTAATTTTTCCATAACCATTCCAGGCATTGTTGCAAAAAACATAATAATGCCTATTAAAATAATAATTATTACAATAATTACGGCCGCCCAAAATAGAACCGGTCCAGCAGCTGCTGCAAGTTTTCCTTTTGCAGCACCTTTCTTACCAGCCTTTTGTAGCAATTTTTTGCCTTTATCAGCAGCTTTATTTGCTGCTTTATTGGCCATTTGTTTTCCTTTTCCTCCGCCAGAATCTCTTGAAGCTTCTGGTACTAATGATTCATCATTTCCTTCACTCATAGTCTTTCTCCATTCTTGCACTCATTTTTTTAGCAATATATAAAAAGCAGGAACAAACCCAGTAATCCATATTATCTGTGTTTTTTCCTGCCATTATTATATTTCAAATTATTTTCTTTGCCAGAGTAACTATTTAGTTCTGGTATAAATGTTTTTTTCTTTATGTCATTGCTCATAAAAAACTCCTGTAAACCATAAAAAGTATTTACTTCTTACTTAAAATATCCGTATACCATACTAAATATATTATACCATTTTTTGGTTTTTTTTTCAATAAAAATAGTAGTAAATTCACATAGAATTTACTACTATTATTTTTTTACCATCCGTTACCATGTCTAAATTCTACACCAGCATTTTCGCAAATAGTACTATTTCCAGTTCTTACCCATTCTTCTGTCTCCATACTAGATAATCTTCCTTCTAATATTGCAAGACCTATTTCTGGTTCATACCAAGGTCTTCCCTTTGTAGGGTCATGTGATGCATCTGCTGCTGTTGAACTTCTCTCAGACCAACAATACTTATAATATTCTAATATTTTCTCATCAGACCACTCTGGAGCCTCATTATAAAGCCAATCTTCTTTGATTCCTCCTCCTATCATCTGATGTAGTACTTCTGCTTGAACACATTCTGGTCTATCAGCAAGCCATGGCCATTTCTTTATCATTTTGTTGTATATAGTTTGTTTCATATATTTTACTTGCATCCAGAAAAACTCTTCTCTATCTTCATGGCAAACAGCTGTTAATGCTTTGTATAGTCTACTTCTGCCAATTGCTTTAAAACAATATCTTTTTAAGTCCATGTGATCATTATATCTGCAATTAATTCTTATAGGAGCGGCAGAATCCGGAGTTAAATAGAACTTTTGAGGTTTCATCTTCATGCATGGATCATATCGTCCCATTCTTCCATCTGCACCATCAATATCATATGATCCTAAAAGTGTGAAATATACTTCTTTTACATTATCTTTAAATGTACCATCTTCATTAACATAGTTCTCGTCAATAACTTGAATTACCTGCGTATTTAATACACTATACTTATATTCGTTAAATGGAATATAATCTCCATTTTCATCAACCATTCCCTCAACTAAAATTGGTGCAGGTGTAACATTTAAATAGTCATCAGCAGCATCACACCATCTATCTAATGTGCTCATATCTGCAACATCTTTTAACGGCTCGCAAAGTAATGAATCTTCTCTTATTAACCAATGAAGCAACAAATTGATTCCTCCTCCACTTCCGTTTGCACCTCTTTTTCCTGTATTAGCACTTCCATTACTATTAGCATGATAGTGTGGTACAAGATCTGTCCATTGCATTAATCCGACTGCAATTTCTCCAGGAGTACAACTTGAAACATTTTGAGGTCCTCCGCCTTCTTTATCTATTGCTCCACACTCAAAAGGTGCCCAATATAGTAATTCAAACCAGTCAAATTCTCTCTTGGCATTCAATTTCATATAATCTTCAACATCTGTAACTATTTTATTATCAGTGTCTCTCATTATAATTCTCATATAGTTACCAATCAATTTATCTGCTCCATCATGATTTTTGCCGATAGAATACTCTCTATATTCTTCAAAAGTACCATATTTGCTATCCCTGAATCTATCAGATTCTAGTAATTCTTTATCAGTCATTGTTCTACCAATAACTGTTCCTTCTTTTATAAATATAACTGGTTCTCTTTCTATAGTACCATCGTCATTTATTTTTCTTATTTTCGTTGAAATATTTTCATCCAAATACAAACTATTTACTGCTTTTACCTTTGCCTGCATTTCTGCTTCTAATTTGTGATTTATTGATATACTCTGTGTATCATAAACTGGTTCTTCAAAGAATTTAGATTTAAAACCTTTTTTCTCTTTTTTAAATGTATACATATCATCAAAATCTTTTGGAGTATAGTTTTTAAAGCAATATGTATTGTTTTCATCGTCAATAGAAATTGTATTCTCAGTTCCAGCTCCATTTGGATATGGTATTTCATCTATTGCACTTTCTTTGTAGCCAACTTCTTTATCAGGTATCTCACATACAAATCCATCAATATAAATAATATATCCTGCAATTCCTGCTTCTTCATATCTTTCAGCAAATTCTTTATATCCATAAACACTTATATCTAAGTCACTCCATGAATTTATATCTTTTTTCTTAAAAGTACCTGCATTATAAGTTGATACTGAAGAAAACTCTGACTCCTCTTCATCATCAGTGTCTTCGCTATCTGTATCATTTTCATAAACTCCATTTATTTTTTCTTTTGCTGTCGTCTCTTTGTCATCAACCAGTGCCTCATAAAAACTTCCGTTTTCATTTACAAGAGTAGTAATCGTATTACCCAATGCATCTTTATCTAAGCCTTTTTTCCATCTATTTTCTGTTGATGTTTCTAATACTTTATAATATTCAGCATCTAAAACTAATATCTTAGCATAACCCACATTGTCAGACACTTTTTGTTCTTCACCATCATTAGACGTATATTTAAAATCTATATTTTCTCTATATGTTTCACCTGTAATTGCATTTTTTTCTTTTCCATCATAAGTTCCATATTCAAGTAAAATTCCAGTTACTGGAGAAACCACAGCTTCATTTCCATTATATCCTTCATATTCTCTTAAATTATTTCTTAAAAGTCTTATTACATATGTATAATTAAATCCATCTTCAGTAATATCTATAAAACTTCTATCTCTGTGTGGCTTTTCTTGTACAGATTCTGTACTACTACAGTAATACTGAATATTGTTTCTACCATTGATTTGAATGTGCGCAATTCCAGTTGGAGAATGTTCTGCATCCATTACTAAAATATCTCCTGGCACTATTTCTCCAGCAGTTTCTCTTGTTAAAATGAAATTTTTAAATTCAGAGCACTTTAATATGCCATCAATATTTTCATACCATCCTTTTGTAATAATTCCAACTTCTTGTAATACCCAACAAATATAACTAGAGCTATCTACTGTTTTATTGCCTTTTCTAGCTTTTTCAAAAGTTATATATCCATCATTTGCATATGTCCATTTTTCTTCTTCTAGAATTGTATGTATATTATCTGTAGCTTCTAAAAGCTCTTCTGTTGTAAAATCGAAATTAAATTTTACTTCATCTTTTCTTTCTTTATCATATTGTATTCCGCCTTTTCCATCTCCATCATACAAATATGTTATTTGACTATATTTAATTAGTTCATCATCTTTTCTTTTTTCTACATCAATATCTCTCTTAGAATGAATAAGTGTTCCAAACTCCATTTCTTGCTTATCTATGTTTCTATAAGGATATCCCAATGAACCAACATCTGGAATTGGCCATGCTAGTATTTCTGGAACTTCATCTGTTAATTCTTCCTTTGAAAACAATCCAAGTTCAACTACTAATTCTTTAAAATCTCTATAAACGTAATCTGCATCTAATGTATGTGTATTTTCTAACATTGAAAATATATTTAAAGAATCTTGATTTAGTGAAACTTGTCCACTAAAATCACTAATATAATAGTCTTTGTCATCTTTTTCATTTTTAACTTCTAATCCCAACTCTGAAGCTTTATAATGTAAGTCTGTAACATCAATTGTTCCATCATTTAGTTCCAAAGCATTTAAAGGACCGTATTCTATTCCATCTTCACCTAATTGATCTTCTTTAATTTTTTTTCTTAAAGCTGTAATAATTTCAGCTGTCTTAGCATTTCCATCATATCTAAAATATGTATTTTCTAAAAATATTTTTTTAATTTTGGGATTTGTTTGTGTTCTTTGTGCCTCTCCTGTTTGTTTAATGTAATTATATGTTGATGCTTTTTTTACATATATTCTTGAAGAATCAACTCCTGTTGCTGATGAAAATTGATTATCTTCTATTTTTTCTGTTGAACGATATGCTGACCAAATTTTAGATTTTTTATAATAATTCCAACCTAAATCAAATAGAGTATCTGCTGTTTTTGTTGCTTCTTCTAATAATTTTTCCTCTTCTGGGTCTAGAGTATTATCATTATTGTCACCATCTTCTGAATTTTCTTTTCCATAATCTTCAGGTAACTCTAGCACTTTACTTGTTATTGCTTTTTTAGCTACAGTAAACCCATCATTTTTAGCATCTCCAACAGTTCCGTAATATACGTAATATCCGGTACCTTCTGGATCCACAACAACATTATTGTTAGAGAAAGATTCTACTGCAACATCTTCCTCTTTAACATAATTTCCTAAATCATCTAATAAAAATAACTTATGATTTCCTTTTAAATCTGGATTTAGACCATTTGCTACGTCAGCATCTGAAAATGCTTCATACAATGTCCATCTATCTCTATATATTGATTCATAATCGCTATCATAATTTACAAACTCTAATTCTTTACTATTTTCATTTTCTAAATCAACTACATAATATATGTCTCTAAACCAATGATTTGTAACATCAGCTATATATGGTACATAAGTCTCATATTTACTTGCTGAGCTTTTTTTCATATCTTTTAATATTTGTGTTAACCCCATTGCACATGATGTATCTATATTTGAGTAATATTTAACCCCATTTAAATCTTCTTCTAAAACGCACTTACATCCATTTTCATGTCTTGCTGGATATACACCCATTTCTGTTAATTTGGCTAAATCATATCCATTATTTGGATTCAATGAACGAACATCTCCATAAGGAATATAATTATCTGTTGTTCTACTCTTATAATAAGAGTTTACAACTCCATTTACTAGTTTCATGTGTATGTTTATATTGGTATTAAAACCAGTTACTAATTGATAAGATAAATCTGGCATCATTGTAGAAATATGTGTAGCAATTAAAAATTCTATTGGCATTCCATATCTTCCAACCCAACCATCCATACTAAATCTTATTTTTTGTTGTCTAAGCATAATAGAGTTATGTAGTAAAATCATTTCATTTGCATTTGCATCCATCTTAACTACTTCTCTGTTCCATACACCTCTATTATATGCTGAACCTCTTTTTCCTAACGAACTTCCCTCATAATATAAAGCTATTAATCCGTTTTCCCCATTTATCTTGGATTGTTTCAGGATTTCCTAGTGAAGTATAAATTGGCTCAAATAAATAATTCTTGAACTGATATTCTTTTGACCAAATATTATCTACTGCTTGTTTTATATATGACCAAAAGCTGTTCCAATTTTTCTCTGTAACAATGTCTTCATCTTTAATAGTATATTTATAATTATCTGATACCATATATGTAAAAATAAAATGAGATTTCGCAAGCGCAATCTTATTATCTTTATTTCTAAAAACGCCAGTTTTCTCATCATATTTATAGCCTTCCGAACTTGACGCAAGTGCATCTTTAAAAGGTTTTTCTTTATCCAAATCTAATGCAGTTCTAATGTCTTCTATATCATCTTTATTTGATAAATCATAATAATCAGTTAAAAAGCCAAAGCCTTTTAAATCATACCCCATATCCTCTAAATAATCTAAAATATCAAATATTTTCACATTTGACATTCTCTTATTTAAGTCAGCACCATAAAATAAAGCTGTAGCATTCGCAATATTTATATTTAAAGATTTTATTTTATCCATAACCATACCAGGCATTGTTGATAAAAAAATGATAATGCCTATTAATATTATTACAACTATAATGCTCACAATAGTCCAAAAAATAACAGGAACAAAAACCTCAGTAATTTTCTTTTTATCTGCGGTTTCTTTCCCTGTTTTTTTCTTATTATTTGATTCTATTACTTTATATTTATTTTCAGTTGTTTCAATTGTTTTAGTTGTTTCAGTTGTTTCAGTTGTCTTTCTTGTTTCTGTTTCAAGTATCTTATCTTCTTTGTTATTATACATAGAAACTCCTTTACATAGATAAAAATATTAATTTTTATCTTACTATATTACAGTTTTTTATCCCCATATACTTATATTTTAGCACTTTATATGATTTTTTTCAACAAAAAAGTAGTAAATTCCATAGAATTCACTACTTTTTTCCATTAATATGCTACTTCTGTATGTATTAATTTACTTGATGATACTCCATTAGCATTTAATATTCTATATCCATATGTTCCATATCCACCATGTCTTACCCAGTCTTCCACATCAAAAACTGTAAGTCTTCCATCTAAAGCAGCTAAAGCAATCTCAGGCTCAGCATACGCTCTTCCTTCATCTGTTTTACCATAATGCTTTTGCTTTTCTTCTTCTGTCATAATTTTAGTTGTATAATGTCCCCAACATTCTCTTGCAATCAAAATTAATTCCTCATCTGTTAATTCATTTAATGTATGATTCTCCAAAAATTCTCTTATTAATTTTTCGTATTCTTGTGAACCTGCGACAAGAACATGGAATAGTGCTCCTTGAGCATATTGAGAACGCTTCATTAACCAATACTTGTTTTTATCTTCATCCCCTACTTTTTCTACAACTTTTTCTCCAACACCTTTTATAACATCATCTAGATATAGCTCTTTGCCTATTTCCATTTGGATTCTTGAAAATCTTTCTCTATTAGTGCTACAAACAGCAGTTAAAGAATATTGTAGATCGGTTTTTCTATATTCTTGCTCAACTTCTTTTTTAGTATTACCAAGATATTTATTGTGGATTACTTCTCGTTGTGGATAGTTATCGAAAAACGGTATTATTCCGTAGCACGCTATCAAACCACAATTTATTATTTTGCCCATTTTCACAAACCATTTTTCCTATTTTTGTACCATCAGCTTTTACTCTATATACACCATCTGAATAGTTATCTCCATTTTTATAAATAAGTACAAAGTCATAATAAGTTTCTCTATCCGCCTTACGTACAAAGTGCTTACAAGTCTCCTTCATTTTATCTATAGTTAATGCTTCAAAAGCACCTATAGAAATCGTGTCATCTACTGTTTGAGCTTCGATAGTTAGAATTCCTGCAGTTCCACTCGCTGAGCCTTTTTTATATTTTGTTACTCCCTTACCATTGTTATAATATTGTCCATAATGAGATCCATAATTTTCATCTACCATATCCCAATATTGTGTTCCATCATACTCGAAAAATTCTGACAGTGGGACAATCAGTGTTGGGTCCATTAATGAACATTTCCTGAAGAACTTAGATATTGCACTACCAGATCTATAATTGTGATATGGATATACCGTATCCGTTTCTTGAAATATTCCTACAGCAACTTCACCCGGTGAGCAACTCGAGATGTTTTCTGGTCCAGAATAGTCCTCATCTATTCCTCCACTTTCAAATGGACTCCAAAAATATAATCCTATCCAATCAAATGAACTTTCTAATCCTATTTTCATATAATTTTCTACATCTTCTACTGGTGTTCCATCTAAATCTCTCATTATAACTCTTAAATAATTACCAATTATTTTATTCTCGCCAACTACTTTTTCGCCTTCAAGGTGTTCCCTATTATCATTATATGAACCTGTTTTATTACTTCTTTGTGCTTCACTTTCTAGGAGTTCTTTATCTGTCATTGTTCTTCCTAAAATAGTTCCTTCTTTTATGAAAATAATATCTTCTGTAGTACCGTCAAGTTTTTTTACACCTTCTATATACATGCTTCTAGACGCTTTCGCCTTTACCATTGCTTCTGCTTTTAATTTATTTGAGGCTGTCAAACTTGCAGTATTGTAATTTCTATCAGGAATATATTTAGTTTTTAATTGAATACTTCCGTCTAGAAACAAACCTTCTCCATCTTTTCCATAGTCTTTTTGTTTCAAGTAATTACTTGGTGTAACTTTTTTATAAGTATCAATAGTAATTTTTGCATCACTACTTGGAGAACCATTATATGGAATTTTATTAACTGTATCTGAAAATGCAATATCTGGTTCTTCACATACAAATCCATCAATATATATTATATATCCTGCTATTCCAGCTAATTCATAACTCTCAGCAAACTCTTTGTATCCATAAATAGTTTGATCCAAATCATTCCATTTAACAGAATCATCATTGCTTCTCAATTTATTAAAAGCTGTAAAATCATCATTAGCCATATTTTTTCTGTACGCATCTAATTTGCTTGCACTTACTTTATCATCAACTAACTCTTCAATAAATTTATTATTAGGGGTTATTAATGACTTTTCATTTAATTTCCATCTGTTATCACTATTACTTTCTAAATATCTATAATATTCGGCATTTAAAACAAGAATCTTTGCATAGCCCACTCTATCTGAAACAATTTTAGTTTTTTCCACCTCGCTATTATCATCTGAATCATTAGAATCATCAGGACTCGCATTTTCAGCATTTTTTTGTGTATTTATTAATGGTCCATATTTCAAGTCAACATTTACTCTATATTCTTCACCTGTTATTGAGTCTTTTTGTGTTCCATCATATGTTCCATATTCAAGAAGAATTCCTGTAACTGGAGATACAACCATTTCATTTCCTTCATATCCCATATATTTATCTTTTCCAAAAAGTCTTATACCAAAACACTTTTTGTATTTTGTAATATCATTAAAAATTGTTTCATCAAAATAATTTGGTTCCTCTTTTGGAAATTCCTCAATATGTTCTATATCATAAAGTAAAAACTTATCTCCTTCTTTTTTTCCTATAATATCCACAGCTGTTACATCATTTGCACCATTATCTATATATGCAATAATGTCTCCTGGCTGAAGTAATTCGTAATCTGTAATTATTTTTGCGCCATATTTCTCTACGCATGCCCTAGCAACTGCAGCTGCATCATGTAAATCCACTACTTCTTCTTCGTGTTCTTCTGGCTTTCCAGTTCTTTCATTTATTCTTTCAACCATAATTTTTTTCTTACAGAAATTTTCAAATCGAGTTTCTAAATCAACTAATACCCACGATACAAAAGTTGGTCTTGTTACATATTCTCTACCATATTCTAATGTCTTTCCATCTACTTTTTCATAATAACGAGTTTTCGATTCAGGAAAAGAATCCGCTAATCTAGTATTTGATTTATGAGTAAATATTTTGTAATTTTTCTCAATCATTTCGTTCCAAATACTTTCTGCTTTTTCTAAAAATACTTCTGGCGTAATTCCATCAGTTAATAAGGTTCCATAACTATACATTTCATATAAAGAAGTAGGATCAAAGCTTGATTTATACTCGCTTTTTATGTCTTCATTTACAAACGACGTTAATTGTACTTTCTCATTAGCAATAATATCTCCTGTAGAATGCGCCATTGTTCCATATTCATTTTCTCTCTTATCCAATGAACGAACAGGATATTCCACAGATGCAACATCTGGTATCGGCCATTGTAGTAGTTGTGGCATCTCATCTGTAAGTTCTTCTTTTGTAAAATATCCTAACTCCACAATTAGTTCTTTAAAATCTCTATAAATATAATCTGAATCAAGAGTATGAGTATTTTCTAGCATTGTAAAAGCATTTAAAGAATCTTGTGTTAAGCTTACTTGTCCAGAATAATCCTTTACATTATATACTGTATCTTTTTCACCTTTTCCAACTTTAAATCCTAGTTCTGAAGCTTTATATTTATAATCTGTAACATCTGTTGTAACAGGATTACTACCACTACTTGGGTAATATAAATAGTATTCATTTAGCGGACCATATTTTACGCCATGTTTCTTTTGGCCATCTCCATCAGTTCCTAAATTATATTTTGAATTTAAATCATTTAGTATTTTCTTTCTTAAAGCGGTGACAATTTCTGCTGTCTTCGTATTTCCATCATACCTAAAATATGTGTTTTTTAAGAACATTTTTTTGATAGCAGGATTTGTCTCGGTTCTTAGACCTTCTCCCTCTTGTTTAATATCAAAATCATATATTGTTACATCACAAGATATTCTTGATTTATAAGCTGAATTATCTCCTCCTTCTAATTGTTCTTTTGTATATGCATCATGTTTACCTAATGAAACATATCCACCTTTTGTGCTTAATTTATATGCACTCCAAATACTACTTTGATTTTCTAAAGTATCCCATCCCAAATCTTTAAACTGTACTTCATCATTCTTTAAGTTAAATGTAACCGCTTTTTTAGAAACAGTTATTCCCTCATTATCTGCATCAGTTTTACTTCCCAAATATATTAAAAACGGTTGGCCTGTTGGATCTTTTATAACTCTAGGATTGTCTTCATAAAGTACAACTTCTGGACTAGTAGTTAATTTGTCCCAAAAAACTGAACTTGAATCTGATTTTAGTAAATAACTTCCTTCTTTACCAATTACATATAGTTTCAATTCACCATAATACTTATCTGCATCAATTATTCCCATTTTCTTTAATTCTTCTACATCTTCTGCTGTATATGATTCATATAGTGTCCATCTTTCTTTATAAACAGATTCATAATCATAATCTGTTTTAACAAAATTTGTAAGAAATGGATTATAGTCTTCACTATTAGTATTTATTATGAAGTACACGTCCCTATACCAATGATTTCTAATGTCTGCTATATATGGTATATATGTCTCATAATTTGAATTAGGTACATCATTTTTAGCATTAAAAATTGATCTTGCAGTATTTTGTACTGTGTCACCATGTAGATGATCTATTTGAAAACTATAGGCATAAACAAGATTATTTCCTGTTGTTGCAATTTTATCTACAATAAAATAATCATTACCCTCATTTTTTCGTCTCATAAAAATTGTATTAGGGTCTAATGCATCTAGTTCATCCTTAGTCATAGGTTTCTTATTTTTTTTATCTGACAAGCTTCTATACATATTATTATACCAATGCTTTTGTTGAATAAAATCAGCATTGATTGGTGAAGGATAATTTCCCCATGTATCAGCCCATTCATAAATATACACATCAGCATCATATTTAACAATACAAGGCTCATTCTCACTAATTAATCCATGAGAAACGCACCAAGTTACCATGTTTTCTACATGTCCATCATCATTATAATCTGATATATCATAATCTTTTCCTTCAAATGTATAAATAGCTTTTACATTTCCTGAAACTTTATGCATATACATATTAATATTGGTATTAAATCTAGTAGCCATATCATAAGCTAAATCTGGCATCATTGTTGCAACATGTACTGAAAGCAAAAATTCTAATGGCATTCCATATCTTCCGGTCCAACCATCCAATGAATAAGACATAGGATTATTATTAGAACGCCATCCATTTTTTGCTAAAACTAGTATTTTCTTTTCCATGTCTATTTTAACAGTATCATGATTAGCCCAGTTTTCTGTATTTACTATATCACCCTTTAATCCAAAAGTATTATCTTTTTCATACCACGCAACAATCAGACCTCTACCCCAAGTATCTACAACTCCTTCTGTAGCACCTATAATATCTAATAGTGGCGAAAATAATTTAGTGAATAATGCAGTAATTCCAGCAAACAATCTGTCTAACCATGATTTTGCCCCATTCTGAGTAGCAATATTACTATTTTTTAATGTATAAACATAGTTATCAGAAGTAATATATGTAAATATAAAATCTGATTCTGCAAGTATAATTTTATTTTTACCATCTCTTATTACTCCCGTTTTTTTATCAAGTTTTGCTGCTTTTAATTCATCTTCAGATAATGTTTTTTTAGCCCTATCATCATCTTTACTTTTATAATAATCTGTTAAAAATCCATACCCCTTTAAATCATATCCCATATCTTCCAAATAGTCTAATGTCTCATTTATCTGCTCAGGTTCGATTTGTTTTGTGGTATCAGCGCCAAAAAAAGCCGCAAGATAGTTTCCAAGCTCTTTAAAAATTTGTTTTAATTTTTCCATAACCATTCCAGGCATTGTTGCAAAAAACATAATAATTCCTATTAAAACAATTATTATTACAATAATTACAACCGCCCAAAATATAACCGGTCCTGCAGCTACTGCTAATTTACCTTTAGCAGCACCTTTTTTACCAGCTTTTTTTATTAACTTCTTACCTTTTTCAAGTGCTTTATCCGCAGCTTTATTTGCTAATTGTCTTCCTTGTCCAGAATCACTTGAAGTTTCCGGTACTAATGATTCATCATTTCCGTCGTTCATTCTCAAACCCTTTTAAAAAATTTATTTTTTAATTTCCTCAATAATTTCTTTTGAAGTTAGCCCATAATATTTTAATAGCTCTGTAGCATTTCCTGATTTTCCAAAACAATCCTTCATACCCATTCTAACTAATTTGGCTGGATATTCTTCAACTAATACTTCTGCTATTGCAGAACCTAATCCACCAATTATGCTGTGCTCTTCTACAGAAATAAGCTTATTAGTTTCTTTTGCTGATTTCACTACTATTTCTCTATCTATAGGTTTAATAGTATGAAAATCTATTACTCTTATATCAATTCCTTCTTTTATTAATTCTTCTTTTGCTTTTAATGCCTCTGCAACCATTATTCCTGTTGCAAAAACTGTTGCATCTCTTCCATCTCCTATTTGAACTGCTTTTCCTAATTCAAATCTAGTATTCTCATCATAAAGAACTGGTGTAGCAGCTCTACCAAATCTTATATATACTGGTCCATTTATTTTTGCTGCTTCCTTAACAGCCCACTTTGCTTCTATATCATCTGATGGAGATAAAACAATCATATTGGGCAAGCCTCTCATAAGGTTTATATCTTCAAGCATTTGGTGCGTTGCTCCATCTTCTCCAACTGTTATACCACAATGTGTAGCACAAATTTTTACATTTAAATTTGGATAACAAATACTATTTCTAATTTGATCATATGCTCTACCTGTTGCAAATACTGCAAATGTACTTGCAAAAGGAATCTTTCCGCATGTTGCAAAACCCGCTGCTGTTGCTAACATATCTGATTCAGCAATTCCCATATCGAAAAATCTTTCTGGAAATTCCTTTTTAAAAATTCCAGTTTTAGTAGCTGCAGCTAAATCCGCATCTAAAACAACAACACTTTCATTTTCTCTTCCAAGCTCTAATAGAGCTTCTCCATAACTTTGTCTAGTTGCTTTTTTATTATCAAAATCCATAATATACCTCTTCTCTATTTATGCTAAATCTTTCATAATTTGTTTATATTCTTCATCATTTGGAGCTTTTCCATGCCATCCTACTTGATTTTCCATTAAAGCTATTCCTTTTCCTTTAATAGTCTTTGCAATAATTGCTGTAGGTTTTCCTTTGCATTTTTTAGCATCTTCAAAAGCATCATAAATTGCATTATAATCATGTCCATCTATTAAAATAACATTAAATCCAAAACTCTCGAATTTTTTATCAATAGGTTTTGAATTCATAACTTCTTCTATTGAGCCATCTATTTGTAAATTGTTATTATCAATAATTACACAAACATTATCGAGTTTATAATGACTACATGACATAGCTGCTTCCCAAACTTGGCCTTCTTCAATTTCTCCATCACCTAAAATACAATATACTCTATAATTTCTATTATCTAATTTTCCAGCTAAAGCCATACCATTTGCAACTGACAATCCTTGTCCTAAAGATCCTGATGTCATATCAACACCTGCTACTTTTTTCATATCAGGATGTCCTTGCAAATAACTATCTATTTTTCTGAAAGAATTTAAATCTTCTTTTGGAATAAATCCTCTTTCTGCTAATACAGAATATAATGCTGGTGAACAGTGACCTTTTGATAATATAAGTCTGTCCCTATTAGCATCTTTAGGATTATTAACATCTATATTCATTTCCTTAAAATACAATACTGTTAATACATCAGTAATTGAAAGTGATCCTCCTGGATGTCCTGATTTAGCATTGTATACCATTTCAACTATGTTTTTTCTAATTGATTTTGATTTTTCTTCAAATTTTTTTATTTCTGAGTTATCTAACATAATACAAGTTTCTCCTTTATGTATAATTAATCTTTTCTAGCCATTAAATTTGCCTTTATTAATAGTCCTATTCCTCCAGCTATTAATAGCATCATTATCAAATAATCAAAAAATGAACTTGTTGTAAAAGAAATTCTAATGTTCATAATAATTGAACCAACAATAAAAATTGAACCTGCTATTGTAATTAATCTTGCCCAAAATGATTTTGGATTATTGACAAGCCATACTATTCCAAACATTAATGGAATAACTACTAATCCTGTTGATAGATTTAATCCACCTACATTAAATCCATAAAATCCTGAATGTACTACTGTTTTACTTAACAAAAAGAATAGTCCTGATATTATTAACAAGATTCCAATATAAAATTCAATGTAATCACTTGATTTTCTATTATTTGCCATTTTTAAATCCTCCATTTTTAAAGCCATTTTTAGCTATAAATATTCTATTAAATTATATATTATTTAGTTTTTTTATGCAATAAAAAAAGCAGATAATTTTAATTTTATCTGCTCTTAAAAAATCAAATTTACGTCAATTCTAAAATGGAAAGAATCCAAATAAAAATCTTGCCGGCATATACCATAATACAATTCCTGCACCAACTATATATGCCCATTTAGGAAGTGAACTTGTAAACGAAATTATCCAATTCCATAATCCGCTCACGCCACCTTTTATACTTTCTCTTGTTGCTACATCATTTCCACTAAATATATCTGTTAGTTTTTTTCCAAACATAGTTGCTTTTGATAAGTCAAAACCAAATACATTACTAGAGTCAAATTTCCATCCAAAAAGATTTATGATATTTGAATCATCTGGAAGTTCTCTTACAACAGAAATATCATAATTTCTAATTTGTTGACCTTTGATCTTTATTTTATATTCTTTAGATGAATCCTTTTCTATATCATCTAATAAAATATATTTTGTTGCAACTAAATTTTTCTTTTTATTATATAAATCAATTTTAATATATTTGTCTTCATTATTATCGGAATTGTTTGTTACTTTGAATGTCATATAACCATTAACATTTGTTGCTCTTGCATCAACATCTTCAATTTGTAAACCATCTACATTAGAAGGTGTGTTTCCTGCCATTTTAACATACATATTACCGATTAGCGCATTTTCTAATACATAAGACAATATAATAAATCCTAGTATACATAGAAAATACGTAAAAAGTGTTTTCATTCTTGCCATAATTTTTCCCCTTTTTCTAACATTTTATGACAACTATATTATACACCAGAAAAGTGTTTTTGTAAACCTCTATATAGCTATTTTTATGGCTTTATCTATATATAAAGAATAAATATAAACTTCTTCTACATTTTTTGATAAAGCTAATTCTAATGCTTTTTTATAGATTTTTAATTGATTTTTATATCTTTCTATCAATTTTATTTCTTCATTTTGTGTTACAAAATCAGTTTTATAATCAACTAAAATAATACTATTCTCCTCTGTAACAGCAAACAAATCTATAATTCCTTGCACAAGAATGTTTTCATCCTTAGCTTCTTCATATACATCTTTTGCTGGTAATTTAATACAAAATGCTTTTTCTTGTTCTATTAATTTAGATTTTTTTATTTTCTTTGCTAATTCAGAATTTAAAAATCTATTAATTTTTTGCAAATCAATATACGTACTTTCTTCTTCAGAAATCAAATTCTTATGCACTAGTTCTTGTTTTAGTTTTTCTAATTCATCTATTGAATATTCTTTTCGTAAATCAATTTTTTGTAAAAATAAATGTACTAATGTTCCTTTTCTGCTACCTGTTATCTTTTCTTCCTCAATCATAAATTTTGGAGTAATTTCTGCAATTCCAACATTTTTATTAATTAGCATATCATAATCTATATCGGAGTTTTGCATTTCTTTTATTTTACTTACTGTACTTTTTATAGGAAGTTTTGTTAATAATTCATCTGGATATTTCCATTTTAGATTTTTTTCAATCTCATCAAAATTAGAGTTTTCCTTAAAATCAAATTGATGTGCAATGTTATCTTCTTCAATATTATCGTTAATTAAATCTGCTTTTTTAACAATATTAATATTTATTAAATCTTTATTTTCTGAGTTTAAAAATACTAACTCAAGCCAATCTAAATATGAAGTATATTTTTTTAGGACTATAGGATTAATTGCTTTGTTTTTTTGATAATAAATTTTCAAAATATCAATTTTCCTATTTAGATCTTTTTGATAATCTCTTGAAATACCAGTAATAATTAATTTTTCTTTTGCTCTTGTTAATGCAACATATAAAATTCTCATCTCTTCCGAAATGCTTTCATTTTTAGAAACAATTTTAATTGCATCTTTTGCTGATGTGGAATATTCAATCATTTTTTCATAATTTATATATTGTGGACCCAACCCATATTTTTCATGTAGTAAAATATCCGAATTTAAATCTCTTAAATTGAACTGTTTTGCTGAAGCAGATAAAAACACAACTGGAAATTCTAATCCTTTGCTCTTGTGGATACTCATAATTCTAACAACATTTTCATTTTCTCCAATTACTTTAGCTGATGACATATCACTATTTCCAATTTTTAATTTTTCAACAAATCTAATAAAATTAAATAGTCCTTTAAAACTTGTTTTTTCATATTCTTTTGCTCTTTCGAAAAGCATTTTTAAATTTGCTTGTCTTATATTTCCATTTTGCATTAAACCTACATAATTATAAAAACCTGTTTCTGTATAAATTTTCCAAATTAGTTCTGCTAAAGATAAATAATCACTTTGCTCTTTCCATGCTGATATTGTATTTAAAAATTGATTTAATTTTTCTTTTAGTTCACCTTCTAAAATATCTTTTGCAGTTTGAACACTATTATAAAAACTTCCATCTCTATTACATAATCTAATTTCAACTATTTCATTATCTGTAAATCCGCCAATTACTGATCTCAAAACTGCTACAAGCGAAATATCATCAATTGGATTGTCTAATACTTTTAGTACATTCAAAATCGTTTGGATCTCCATTGTGTCCAAGTATTCATTCGAACTATCCGAAAATACTGGAATATTTTGTTTTAGTAATTCTTTCTCATAAATAGGCGCTAGTTTCTCTGTTGAACGAAGTAAAATTACAATATCTTTAAATTGAATATCTCTATAACCATTTTTTTTGTCTCTTACTTGAACTTTAGACTTTATTAATTCTAAAATTCTTTTTGAAACAAATCTTGCTTCTATTTCATCTTTTTCTATTAGTTCAACCTCTTCATCTGAAATCTCATCTTCTTCATATTGACTATCATATTTTTTCCATATATCTTCCTCTTGATCATCTTTTAGATCAATAATATCCAATTCAGCATTATCTAAAGTGTTTTCATGTTCTTCGAAACTTGCTCCTAAATTTAAGTATTCTTCTTCAGTATAATCAATATCTCCTAAGTTTTTACTCATAATACTTTTAAAAACTTCATTAGTTATTTCTAATATATTTTCTCTACTTCTAAAATTTTTAAATAATTGTATTTTAAGTCCATCTTTATTAGCATTTTGAAGCTCATATTTTTCATATTTTTCTAAAAATAATTTAGGGCATGCTTGTCTAAATTTATAAATACTTTGTTTAATATCCCCAACCATAAAAATGTTATTTCCTTTAGAAACAGAATTCAATATTAATTCTTGAACTCTATTGCTATCTTGATATTCGTCTATTGCAATTTCTATAAATTTTTCTTGATATTTTTTTGCAACTTCGGTTGGTATTATTTCATCTCCATTTTTATTAACTAATATTTCTAATGCAAAATGTTCAATATCATTAAAATCTATCATATTTTTTTCAATCTTTTTGTGTTTAAAATTCTTATCAAATCTGAAAATTACATTTTTCAGAATATATAAAACACAATACATTTCATTAATGTCTCTTATAGCACTTTCAGAATTATATGTAAGAATATTATCAATTGCATTTTTAATTTTCTTCTTAATAACATCTCTTGAATTTTTAGCTTCCTCTTTAGCTTCAATCACAATTTTTTTATCTGTTGGCCAAGTTTTAAATTTCAATTCTAAAGAATAATTATATGCTGTATCCCAATCTTTTTCAGAACAATCGTAAAGTTGTTTTAATTGATTAATATCATCTTCTATTACTATTTTATATTTATCTAATTCGTAAAATTTCTCTAAATTATTTTTTATTATTTTTAAACTATTAATTGAATCAATTAATTCTTCTCTTAAATTTTCAAGTAAAACTTTACCCCATAAACTATCAGAAAAATCCTTGATATTATCACATTTAAACATATCAACTTTTTCTTCAAGCCACTCATTGGGAAAAGGATTGCTTTGCATAAATCTATATATTTTTAAAATAATTTCTTTTAATGGCTCATCACCTTTATAACCAGTATAAGTCTCTATTAATTTAGTGAATTTCTCATCTTCATTTTCATATAATTCTTCAAATAAAGTTTCTAATACTTCTTGTTTTAGAAGTTCAACTTCTTCTTCAGAACCAATTCTAAAATTAGCAGGTAACTCTGTAATCTCAAAAAAGTTATTTTTTATAACATCTAAACAGAAAGAGTGAATTGTACAAATGCTTGACTTTCCAAGTAATACAATCTGTTTTTGTAAATTTTCATTATCCGGATCCTCTTCTAACTTTTTGTAGATAGCATCTAACACCCTTTCTCTCATCTCAGATGCAGCAGCATTTGTAAAAGTTACAACAAGAAGTTTATCAATATCCACACCATCATTTAATATTTTTTGAATAATACGCTCAACTAAAACTGCAGTTTTTCCACTACCTGCAGCTGCTGCAACTAATATATTCGAATTATTTTTGAATATTGCATCTTTTTGTTCTTTAGTCCACTCCATGCTTTTATACTCCTTTTATTTTTCAAGAGTTCCACAGGGACGTTCCTTTTAGTTCCACTTTGGCACTATATTCCCCGTCCCTATAGTTCCACTTTGGCACTCCTGGGACACTCCTTTTCTATGTTATAATATTATATTTTTAAAGAAATTTCAACATAAATTAAAGTATAAAAATCTCTTTTGTGTAAACACTATAAATATAATTAATTGGAGGTTTATATGGATGATTTAACAATTTTAAATGAAATTCACAAAGGTGTTACAATGGGAATGTCTTCACTTGAAGAAATATCTAACAAGTGCACTAATGGAGAATTTAAGAATGAATTAAGTACTCAGTATAATAGTTATCAAACTACTCTCACTAAAGTAAATCAAGAATTTCAAAGGGTCGGTAAAATTCCTGATGATACACCAGTCATAACAAAAGTCATGGGTTGGTCTGGAATTCAAATGAATACTATGAAAGATACGTCTGACTCAAAATTATCAGAAATATTAATTCAAGGTTATGATATGGGTGTTATAAAAGGTTTTAAACTTTTAAATCAAAGTCCAGAAGCAACTCAAAGTGTTCGTGATGTATTAAATGGTTTCATAAGATTTCAAGAAAATAGTATAAATAGACTTAAAAAATTTCTTTAAAAAAAGGTAGCTTTTGCTATCTTTTTTTGTTTGTTTAATATATAATTGTTTTAGTTTAAAGGAGGAAAAATGAATAAACTTTTAAAAACATTAAAAAGTAAAAATATTACATGTGGATATTTATATTTTTACATACATTTTGTAACAGAAATTGCTTGTTTTTATTACTTATCTAAAGTTACACATAATTCTAATTTTGTATGGATCGTTCCACTAATATATGATGGCCTTGCATTTGTTCCACAATCTATTTTTGGTTATATAAATGATAAGCATCCAAAAATTGTACTGGCATTATATGGTACTATTTTAATGATTATTGCATATATATTAAATTTCTGTACAAGCACTAATCTGTTTATCTCATTATTTTTATTATGTATTGGTAATGCCTTCATGCATATAAATGGTGCAGAAACTACTCTAAAAATTTCCAATGGGAAATTATCACATAGTGCTATATTTGTTTCTGGTGGTTCTTTTGGAGTTGTAACTGGAAGGCTTTTAGCTACAAGTTTTATTCCGTTTTGGGCAATTATTGCTTTATGTATTACTCTTTTCCCTTTTATATTACTTGCTGAGACATATAAAACTGAAAATTCTAATACAGATAATTTTAATTATGCAATTAATTCAAAACCTATTCTAGTAATCCTTTTAGCAACATTAGTTGTAATTGTTAGAGGATATGTAGGATATGGTATTCCTACATCATGGAACAAAACTATTCCTCAGCTTATCTTATTCTACTGTATTATGGGAATCGGCAAAGCTTTAGGCGGAATTCTATCTGATACTATTGGAATAAGAAAAGTTGCATTTATTAGTACTATTGTTTCAATTCCATTTTTATGTTTTGGAGACAATATTATGATTGTATCTATCATAGGAATTATGATGTTTAGCATGACAATGGCAATTACACTTGGTATACTTGTTTCGGTACTTAAAAAATCACCTGGTCTTGCATTTGGATTTACTACTATAGGATTGTTTTTAGGTACTATTCCAATATTCTTTGTTAAAATTACAAGCTTTACTATAAATATTTGTTTAATTATTACAATGTCAATTTTATGTTGTTTAATTTTACTATCAATCTTAAAGAAAGAAGGAAAAAATGATGAAATGGATTTATAATAGTTATTTTATTAATAGCAATGAAATATTGTATTTTATCTTTTGGATTATAATGCTGACAATCATTGTTTTTTCAATAATTGCCGCATATCACTGTCTGAAAGAGGAAAATAAATGAAAAAACTATCTATATTACAATATTATTTATTCTAGCAATCACTTCTATAGTCTTTGCAGATTCAATTGATCCAGAAGAATTACCAATTAGAGTTATCGTTTCAAATCCTGATGGAGCTAAATTCTATAAATTAAAATTAAATATTGAATATGGATTTGAATTTTATTCTTATTATTTATTTTAATTCCGATTATTGTTATAATAATTTTGGAAAAAATAAAAGTAATAAATTATAAAGCAACTTTATCAAGGAGGAAAAAATGAAAAAAACAATTTCTATTATTTTAATTGTATTAGCCATGTTACTAATGCACACTACCGTATTTGCTGATATGGATGCACCATCTGTTCAACCATATACAGCTACAGTTACAAATGCAGATGGAGCAAGTTATTATGATTATGAATCATATGATGATGGTACTTATTATAAACAATATCTTGCTGAAAAAGGAACTCTACCTTATGATACTGAAATAACTATTAATTATGAAGAAGAACAAGATGGGAAAATGTTTGGTAGATTTAATATTCAAGATGGTAATGGAAATATCATATTTGGTCTAGTAAATTTACAAGATATTACCATTTTAAATGAAGATTCTTTAAAAAATTATTCTCCAGATTATAATCAGCCTTTTACTTTTAAAGTAATTAAGGATACTGGTGTAGAAATTCACAAAGGACCTGCAAATGCTTATGAAGTAATTGGAAAAACAATTCCTTTTGGAACTACTATTACTGGATATTATTTCACAGAATATGGTACTTCCCCATGGTATTATATATCTTATCAAGGTGTTGTCGGATATATTTGTGAATTAGATGGTGCTTTGGGACAAATATCAAATAATATAAAATCAATTAAAACTATTAAAGAAACAAATATTTATAAAAACATCGGAGATCGAAGCTACATTAAAGAAAATGATAAGCCATCTGGTACAATTCCAGCGAACACAATTATAAATTCATTTTTAGAAACAGATCCTTGGGATCGTATGTTTTATTTGACTGGAAATGGATATGAAGGATATATAAGTGCTTACGATGTAGCAATAACATATCAAAACGTTTATCACAGAGTAATTTCAGCTCCTGAAGGTGGACTTGTATTTTATGAAAATGCTGATGAAAATTCAAAAATTTTAGCAGAAAATATTCCAGGTGGAACAGTACTTGTTGTTCAATATGAACAATATGATATTAGAGGTGAAGGCTGGATAAATGTAACATATGATCAAAAAAGTGGATGGATATATGTTCCAGAAGATGTTTTATATGCAAATTTAGATATTAATGATGATGAATATAATAATCTTGTAAGTGATACTGGTATAGAAGTTGATAATACTGTATTTGCTCCTCAACAAAGCTCTACAAATACAGCTGAAAATACAACAATAACAGAAAATATAGATACTCCTAAAGAAATCGAGGTAACAAATAAATCTTTAAAAGATATGGCTATAATTTGTGTTGTAGCAGGTGTTATCATCGCATTAACAGCAGTTGTAACAGTAATATATTTTAATAAGAAAAACAAAAAAAATGAAAATAATACTGATAATAAATAAGTAAAAAATTACAAAAAATAAAGCTCTACTATTAAATAGTAGAGCTTTGTTTTATTCTGTTACTATTGTATTTTCATCTTTTTCTGGTTCTTTAAAATCTGGATTTTTCTCGCCACATATACTACATATTCCATCTTCTTCTCTATATTGATGTTGTGTTGATTTTGGAATATCTTCTGTCTTTGTTTCACTACATGTTTTACATGTATATGTCTTTACTCCTTTTTCTTTACATGTAGCTTCTGTAGTTATTACCCCCTCATCCCATTCATGATTATGTGGTTCTGGTGAAGTAACTACTGTGTTTTCTATAATATTATTTTCTTGACTAGTATTATTTACTGTATTGTCTATGGTATTATTAACTTCGTTACTTACTTCATTTGCTGTATTAGAGATAGGTCTTTCAGTGGCTAACTTAGTTTCTTTATCTTTACAAACACTACATACTCTGACAAGAACAATATTTCCTTCTGTTGATTTTTCTTCATCTACTTCCCATTCGCTATATTTGTGAAGTTTAGTTGCAGGAATATCTATTTTTAAAGATTCTGAACATTCTTTACATCTCATTGTTTTATATCCTGGAGTTCCACATGTTGGTTCTGTTATTTTTCCAATAACTGTTCCATTTTCAAAATCATGTGTATGTTTTGGTTTTGCAACACTTCCATATCCAAAATAAGCAATATTCATATCTACATAACCACTTATTCCTGGTACTGAACCTTTTGAAGTTCTTTGCCACATCTGATAGCTTCCTGTATAATCTGTTGATGTTGTATAATGAGCTAGCCAAAACTTATATGGTAATCTACTTTTTTGAAATCTTTTTGTTATATCATTTTTGTTAGCATACATCATTGTTCCAAAACCTTGTGAACCTACATAATTTAAAAATGCTATAGCATTATTTGTGGCTTGCTCACCTGACAAATTAGCTGTTCTATGCATTCCAAATTCTTCAAAGTCATATGCTACTGGATATGTAATTGCATAAGACTTTATTTTATCTACCACCCATGCTGCTTCTTGTAAAGCTTCGTCTTCTGTTCTAGCAGTAGAATAAAAATAAATTCCTACTTTTATACCGTTACTTACTGCACCTTTAACATTTTGTCTAAAATAAGCATCTTCTTTAATATTTCCTTCTTCTGCATATCCTCTAAATCCAACTCTTATCATAGCAAATTGAACTCCAGACTCTGCAACTTGTGGCCAGTTAATATTTCCTTGCCAAGAAGATACATCTATTCCAACATATTGTCCATCATTTTCGAATGATGCAACAGTTGCATTTTCACCAGCATTTTTTTGTTTTTGACCATCTTCTGAATCTTTTGCTGCAGCAACAGTCCTTTTGGGAATTGTTATTTCTTTATCTTTATATTTAACTACTTTTTCTTCTTTTTCTTCAACACTATCTACTGAATTATCTACAGCAACTTTTACTACTTGTTCTTTTACTTCTTCAACTTTTGCTTCTGTTGCTAATGTTTTAACTTCACCAGCAGTTGCTTGAGTTTGAACAGTATTATTAGAATTGTTATGAATAACTATTCCAATTACAGTGCCTACAATAACTACAGTAATTGCTAAAAATATAAATTTATATTTGCTTAAAAAACTCATAATAAAATACCTCTATTCGTATTATACTTATTAAGATTATTTAGGTCAAGGTCAAAACGTTGGAAAAAGATTAAGATTTCATTAAATTTTTATTTCAAAAATATATATTAGTTTTTCATTTTGTTTATTAATCAAAAAATTTCAAAGAAATATTATAAAAAGAAGATGAGCCTCTTTAGTAAAACTAAACATTCCTCATCTTCTTTTTAACTATTTCTAATTTCACTTTTTTTCGATAATAAACTTCATTTCAAAATATAATATATATTTTTTAAAATAAAAAACTTAATTATTTTCTTAATTCTGCACTAAATGTTTTTACTAATGTTTCTATTATCTTATCTACTACTGGATTTACTTCTTCATCAGTTAATGTTTTACTGTTTGATCCAAATGTTAGTGAATAAGCAACACTTTTCTTACCTATCATAATTGGATTTTCGTATAAATCAAACATTTCATGTTTAACAAGTAAATTTCCACCTGATTTTTTAATTACTTTAGATATTTCATCTGCTGTTATATTCTTATCTAGTACTATAGCTATGTCTTTGTTTATTGTAGGATAAATAGAAATATCTTTAAATTTCATTTTGCTAACTTTCTTTGCTAATAACTTAGTTAAATTTATTTCCATTACAAATACTTGATCTTTTGTAACTTCTGGATGAAGTCTTCCTATTACTCCTACAATTTCTCCATTTACATTTATCTCAGCAACTTGACCTGGATGGAATTCTTTTATGTTTTCTTTTGGTAAAACAAAGCTATATCTTCCGCTATATCCTAAATAATCTAATACTTCTTCTGCAATTCCTTTTATAATAAAGAAATCAACATTCTTTTTACTATTAATTCCAAGATAATATTCACCAGTCATTAAAGTACATAATTTTGTATCTTCACCATAAACATTATCTTTTTTATAGAATCCTTTTCCTATTTCAAAAATAGAAACATCTTTATTATAATGCGCTTTATTATATTCATATATTTTAACCATTGATGGAATCATGCTATATCTTAATGTATTTCTTTCTTCTGTCATTGGATCTAATAATTTTAGTTCTTCAAATGAATCATTTGTATATTTATGTGATTCTTTATCATTAACCAAAACATATGATAATGTTTCATTAAGTCCAAGTGAAACCATTTTATCCCTGATTGATCTTTCTGTTTTATTTACAGATCCAATTTTCATTGGAACAACAGGTAGCTTTCCTTCAATATTATCTACTCCATATATTCTTCCGACTTCTTCTACTAAATCTTCTTTTATGCTTAAATCCATTCTTCTAGTAGGAGCTGTAACTGTAATTATATCTCCATTTGTTTTTGTTTCAAAATCTAATTTTCTGAAAACATCTATTGCATCTTCTGATTTAATATTAGTGCCTAATCTGTCATTAATATCTTTTATTGTAATATCAATCTTTTTTGGTTTTTTATCTGCATTATCATAAATAACTGTTCCTGTAACAATAGTAGCATTAGCATATTCCTCTAAAAGTTTAACAGCTCTTTCCATTGCCATATATGTTCTATTTGGGTCTAATCCTTTTTCAAAACGATTGCTTGCTTCACTTCTTACAATCTTCTTTGATGTTTTTCTTACCTTTACAGAGTCAAATATAGCTGCTTCTATTAATACATTTTTTGTAATAGGTTCAATTTCAGTATCCATTCCACCCATTACACCTGCAAGACCTATAGCTCTTTTTCCATCAGAAATAACAATATCTGTATCTTCCAACTCTCTTTCTATTTCATCAAGAGTAGTTAGTTTTTCACCTTTTTTTGCCATTCTAACTTCTATTACATCTTCTAGTCTATCAGCATCATAAAAATGAAGTGGTTGGCCAAGTTCAATCATGACATAATTACTAATATCTACAACATTATTTATTGGTCTAATTCCACATGCGATTAATCTATTTTTTATGAAATCTGGGCTCTCTTTAATAGTAACATTTAAAGCCTTTCTTGCTAAAAATAATTTACAATTTTCTGTATTTACTAATATTTTAAAAGATTTATTTAAATCTTCGCCAGATTCATTATGAGATAAATCCACAGGTTTTACTTTCTTATCATAGATTGCGCCTACCTCATAAGCCATTCCTAGCATGCTTAGTAAGTCACCTCTGTTAGCTGTTAATTCGAAATCAATAACCTCATCATCTAATTTCATATATTCGATTGGATCTTTACCAACAGGTGCATCATCTGGTAAAATATGAATTCCATTTTTATCTTCTTCTGATAAAAACTTCTTATCAATTCCAATCTCATATAAAGCACAAATCATTCCATTAGATTCTTGACCTCTAATATTTCCTTTTTTGATTTTAATATCTCCTGGAAGTTCAGCACCATTTTGTGCAACAATAACTTTTATTCCAGCTTTAACATTTGGAGCACCACATACTATATTTAACACTTCATTTCCAATATCTACCTTACAGCAATGTAAATGATCTGAATCCGGATGTTCCACACATTCTAACACTTTTCCAATAATAAGATGCGTTGCAGGAACTAATTTTTCTGCGCTATCATATTCATTTCCTACTCTAGTCATATCTTCAGCTAAAGTTTTTAAATCTACGTCTACATCTACATAATCTTTTAAAAAGTTTCTACTTAATATCATTCTTCAGTTCCTCCTATTCTTCATCTTTTCTATCAAATTGACTTAAGAATTTAACATCATTTGTATATAGATATCTCATATCAGTAATTCCATATCTAAACATTGCCAAACGATCTATTCCTGTACCAAATGCAAATCCAGCATATTCATTTGGATCGTATCCATTCATTTCTAAAACGTTTGGATGAACCATACCAGCACCTAAAACTTCTATCCATCCAGTTTTCTTACAAAGTGGACATCCTTTTCCACCACACTTAAAACATGTAACATCAACTTCATAAGATGGCTCTGTAAATGGGAAATAGCTTGGTCTAAATCTTAGTTCAGAATTTGCACCAATCATCTTTTTAACAAATACTTCTAATGTACCTTTTAAATCTGCCAAAGATACATTTAATTCTTTCTTATCAATTACTAAACCTTCAACTTGATTAAATTGATGAGAATGTGTTGCATCATCTTCTCTTCTATATGTTTTTCCTGTGCAAACCATTCTGATTGGAGATTTTTCTGTGTTTGCAAGCATTGTTCTTGCTTGAACTGCAGAAGTTTGTGTTCTTAGTAAATACTCATTTGTAATGTAAAAACTATCTTGCATATCTCTTGCAGGATGTCCAGCTGGAAGATTTAGTCTTTCAAAACAAAACTCATCAGTTTCAAGTTCTGGTCCGTCTACAACATCATATCCCATAGAAACAAACAAATCTTGTATATCTTCTATTACTCTATTAATTGGATGTTTACTACCTCTTTTTATCTTTGTACTTGGCATAGTAATATCAATTTTTTCTTTTTCTAATTTTTGATTTAAGCTAGCCGCTTTCATTTTTTCTTCTGCTTTAGCCATACTCTCTTCAATTTCTTTTCTTACTTGATTTACCATATTACCAACTTTAGGTCTCTCCTCAGCTGATAGTTCTCCTAATCCTTTAAGCATATTTGAAAGTTCGCTTTTCTTTCCTAAAAGCTTAATTTTTAGATCTTGCAATTCTTGCAAGTTTTGAATTTTTTCCATTTCTTCTTTAGCTTTTGAAGCGATTTCTTCTAACTTTTCTTTCATATTTCCCTCCTTAATTTTTGGGGACACAAAACAACAAAAAGTCCTATGTACTAAGTACATAGGACGAATTTCTCCGTGTTACCACCTAAATTTATTAACAAAATAGTTAACCTCATTAATGTTATAACGTGACAAACGTTTATGGCTACTGATATTTCACCATAAAACCTTGAAAGTGAAATTTCAATAATTTAAGTATAAACAAACTTTCAGCGTAGCATTTGTTTTCTCTAAAATACTTTTACAAACTATCTACTTTGCTTTCTTCAAACGGCATAAATATTATGTAAATAATATAACATATTTATTTTTAAATTGCAACATTTTTTATAAAACTAGTGCATCATCATCTTCTTTGCTTAGTGATTCTTGTTTTTTAGTAATTGCTTTTGCTTTTTCATTTTCTTTTGCTCTTGAAGCAATTTTAGCAATAGAATTTATTGCAATAGAATAAGGACCTGCACCTTTTACAAAATGTTCGTTTATTTGATCTTCAAAACTCATAAAAGTTTCCTTTCTAGATTATCCTTGTATATTTGATAATTCATTATTTTTAAAGCTCTCTATTCTCAATCTTAAAGGATCTATTATTGTATTTTCTACAACTTTTGCTGTATTAAATCTAGAACTAAAAAATCTTGTAATTCTTGCAAATAATCTTGGCCTTTTTATACTTGTTGTTAAAGACTTATCTCCAACTTCCATAGCGTCATAAATACTTTTTTTCTTTCTTTCATTTACTCTATCAATTTCAGCATTTACCATTGCTATTTCTTTTTCAAATCCCATCATAATTTCTTTATTTTGAGTTTTTTCATTAGAAAACCTTTCTAGCATGTCTATAACTGACTCTTTTATCTCTCCAGCGACATCATTACTATCAATTAATTTTGTAATCATTTTAGGATCTGCAATATTACTCTCTTCTTTTTTCTTTAAGAATTTTTTTAATACATTATTAAAATTTTCTTTTAATGTTTTTCTTACTTTATCATCTTTTTGAGTATTTTCAGTTTCTACCATCATATTATATAAATACTCATCATTTAAAATTGAACCTATTAAACCAGCTTCTAATTCAACTTTTTTTAATATAAGTTGTTCAATTTTTCCATCATAAAAACTCCCCAAATCTATTAAAGCTTTTTCATAACTGGTAATTGTTTCTGTAACAATTTCTTTAGTTTTATCATAATTTTTAGAACCCTCTCTAAAATTAGGATTTAAACGATATATTTCAGCTTTAATAGAGTTTAGTTGATTATCCACTTTTTCACTTATTACTTCTTCAGAAACTTTATTTACATATGCTCTTCGAATTTTTGCTTCTGTTTTCACATTGCTTTCAGTTTCATCATACAATCTTTTTAGAGCAATACAAACTTCTTGTTCAGATAAATCTTCCACAGTATAGCCCCCTTACTTGCTTATAGTGTTCTTTGCTTCAGTAAAATTTCCTTTTTTGTCTTCTTCAATTCTTTTTAGAAGTTGCATCATTTCCTCCGCTGTCATATAATCCAAATTATAAATTTTGTTTTCATACACAACAGTTCCAAGTTTCATAGGCACCCTCCAAATTATTCATATACTATTTCTTTTGCAGCTTTCCCATTTGTTTTAACTCTGTACATTTGATACATCTGTGTTTCATCTTGTCTTTTATCTAAATAATACATTGTTCCATCAACAATATTAATACTTGTTGTAGTAATTTCTGTTGAAACAATTTCACTTGATTTCTTTCCTTTTAAATCACATCTACAAATTTTACCATTAATAATATCTAAATAATAAATATATTTACTCGTCACATTAAACATTCCATTACTTACAAAAGAAGTAACTACTGTTCTTGAAGAACCATCTGTTTTTATCCTACATAATGCATTTTCTTCTGAGTCATAATAATAAATCCATTTTTTCATCAATTGAATCTTTTCTATATTATAATCAGTTGATATTTCTTTTTTATCCATTCCATTTATTCCAACAGAATATAAAAATCCAACATTATCTGTAAAATAAATCTTTTCTTTATCTAATACAAAATCTCTTATATCTGCAACTGTAATAACAACTTCTTCACCATTTTCTAAAGATAGTTTAGCAATTCCTGTTGAACCATCTTTGTTAATTGCATAATATACATACCCATCTTTTATATAAAATTTATCTATTCTTGTATTTAATGTTTTTATTTTTTTGTAATCATCTCCATTTGTATTAACACACATTAAATCAATTGTATTAACTTTTGAAATAGTAATATAGTATAACTTTCCATTATATAATGTTATAGAATATGCTGTTTCATCAGTAATTTGATATTCTTTTCCACCCTTTACTTTTACAATTCCTTCATCATATTTATTGTAAAATACAGTACTTCCATCTGATGTAGCTAAACCTTGATTAGAAAGATTTCCATAAGCCTTCTCTTTTGAAAATATCGCAGAAATTAGTTTAGAAATTCCAAAAATAATTAAGAATAACAATATAGCTACAATGATTAATACAATTATACGTCTTCTAGTAAGTTTTAATTTTCTTTCTTTCTTTTCCATATTTCTCTCCTCTTCTGAATACATTATTGTATATCTGTTAAATAAAAGTCTTTGCTAATACTAAACATGTAAATATCAACTACTATAATTGCACTTTCTTCTCCAATATTAACAAATACATCATGTCCTTCAATATTTAAATTGTTTAAATCTTGTATTGTCAGTGTTCTACCTTCTAGTTGAGCTTGTGTCATTAGACCAGATACTGTTTGATATAAAGCATTTCTTGCTTCATCTATTGAAACCTCAATAACATTCGAACTTTCACCATAAGTGTTGTAATCTATAAAATTTAAATTTTCCCTTTTTTCATTATAAGTAGATAAAAATTTATTGTATAGGTTTTGTACAACTGCAGAATATTCCTCCGCACCTAAATTGTTTAAAAACAAACAATTATCTGGATTCAATTCTTCAATTTCTGACACTACTGAAAACCTTATTTCGTTATCTATAATACATTTTAATTCACCATCATTTGTTAAATACGAAACAACAATATCATTATAGTAATTTTGAGAGTTAACGGTTCCTTCTGTATCAATTTCAAAATTAATTCTTCTATTTATTACTCCTGCCTCGATGAAACTATAATTAGCAAAGATTTCTGTTTTAGCACTCTCTTCATTTTTATCAATACTTAACGTAAATCCATCTTTAACTTCATCTTCTACATAAGTAATTCTTATACTAGTTTTTTTATCAGAATCTGTATGAGGGAATTCTATTTCGAGTGTATTATTGCTAGGTAATAATATACTAATCTTTTCCACTCTTTGAATGCTTGAATATATTTTGCACTCTAAACCATTTCCATCATAGATTTTTAATTTTTCTATTAATTTATTTATTTCTAATATAAAATTATTATACGAAATATCTATTTTATTTCCAAGTAAAATATTTTTAAAATCTATATTTATCTTATCATTATCTTCGATATTTGTTTCAGCTTGATTACCTATATCTTGTCCACCAATTTTAATATCTTTAATAATTGGTGTGTTTGAATCAATAGTAAACACTGTTGCATCATCTTTTCCTGTAATAATGCTATTAATTAGTTTATCATCACTTTTCAATTTTTCTAACAATTTGATCAAAATATAATTTAAATCGGCTTGTTCTAGCTTTAAATTGTATGAGGTAACTTCGACTTCTTCATTATTATTTTTTATTACATAGTTTTCATCAATTGAAAACATTTCTTCTGTTAATTCATCTGTAATAGCGTTTTTATATTCAACTAAGTAATTTTGTATATCTGATTTTGATAAATCTATTTTATTTTTATTTTTTAAAATATTAAAATTAAAATTAGTATTAAATATTTTATTAACATCATCATAATTAGCTGATACATATTTTTCATATATCTCATCTGAATATAAAGCAATTTCATCATCTGAAGAAAGTACTTTAAAGTTAAAAATGTCATTTCCAGAATATTTTAAATATACTTCATTAATTGACTTTGAATCAGAACCTCTTCTTTTAGAATTCAATTTAATATCAAATTTGCTAAAATCTAGATTCCTTAAATATTCATTATCAAATTCTCTAATACTATTAGTAAAATTAATATTATTATTTATTTCAAAATCTTCAGTTAACAATTTACTATAAATTTTTTCGTAAATCTGATTATTAGCTATTTTATTTATATTCGTATTAGAAGCTTGCATTATAAATAAATCTTTTGCAGATACTTCTGGGTTACTTTTTTTAAAATAATAATTTGCAAAAAATAATCCTCCTACAATAAGAATAACAAAAATCAAAAATATTATTGGTCCTCTACCACTCTGTTTATCGGACTTATCGCTTGCACCAATTTGAATATCGTCGATTCCTCTATTATTCATAAACTCTCCTTCAACTTATTACATATTATATATAAAAAAGAAAAAAATAACAATAATTTAACTATTTTTTTTAAGTTTTTTATATAACAAAAAAAGCGTTATTTTCATAACGCTTTCTCTATATTCATAAAATTATTCTGCATCAGCTGTTGTTTCTTCAGTTTCAGCATCAGGAGCTTCATAAGCTTCTAATATAACCTTTTGAATTTTAGCTCTTGTTTCACTATTAATAGGATGAGCTATATCTCTAAATTCTCCTGTTTGATTATTTTTCTTGCTTGGCATAGCAATAAATAATCCATTTGGTCCTTCTATAACTTTGATATCGTGAACAACGAATTCTCCATCGAATGTTACAGAAGCTTTTGCTTTCATTCTGTTTTCAGAATTAACTTTTTTTAAATGTACATCTGTTATTTGCATGTTTTAGCACCTCTTTCTTATCGTTTTAATACATGATTAAAAAAATCTATGTACTAATAAAATTATTCTACAAAAAAAGTTTTTTTCCTTCTTTTTTTCACAATTTTTTATAAAAAAAATAATGTTAAATTTTATCATTTTATTGTGCTTAAATTTTTATGTTTTTCTTGAAATTATATACATATAATAGTATAATTGCTATATATTTTAGGAGGCAAAATCATGAGTTTTGAAATTACAGATTTAAATGATTATAAACATATACATCTTATTGGCATTGGCGGTATCAGCATGAGTGCAATTGCAGAAACATTAAAAAATTGGAGTTTTCATGTAACAGGTTCTGATTTGCATCAATCTGAACTTACTGATGCTCTTGTAAAAAGTGGAATTGAGGTTACTATAGGTCATGATTTAATTAATTCAAAATCTGCTGATTTAGTTGTATATTCTGCTGCAATAAGTGATCAAGATCCAGAAATAATATTAGCAAAAGAAAATAATATTCCAATAATAGATAGAGGAAATTTTGTAGGATATCTTACTAAACTTTATAAAGAAACAATTTGTGTTTCTGGTACTCATGGAAAGACCACTACAACTTCAATGATTTCTATTTGTTTTGTGAATGCTGAAAAAGATCCATCTATAGAAGTTGGTGCATTATTAAAAGAAATTAATGGAAATTATAGAGTTGGAAATAGTGATTATTTTATTCTAGAATCATGTGAATATAAAGGAAACTTTTTAAAATTCTTTCCAAAAACTGAAATCATTCTAAATATAGATAATGATCATTTAGATTATTATAAAACTTTTGATAACATTGTTACTGCTTTTAAAGATTTTGCTTGTCTTTTAGATGAAGATGGTTTGCTTGTTACAAATGCAGATGATTCAAATTGTTTAGCATTACAAAATTACGTAAAATCAAAATTTATTACTTATGGAATAGAAAACGAAGATGCAACATACTTTGCTGATAACATTACTTTTGATGATAATGGTTTTCCAACATTTGATGTTTATAAAAAAGGAAAATACTTTACAACACTTGAACTTTCAGTTGCAGGTATGCACAATATTTTAAATGCACTTGCTTGTGTTTCTGTATGTGATTATTATAATATTTCTAAAGAAATAATATATTCTTCTTTAAAAGAATTTACTGGTGCAAATAGAAGATTAGAATTTAAAGGTACTTTATACAAAAATATTGTAATATATGATGATTATGCACATCATCCTACAGAAATAAATGCAACAGCAAATGCAATTAAAAATAAAAAGTATCATGAATCTTGGGTTGTATTCCAACCACACACTTTTAGTAGAACAAAATTATTATTAGATGATTTTGCAAACTCTATTTCAAATTTTGATAACATTATTGTTGTTGACATATATGCAGCAAGAGAAACAAATAATTACAATATTTCTTCATTAGATTTAGTAAACAAATTAGCCGAAAAAGGCAAAAATGCAAAGTATATATCAAACTTTGATGATGTTGTTAAATATTTAAAAGAAAATGTTAAACAAGATGATTTAATATTAACATTAGGAGCTGGAACAGTTACAAATATCGGTCCAATGCTTCTTGAATAAACAAGAAAACTCTAGATTTAGTCTAGAGTTTTTATTTTATATTTATTTCCTTTATCATCAAATCAGCAAAAACTGCATATCCTATTTCAGGATTAGAAACTAATACATTTGTTATTGCACCAATAAATTTTCCATTTTGAATAATTGGTGCACCAGATAATCCTCTAATAATTCCTCCTGTTTTATTTAAAAGCTCATTATCAACAATTTTGATTAACATACTTTTATTATTTTCATTATTATTATAATAAATTTTTTGAATTTCTATATCATATTCTTTTGCAATATTAGAATCATCTGCTGTACATAAAATTTGTGCATTTCCTATTTCTATTTCATTTCTTAAGGCAATCTCTTTTTTCTCTTCTAAATCTATATTTAATGCAGATAAATTATTTAGTTTCCCATAAACTCCAAAACTCGTATTTTTATATACTTCTCCTACACTACTTTGATTTACTATTGTTCCCCTTATTTCTCCTGGAACTCCATTTTCACCTTTTTTTATTGTTAAAATTTTCGAAGTAACAGCTTCTCCAGAATCAATATGAACTAATTGATTAGTATCAGAATCTGTTATTCCGTGTCCAAGTGCCGCAAACATTTGGCTTTGTGGTTCATAAAATGTAATTGTCCCAACACCTGTAGCTGCATCTTTTACCCATAAACCTAATTTATACTCTTTTTTTCCTACTTCTACTGGCCTCATACTTGTTGTAATAACATTTCCATTTCTTAATAATTTCAGTTCTATATCTTCTCCACCAGAATTATTTACAATTTCTTTTAATGACTTTATATCTTCTATTTCTTTATTATTAATTCCAATTATTGTATCTCCTTCTTTTACGCCACTATCTTTATATGGTTTAATAGAATTCTTATTAATATCTTCAATTTCTGAAAAACCAACAATTAAAATTCCATTTGTATATAATTTTAAACCAATTATTTTTCCTACAGGCACTACTTCCATATTTTCTAATGTTGTAACACTAATATTCTTTAGCATAATATTATCTAATAGTTTTACTTCTACTGTACTATTTTTTATATTTTCGTTAACTGTTTGCACTATTTCACTTTTTGAAATACCAGGTAATGATTTTAGATTAATATTTTCTCCTGAAAGCAGCACTATACTTTGTGGTAATAAAGAGACAAAAGATACATATATATAAATTATAAATAAAACAAAAATGGTTATTATAGATTTTTTCATAACCTTATAATAACCATTTTATTATTTTTTATTTATAAATTATTTTTACACATAAAGTATAATTTCTCAGAGTTTCTGATATATCGTCACTTCCTACAACTGTTAAACCATTATCTCCTGATAATGTAGAATCTGCTCTTTGATTTTTAAATTGTAAATTGGCCCACTTCAATGTTGATGAATGACTAATATTTGGATTTACATCAATATTAAAAGTTGAAATTGTAGAACTATAATTTATTGTGTAAAAAGATGAATTTGTTTCACTAAGTGGTGTTCCACCTCGAGAAGTATATGCAGCAAAATTAATAACAGATTCTGGAGTTCCGCCTTTAAATTTTAATGGATTTATAGTTATTTGTATAGACTTTACTTTGTTTGCTCCTAATGAACTTTCTCCACTATATGTTTTGGTTTCAGGCTTTATACCAGCTCTCATGTATATAATTTCATAACCTTGAGAATTAGTAAATGCATTCATCTTGTATAAATTGTTTCTCTCTTTTCCTACTGCAATATAATATGCATATTGCAAATTCTTGCACTTATCATCATTTGCTTTATGGTCTGCTGCTTCATAATCTATTTGTCTAAATACATCTTTTGATTCATCAAAATAGTTTTTATCGTTAATACAATAATAACAAGCTAAATTTCTATGGTCATAAAGATATGTTTTATTATTTCTATCATATAATTTATCATATTTAGATTCTTTAGAAGTAAATGATAGATAGTCATTATCAGTATTTTTATTATATAATTCTTTACAATCTATTTTGTGATATTTAGTATTCTCATCATTAAATTCTGATTTTTTTACATAATAAATATCATCTGGGTTAACAGTTATCTCATTATTAGAGCTTGTAACTATCATATAATTATTATATGTTTTTAATCCACAACTATATCCTTGCATAAAAGATACTATAGATACATTTGTTAATATTTTTTCCCATTCCTCAGAATTCAAAACTGGCATTGCGTACTCATATGTACTTGCTGTTACGTTGTTATATGTTGTCATTGCCATATTTAAATTGTATTGGATAGAATTTCTAATAACATTTGTTTTATGTGTATAAAATGTTGAATCTGATGTAATCTCATAAAGACTTTTTGTAGCTCTTGATAAATCAAATACGTTTGAATTTTCTCTTTTCAAAAATTCATATAATACTTCTTCAGAACCATTTATACTAGTAAAAGAAGCTAATCCTTCAATATCTATAATACTACTTTCTTTCAAGTTTCCTAAGTTTTCTTGGATCCAACTTGAAAATATATAAGAATCAACATAATACTGTACTGCAGAAGCTTTGTCTAAAAATGATTGTCTGTTATTTATCATTGTAGTAAGTCTTTTTTGGAAATCTCTTAATGCTACTGCTATTGAATCTTTACTACTATCTGTAGTAATAGATGTATCAAATCCATCTTTTTTATTATTATCAATATATTTTGATAAATCAGCATCCGTTGTTGGATTATAACTTGTATCTTTAGAAATTTTATTTAAAAAAACATTAGCATCATCATATGCATTATTTAATTTAACAATTCTTCTTTCTAACTCTTCATAATTATAATAATTATACTTGTTTCTTACTTCTTCTGTTTCTGATGAGACAGTATCTGAATATCCTATAGCATCTTTTGCTTGATCAAATGGTGTGTCTCCATCAGTTACATCTTTAGGATCTCTATATAAATATGTTATTGTTTCTTTAACTTCAAAATCGCCTTCTATTTTTGTTAATTCAACAGGCTTATTCCCTACAGAAATTGTGCAAGAATCACCAACTTCTAGAAATTCGCTAGTATCATCACCTTTAGAGTATTTTAATGTTAAATCTACCTTATTTCCATCAGCAATATATTTCTTTGCATCAGCTTGATTAAAATTAAAAATACTCTTAGAGCTATCCGCATTTCCATCACTATCATATAATGTAGCATTAATTATTTTGTTACCTGATCCATCTTCTATTGGAATTAAATATCCTGATTTTGTGTAATAAACATTTCCAATTGTTCCTTCAATTGAAACGTAATTATCTAATGTATAAACTATTGTAACATTAATGTCACCTTGTTTATATTTTGCTGAATATGGCATATATGTTTTTAATACATTCTTAATTTTCATTTGAGTATGCTCAGGAGTAATTTGTGTTGTACATGGTAGATTAGAATCTCCATTTTTATTTGTAGAACTATTTTGAGCATCATTTTCATATATATATAATTGTTGACCAAAATCTTCTTTATTTGTAAAGTTTGGATCTGAATACTTTATTTTAGGAGCAGATGGATCAATAATTCCAGTTGTAGGATCTTTAGTAGGTCTTGTGTAAGTATAAGTTCCTGCAACTGATGAACTAACACTTACACCTGGATCTCCAACACAAACTGCATTTCCACTTTCATCAGTTACAACTGTTGGAACTTTAGTTGGTGAATAAATATAATATCCGTCATATAAAGTATATAATACAGCAGGAAGAAAAGGCTCTAGTATAGATTTACTAGCATTAGACATTCCTAAATTAGTTGCTAAGCTATTAGTAAAAACATTGCATGAGGCCTCAATAATTGTTCTTAAAGAATCAGAAACACTTGATAAATCTTCATTTGCAGTATTAATTTCAAAAGAAGACATTGCATCATATGTTGCTGATAATAAATCATTATCATATTCATTTTGTTTCGTAATAGTTTTTATTTGAAGATTCAAATAATAAGAAAGTACCAGTATTAATGGTACTATAATTACTACGAAAATTACACCAAAACTTTGTAATCTCATATTTTTATTCCTTTAATTTTAGTAAGATCCATTAGCTGTAACTATTCCAGCATGTTGTGCTGCAATTGTATATGTATCACTTCCTGAAATTGAATAGAATATTCCTCTTATTGATTGTGAAAGTGTTTTATTGGTATTTTTAACAGTGCATGATAAAATATCTCCTTCTTTCATAAGACATGCACCTTTACCACTTCCTCCACCTACTTCATCTTGTATTTCACTTATAATTTGAGATGTATATATTGAATAGTAAACATTTTCACCTATAACTGTTCCTTGAGTCCAAGCAGATTTTTTTCCTATGTTTTCATCAAGAACTTTTATTTCAAGTTCAATATCATACGTATTACCTGTAGCACTAACAGTTGTAACAAGCTTTTCATAATTATCAGCTGTTATTTTCCCAATAGCTCTAGAATTATCAACAAATTCAGCAACTGCTGATTGCACGCTTAATTGTGAAATACTATCACTTTGTTCAGAAACTGCTAATAAAGGAAATATAAACATTAATATTGCTGCTAATAATATTGCAACAACTGTAATTAATGTATCACTCATAATACCCTCCTAAAAATATATTATCCACTTAAGGACACTTATTTTAAAAATTTATATATTATTATAATTTTATCTTTTGAACTTGCACCTGTAACAAGTACATCTCCATCATCTGTTTCCATTGTATCACCAGAATAAGAGTAACTAATAAACTGCTCTGAAAGCTGAAACAGATCTGTATCAACAGAATTTTTTTGAATTCCTGCATCAGTCATCTCTTTATATTGTTGAACTTGTTTTAACCTAGTGGCAAATAAATTATTTGTGTAATCTACTTCTACATTATTTATATAACCTTTTTCACCATTTACAAATAAATCTACTCTTGCTTTAATATTTTCTGTGCTACCTAACCATGGTGCTCCAAATAAATAATAACCTGATTTTGGATCATCCCATTTTGGAGTTGAAGAAAAACTATTTAAGTCATTATATATATTCTTGTAGGCAAAATATTCTCTATATGGATCTTCTTCTGAATTCTCCGTAGATTTAGTATCGCCTGATGCTGTTCTAACTTTCCCCTCCAAATTAACGTCAAAAACCTGTAATAAATTATTATTAGCACTATAGATTTTAACACAAAAGTTTTCTTTACAATATCGATATAATGTTGGGACAACAGTTTCAATACTAACATATCTAACAGAACTTTTAAATATTTGTTCTCTTTTTGCTGGATCTGCTTCGTCTAAATCTATATTATCATAAAATTTTGTAGAATCAGCATGATATGTTAAATATTCAGAGGTTTTTGTAACACTATGTATCAAATATACTGAAATTGATAAGGCTAGTACAAATACAATAGCAGAAAAAGCTATCATTGTAGCCTGTATTGCATCATCCATCTATTTGTCCCTTTCTTTATTTTTTATTGAGATAGCTATATTTGAATATAGCTATCTCAATAATATGGTTAACTAAGTTTTATAATTAATAAGTAACATTGATTTTAGAAATTAAACCAGATGTACCATATTCAAATTCTACAACATATGTATGTTTATTTTCTACACCATTTTTTACTGATGATAATTTATTAATATAGTTTTGTTGTAAATTTGCATTTGCATTATTATAATCTGCATTTACGTTATTAGTTTTAGTATTACTGATTTTATTAATATAAAATGTTGGAACTTTACCAGGCTCATCTGCAAATGTGTTTGAATTTGCAATTAATCTACCTATTAAAGCAGATATTTGTGATCCTGTTTGTTTTCCTTTATAACTTTCAAAATTGTTGTTGAAAGCTTCAATTTCTTGTGTTGACATTGATGAAATTGAATCATTTATTGTTGCTTGAGCGCTATTATATATATACATACCAATAGCAATAATCAAAATAGCTAATAATATTGCACCAGCTATTATAAGTGCTTGAGAAGCATTCTCCATAAACTTCTTTCCTCCTTGAATGTTTTTTATTTATTTAATTTTACTAGTTCCTTCTAGTAAACATTAAAGACGCTTTTGTAAATTAATCTAATAACTCAAAAGTCATAGATTTAATCTTTCCTGTATCTTCGTGATACTGTATTTTTGTACATTTAAAATATGCATCAGCAAATGATGATATGAAAGAACCCATTCCAACTTTATTAAATGATTCCATTCTAAAAGTTTTTTTATTACCATTTTCATCTACAATCATAGTAATATAAATTTCAATTACGTTTGGATTCTCTAAATCATAATACCCTTCATCATCTACTTGTACTAAATAATTTGTATTGTTATTAACCGCTTTATTAATTATTGTTGTAATGTCAAGTCCATTTACTTGATTTTCATCAAATAGCTCATATTCAGAATTAAATCTAAGTATTTCTAAATTTTTATCTCTAATTTCTGCGAAATGAACATAAAAGACTATAAATATAGCAACAAGAATAATAAAAACTAACGCAAAACTTCTGTTCATTTGATTCCTTTCAAATCATATATCAATATTTTACTAAAAAATACTATAAATTACAAGTTTTTTTTAAATTTTTTATTAAAAATCAGGATTAAGTTTTACACGAAAAGACATTTCTTTTACTCTACCAGATTTAATATCATATTCAAATTTTTCTGCAGTAAATATGTATTTATAAATTGTAGAACCAGTGTCCTTATCATATTTTGTTAAAGAAAAGTTATCTTCGCCTGATAAGATAGTATTTTTCCCGAGAAAACAATCCGCCACTTGCAGCATTTTCACTTGCAAATTGATAAACGGAAATTTTTTCGCCTGTATTTAAATAAACTTTATTTCTTCCAAGATCTTTTGTATTACCCTCCATTTTTAAATATGAGCCATTACCAGCGTTAGTATATATTGTTAGTTTAATACAATCCTCAGAATATCTATCTGAATTATAATTGTTAACAAGATTAATCAAGGATATCATTTCAGATACTGTATTGTTTTCTTTATTATAATGTTCAAACTTCGCATTATCAGCGACTAATTGTTGTTCTCTTTGGGAATCATCAATAGCTCTGTTCGATCTTGCACCTGCAGCGAAAACATATACAAGAATACTTAGAAGCATAATACCCAACAAAAACGTTCCAGCAATCATTAAAAATCTATAACTATTCTCCATTTAATGCTCCTGCTTTTTAAAGTTAAATTTCTTCAAAAGTAATACAATTTACTCTTCCAGTCTTTTCATTATATGTAACTTCTGTACATTTAAATCTTCTCTTCTTAAAATCATATAGAGCTGTGTTCCATACTGCAGATGACCATTTATCAAGATTTTTTCCAGATGTATTATATCTTATTTGCCTAATTTTAGTATCACCTGAAAACTTTAATAAATCAACTAATTTGCCTTCAAATTGACAAACATTTTGTGAAAGTCTATCGCCATTTAATAATTCATACTGCACACCTGGTTCAAGCATATCTGTACCACCTGTAACCTCCTCAGCAGGCCTATAATATACTGGTGTACCATTAAAACTATATGGAGATCTATCATAATTAGTATAGCTCGTATCTTCTGGAAGTAGAAATCCCATCTCTTTCATCGTATATCCGCCATGTATATTATCCGGACCTAATCGCGCTATTTCAGCATCTTTTCCTTGGGCAGATGTTTCTTTCCCATTTTCAATAATGTATAGTTCTAAAGACTCTTGCAATGCGCTGTTTATCGTTACTTTTACATTAACAACAAATTCTGCTCCATAACCTTTTCCTGATAAAAAAGCTTGTTCATCAATATATTTTTTATCATGACTAATAGCTTTATTTAAGCATGATATAACATCTACGCCATACATAGCACTTTTTTGATATACTTCATATTCCATATTAAATTTAGCAAGTTGCTCTTCTGTCAGTAATTCACCTTCTTGTATAGGTGAAGATTTTATAGAATTAAATAAATATGCAACTAGTGCAAATAGCATAACGCCAAGCATTACACCTGCAGCTATTTCTAAGGCTCTTGCAGCATTTTCCATACTTATTATCCTTTCTACTATTTAGACATATTTTGCATTGTTGAAAATGCTGTTGTCATACTTGTCATACCTATTAAGCATAGTGGAACTATTAAGTATCCAACAAATAATATAACCATTGGTCCAAAACCAAATATTTTACCAATTCTAGATTTTTTAGAGATCATTCTCTCATTTGATTCTTTTCTCTTTTCTTGGTGGTAACTTCTTTCTGTGTCTAACTCATCAAATGCCTCTCTAATTGGAATTTGTTCAACAGCTGCCTGTAAACTTTCAACAATTCTAATTAATTGTTGGAATGAAATATCATTTTTCAATTCTTCTAATGCTTCCCAAGGTCCAGCTTCATAGTTGTTAACGCATTTACTTATTGGCTCTCTAAATATATTTGAATATCTTTCAAGCCACTCAAGTATCATTTCAACATTAACTCTCTCTATTTTCATTAGCATTAATATAATTGTTTGGAATTGCATTACTTCATTTTCCATATCCATTTGTCTCATGACTTTTTGGAAAATTAACAACCATACAGGTACTTGATATCCAATTACCATAAACAATAATGCTACTAATACTTCATACCATTTTACATATTCATCTTGAACTATTTCAATTTTTTCATAAATTCTATCTGTAATTGTGTCTAGTTCTTCTGGTGAAGAACTTCCATATTCATCTGATCTTGAAATGTCTTCTCTTAAATTTTCTTTTGTAATATTAAGATCATAACGATATTTATCAATAAAATTATTATCCTTTTTAGTTGTTTCTATAGCTTTTCTTTCTTGAGATTCGCTCATTGATCCCATCAAGTTATAATCTGATGTTGGTTCTGTATAAACATACACAATTGCAATCTTGTGAGCAGCAAATAATAATATTACTGACGCTATTAAAGCTAATACAGATACACCTATCCTATTAATATATAGCCACTCCATTTTTAATTTTGAAGCAGAATCTTTTAGTAATTGTACAATTTTTCTATATTCTTTTGTTCCAATTTTAGGAATAAAGAAATTAACAAATTTTTGTACTGGTTTTTTCTTATATATTTTTGCCTGCCATGGATTTTCCATGTTTTTAGCTGTGTTTACAGATCCACTATCTTTTAATTTTCTTGTTAATATATAGCAAGCAAAAGTAATAACTATTAATAATACTTGTACTATGAATCCAGAAGTTCCATTATAAAACGATCTTGTAAATGAGAACTGACCAATTGCCCATCCTTTTACAACATCTATAAATAATACTGGTATAGCTGAAATGATTGACAAACTCTGGAACACATAATCTAATTTATCTCTTTTTAATATCTCTATCTGCATCTCTTGTGTAATATTATTTAAGTTCTTTAAATATAGTGATGCACCATCTTTATCTTTTCTATCACCAAATTCTTTTGTTAAATAAGAAACTCCGGCAAACTCTTTTAAGAAGCTATTTGGCGCTATATCATAATACTTTTCTAGTTCTGTCTCTGGATCATCAGAAATTAATACTTCATATATTTTTTCACCTTGTCTTGATACTTCTTTTTCATCGTCTTGTGAAACATTATATAAAGCTTCTTCAACCATGTTATATTCATGGTAAGCATGTCTCATCTCAGAAAAGAAGTCTAACTGTTGACGTAAAAGTTTATTATCTACTTTATCTACCATACCCTCCATAATAGTATCTATGAAGAATAGTTCAAATAAAAGTAATGATGCCATTAATAAAAAGTTTGTTTTTGTGAAATAGATTACAACACCTGTTAAAGGTATTATTAGAAGAAGTGCCTTAAATATAATTTTAGCAACTTGCATTCTTGTTACAAACTCATCTTCTAAGTTTATAATTTCAAGTCTTCTTCTTAATTTTAATGCATAACGTCTTATGAATGGAAAATTACTACACTTTATGTAAAATTTTTGGTAGAAAACATCAAGATTTATAGATTTTTTCTTTGTACCTTCTGTCAATTGACGTAGCTGTCTTCTCTCTTTTGTCTGCATCTTTTGACTTAATACATAATATACAAGTACTATAACAGCAAATATTCCACCAACGCCAGCCATTAAGTATAGTAACACTTGATTTGACATCTATTTTCACACCTCTCTTCTCAGTCTAATTTTTTATCCTTCATTTGGCAAAGTATTTCTAGGAATATTTCCTGTACCTGGTTTATGTGGTCTCATCATTCCATCTGGTCTTGGCACTTTCTTTTTCATTACTGGATGATTTGGATCTCTAGGAATTCTCTTTACCTCTGGGCTATTTGAATCTTCTTTTTTCTCATCTGTTGATTTGAATTTACTAAAATCAGCTTCTATTATTTCTTTACCGCTTTCATCATATTTAGGCATTTGTGGAGGTTTAATTCCCCAGTTTCTCTCTAAGAATTTATCGAACTCTACAACATCTGTGTCATTCATATTTTCTCTCATACCTCTAATATTTGCGGGTGAAATTGGATTTGTTAAAACATAAGTATCATCAACAAATTCTAATACATTTCTATATTTGTATAATTCTCTGTTTGTAGATTTTGTAAAATAAATTGTAGCATTATCGAAAAACTTATCAAATTTTCCTTCTAATGTTTTCTCTTTTCTATGATCAAATGTGTATTCATTTTTCTCTTCTACTGGAATACACTCTGTAATTCTTTCTATGTAACGTCTTCCTCTAAAGTCTTTGATTAAGTGAATATCAAAGTTTAGTACTTGAACAACCTGCTCAGCTGCAGTTTGTTCATTTTTGAAAACACCAGCTCTTAACATTGAGTTACGAAGAGCTGTAACTAAGTCAGGGAATGTTTTAGCGTGGTGAGTAAATAATGTAAACTTAGATGCAACCTGTGCAGATTGGATCATCCAAGAAGCAACTGGGTCAGTAGCAACCTCACCGATGATGTTAACAGAACCGTCAGTCTTTTTCTGAACGTCCAAACAGTCCTGACCAGAAATTGTTTCAGTTTCACGCATTGATACGATATTTCTTGTTGGATATATTTTTCTTAAGTGAAGCTCGAATGCAGTTTCTGTAATACGAAGGTTCATTGTTTCGTATATATTTTCTATCATAGCCATAAGCATTGTTGTTTTTCCGGCAACCTTGCTCACCAGTTAGTGATATAATTCTTGCACCTTTTACTAAGAATTTTAATAATTGAATTGTTTCTTCCTTACCTGGGAATAAAACTATTTGTTCAAGTGTTGCTCTTTGAACGTCGAACTTTCTTACGAAGAATGCCCAAGTCTCGCACATGCTAGGTCTAACAACAACGACACGGGAACCATCTTTCATTTCATTGATTTTAAAACCGTTTGTATCAGATAACTGACCTGGGTTATTATATTTATAAATGTTCTGACATACTCTTTTTAATTCAGCTTCTGATCCAAATGATAAGAAAGCTAAACGAATTGATTTACCATGGAAGAATATCCAAATAGCATCACACGCTCTTGGAATTTTAGCTTCCATCGCTTGTTTTAAGTAATCACTATCAGTTTGTGCAACTTGGCTTAAGAAACTTTCTGGAAGACCAGATACTCCGTCCAGATACACCATCTATGTTCATATCTCTAATTTCGTCTATACTACTGAAACCTTTATACTTTTGATAAATTCTTTGTACAACAACTTCTAGTTTGTCTGTAAAATCTAAATGAAGTTGTTCAGCATCATATATATCTGCTATTTCTTCATTTGTGATAACATAGCAAGGTTTTGATTCACCTTCTATATATTTAAAATCATCAAGTTTATATTTCTTTATTAATTCATTTAAAGATTCATATCCGAAAGTCTTTTTATATTCATGAATAATAATTTCAAATTTATCTTGTGGAGTTAAAAGTGAAGGAGTATCGAAAGGAATTGCCTTTGAAATATTTGTTTCATCAACACCATATTCTTTTGCCAATAAGTCATATATTAATTCCTTAACATATTTCTTATCATTAACATCGCCATAAGTACATCCTTTTAAAGCTTTCTTTAATTCATACTTTTTGGCTCTTCTTCTTTTTAATTCTTCTTCTGACAAACCAATATCATAAAGGTTGATTTTTGTAATTTCATCAAGTCTTGTTTTAACGAATTTAACCATTTTGTCAAGGTTATAAGTTTTATCGTCTACTTCAACTTGATCTTCTACTATTTCGTTCTTGTTTTTTCTTGCCATATATACTACAGCAGCAACTGCAGTAACTACAACAACAAAAATCAAAGCAATATTTGCGATATTCATTTATAGTACTCCTTTTCTTTAAAATTTAATTTTAAAGTTTATATCCTGTATTTTAACTCTTCTAATCTTTTAACTATTGTTTCACACGCATAACTAGCTGATGCTATCAAATCTGAATTTTTATTAAATCCTTTACCAGACATTCCATTATTTAAAAAGTAGTTTGCTACTCCAGCTTCAGAAATGCTTTTTACAAATCCGGCTGTATAAGGAATTTTTGGTATTTCTTTTCTTTCTCCTATATATCTTGTAACGTTTTTTACATTATAAGGTGTATTTTCATCTGAATTTGAAAGCAACGGTATTAATTTTTGTTTTGTTAATAGATTTGGATTTTTTTGTACAGTCTCTATATACTCATTTGCTTGTTTTAAATTTTTCGTAAAATTATACATTATAATATCTGCTTCTTCTAACATTGCTTTTGTATTTTCTAAAGACAATGTTTTTTCTAAATCTACAAAAACTAAATCATAGTACTTATTTGCAGTATGAAGCAAATCTTTATATAATTTCGTAATTTTAATATATTCATTTTTATCTTTTGTTTTTAAACCACACAAAACATCTAATCTATTTTTAAAAACAACTCTTGTATAATTTGTGATAATCTCAGGTGTCGCTTTATTACTAGCAATTGCACTTGCAAGTCCTTCTGCTCCTGCTGAGATATCTAATTTACCTTTATTTAGTCTTTGAGTAACATTTTTCTTAGGATCATTTGAAATTGTCCAAAAACATCTTTCTAGTGTATCATCATTAAATGTAGCATCTACTAGTAAAATTCTATAATTGTGTTCAATAGCCATATAAGTAGCTATTGTAGCAGCAGACACTGTTTGACCTGTTTCTTTATCGCTGTTACTCCAAAAAGCAATTACCGCCATATCTTTCCTCCAGATTCTAATTTTTCTCCATCATTTTTACAGCTTTTCTTATATTACTCTGGTTTTCACCACTAATCTCTTCAGCTATAAATGAAATTCCCTCAATGTAGTCAGTGCTTAATCCTCTAATACATATTCTTCCTGTTCTCTGATTAGAGAATATAGCATTTTGATCTCCTCTTTCAAATGGAAAATATAAAATATTGCTATTCCATCTTATTTTTAATCCTCTAGAAAGATAATTTAAATATGTGTCTTCTTCTGCAAGCACATCTTTTGAAAATAAAACTTTTGTAACTTGTACTGGCGTTTCTAATCTTCTAAAAACTTGTAATCCTCTTTTTAAATTGTATACGTCAAATGATGTAACAAAATACTTTTTATCTTCTGTTTTAATTCCAAAATAATAATATCCTCTATAAGAATCAATATCTAATAGACAATAATCATAATCTAATTCTTCCGTTTTTTCTAATGCTTTATATTGTTTTATTTGATCAAACGTTTGGAAACCAACTGCAATATCAATATTTTCATATGTTGTAATGTATTGTTTTGGAGCTTTCATAGTTGGAACGATGTATCTGGTTTTTTGTAATGCTGTTGAATCTACAACTAATACTTTTTTGTCAATATTAGCTAATATCTTGGCTATATAGATCACAAAGTCAGCTTTATCATAGCTTCCAATAAAAGCAATTTTCTCCATAGTATCCTCCAATTAAATTATCTCTCGTATCCAACATCCTCTGTTCCTTCTAAAGCTTGTACATAGTTTTGCCTAGCTGCTTTCATTGAAGAAACTTCTTGACTATTACCACTTGCAACTAATGAATCCTGTGACTCTCTATATGGGTCTATAGCAGTTTCAAAAGTTTGTGTTCTATATGTAATATCATATCTACTATAAATTGCTGCAGATGCCTCTTGTACTATGTTTGGATCTTGTAAAATTAATGCCATAACATCAGTACTTGGCATATATGTTGTTTCTAATGCTTCTTGCATTCCTGCTTCTGCATATAAAGATGCATATAATTTAGAACCACTAATTGTATATGCTTCAACAATAGCATTGTTTAATAGCAATATTTCTTCTTCAGTAACTTTTAACCATATTGTTGTTTCATTACATCCCAATACTCTCTTCTTTGAGATAACAACATAATCTTTACCAGAAGGTAATAATAATCTTATATCTATATAATCACCATTTTTTAAAGTAGATGGTAAAATAAACATATTGTATTCGACAATTCTATCTGAAGTTTTTGTTACCTCATCAACTTCAGTTACCATGTCTTTTGTTACTATTGTTCCTTTAGGAACATCTACTTTTAACATTAAATCCTTCTTTATCTCAACAAACTCTCCGTTTCCCTTTTCTTTATATGTTTCTTCTGGGAAGTCCCAATCTGTTTCTGATATAACAGCATTTGGATCTACAGTTGTTTGTACAGTTTCATAAGAAAAGTCTTCTTCAAAATTTAATATATCTCCAGATTTTAAATCATCTGCAGCTACATATACTTGAGTTTGCAACTTTTGTAACTTACTCAAATCGTCTTTAATACCATTCATTTTCTTTATTAGTAATAATACTACTACCGCCATAATAATTAGAGCTATCAAGAAACCTATTAAAAACGCATTTCTTGCTCTTCTTTGCATTGGATTCATTGCCATAATTTTTGTTCCTCCCTTATTTTACCTAAAAAACTTTAACAATAAACGATAATATTCACAAAATATCATTTAAACATATTCTACAATAAAATATGTTTAAAATCAATGAAACTAGAGATTGTAATAAAAACTTATTTTTTTTGTAATATAGTTGTTACAATGTTTTTAGTATATATTTTTCGATTGCTTCTAAAACTCCTTCTGAATTATTATCAGCAACAATTACATCACCAATTGTTTTCATTTTAGGATTACTATTTCCCATTACAACTCCTAAACCAGCTTCAATAATCATCTCTTTATCATTTACGTTGTCACCTATTGCAACAACTTCTTCTTTTTTGATTTTTAATTTATCTAAAAGATATTCTATTGCATTCCATTTATTTACATTTTTATTTGTAATTTCTGTGTAAAAATACTGAATATCTATGTCATCTGTTCCAGATTTTATCTTTTTTCTTGACATATACTCAACATCTAAAACATCGATTCCATCAACTTCTTTCAATATTCTCATAATACTATTAAAAATAAACTTCGATTCATCACAAACTGTAATTTTTAAAAAACGTTCTTTTTCAGATTGTTTGATATATTCTCTTATATTTTGAACTACATTTATGTGAGTTCTCTTCTCTTCAACTTTTTTTACGTTTTCTTTATGATAAAATAAAATATTATAATTTAAAGAATTTGCTATTACTTCATCTTCAGTATACACATTATAAAAAAAGCTGTTTTGTTCACAAATATCAGCGATTTCTAATACTTGTTCCTTAGTTAAGAACCTATCATAAATTATTTTTTGTTTTTTTATATCATATACAGCTGCTCCATTCCCAGAAATTAAATAGTTATCAACTCCAAGCTCTGTAGCCAAACTCTCTGTTGAGCTTATTGGCCTACCTGATGCTAGTACAACTTCTATTCCTTGTGATTTCAAATTTTTTAGAGCTTTTTTAGTGTTTTCAGAAACTTCGCCAAATGAATTCAGTAGTGTTCCATCTAAGTCTATTGCCACTAATTTATACATTTTGAATACTCCTTCACATTATTCACATTTGTATTATATCATTAAACATTTTCCATTCAATAACTGTTACAAAAAAGAAATATGACATTTTAATAAAAAAAGTAGAGAATCTACATATGTAAATTCTCCACTTCATTTAAACTATTTGTTAGCCATTTGATTTTCTGCTTGTTCAATTAATTTTTTTACCATGTTACCACCTATTCTACCAGCATCTCTTGATGATAAATTTCCGTTGTAACCATTTTTTAAATTAATTCCGACTTCGCTAGCAACTTCGTATTTGAATCTCTCTAAAGAGTCCATAGCTTCTGGAACTACATTCTTATTACTTCTTGCCATTTTAATTCACCTCCGAATATTAATAGAAAATGATCACTAATCTTTTGATTAGACAACTAAAATGTCTATTCAAAAAATCAATCAACAATTTTCTAATGATATCATGTGTAATTAATTTTTTTTTAAACAAGAAATTTTTGGAAAGTTTATTTAACTTCAAATACATTTAATTTGTTTTCTGAAAAATATATAATCGTAATATATGGATTGGCCTTCTTATATTCTTTAGAAAAATATCCCTTAGGAATTATTCTATAAACATTATCTATTTCATTTTCTTTTAAATACTCTTCAATAATTCTTTTTTCTTCACTATTTTGAACAAGAGTATTATAAAAATATAACATTAAATTAGTATTTGTATATATTTTTTCACCATATTTTTTCTCATAAAAATATTCATAGCTATCATGAAATTCTTTTTGTCTTTGATTAATATTTTCGATCTTTAATGAATTTAATAATTTATAAACTTGGTCAAAATTATCATCAATTTCCAAAAGAGCAGAAATTAAAATATTATTATTTTCATAAAATTTATATTTTCTTAAAGTATCTTCTGGCAACAATTCTGCAAATGCATAAGCATATATCATATACTCTTCATAAGCTTTATTAGAATTATCTTCTACTAAAGCATTGAAATATTCTCTTGTAAAAAGCTCATTTAATATTTCAGAAAAAATTTCCATTTCAAAAGCAGATGTTATATCATTTTTACTTAATAAGTGATTTAGCTCATGAAAATATGCTTCTTTATTACAATTACTTAAATTTAAATTATCTACTTCATCATAAATATCAATAATATTTAGAAATTGATTATAATCTCCTGCAAAATGTATTCCGTCATTTTTATTATATTTACTGCTCGAATTGAAATTCACTTCTAAAGTCTTTAATTTCTTATAGCAACTCTTTTCATCAATATATTTGATATTTTCTTCAACTTCTTGTTTTATTATTGATTCAATAAAAATTTTGTTTTCTTTGTCTAAGTATTCATTGTTTTTTATTGCATTATATAAATCATCTGGTGATTGTTCATTACTAGTATTACTAATAAAATGTTTCCCAAGCTGATATTTTAATAAATATTTTTTCTCTTCAGGAACTAATCTTATTGTTAACCAAATCATAAAAAATATTAATATAATAAAAAACTCAATTTTAAAAAACCATATCAAAAAATAAAAAGGTCCTTCTTTCTTTTGAACCTTTTTATTGTTAGCATTATGAAATTCGTTTTCACTCACTTTGTTCATAAGTTCCCCTATCTATTTTCAATATCTTCTACTGTTTGAGCAGAAACAGCTTTTCTATACTGAGTTTCAGATTTAGGAGCACCATTAAAAATGAATACAAATGTTACTATTATTAATGATGCAATTACTTCTGCTTTAAATATTTTTTTCAACACTTTATAAGTGTTCTCTAAAACAAGCATTTCTTTATCTTCTTTAACAACAGGATATAATTCCTCATTTGCATAAGAAAACTTGCTCTTATAATAGTTATATATATCCATTTGTTCTTTACTAAAATTCTTAACCAACTCATCCTTTGTGCTAATTATATTACTTTCTTTTTTCATAAAATCACCACATTAAGATTATAGCATGTTTGAACAGGTTTGTAAACACTTTATGTAAATTTATTTACTGTAAATAAAAGCAGACTTAATGTCTGCTTTTATCATTATTAATTTTCTGGTTCAACAATTCCATAATTTTCAGAATCTTTTAATTTATATATAACATTTACTTTTCCTGTATCAACATTAACAAATGTGTAAAATAAATTTCCTTTTTTCTCTTGCAATTTCATTTTTGCATCATCTACTGAAATTGGTTTTAATTCATATGATAAGCTTTTAATTACTTCATCTTCTATTGATGTTTCTTCTACTCCATCAAAATTCATTTGCTTAATAGAAGAATCCTTTTGCATTTTTTCTCTTCTCGCTTTTGTTTTTCTTACTTGTCCTTCTAATATATCTATATCTTTATCAAGAGCTGCATATAAATCTTTATCTTCTGTAACTGCTTTGAAAGAAAATCCTCTAACCGTTACATACATTTCTGCTGTTTCAGTAGCTGTGCTTTCTTTTTTGATAGTTACATTACAGTCTATATTTTCATCTCCGTAATATTTTTCTAATCTAGTTAATTTTTTTTCTGCATAATCTTTAATAGCCTCTGTTGCCTTAAGTTCCTTTCCTGTAATTGTAATATTCATAAAAATCACTCCTTTTCGTATTTTGTAATTTCATTATATAAGTAATTATTATATTTTGCAAGTGCAAATTTAAAATAGCTTTTCTAATTTATATTCCTTCTCAAGTTTCTCATTTAAGTATATATTAGCAATAAGTTCTAGCTCTTTTTGACACTTTTCTGATAAGTCAAATGAAAATAATTTTTTAGGATCTGAACTCATAATATAAATAATTGCGTTTTTAGTTGCTTCCGACATTTCTATACAAGATGTATCTTGTTTACTACATGCACTGCATTTAAAACCATTATCTTTAATACTAAAATATCTTAAATCGTCTTTTGTCTTGCAAGATGTACATTCTCTAATATTAGGTCCAAATCCTAGTATCTTTAAAATTCTTAGTTTAAAAACAGATGTAATAAAATCTAGATTTTTATCTGTCTCAGAAATCATATATAAAGTATTAAGAAATAACTTCAAAGTATTAAATGAATTTTGATTTTCTGTTGTTACATCATTAATAATTTTTGTGATATATGATGCATATGTTAATTTATCCAAATCAGTTCTTATATTATAAAACATTTCTATTGTTTCACATGAATTCATTGTATAATTTTCAGAACCTTTAAAAAGCATATATTCTCCAAAACACAAAAATTGAGTACCACTAAGCAAAAGGCTCTTTGGTCTTCTAGAGCCTTTCGCACTGCACCCAATTTTACCTAAGTTAGGAGTGAGAATCGTAAGCATTTTATCGAAATCCCCCATATTGCTTTCAGCAATTACTATTCCATTTACTTTTACTTGTTTCATTAAAAAATACCTTCACATTACATCTAAGTTAACTTAAACTTCTTTACTATGCTATCATTTTCTTGCCAATCTTCTTTTACCTTAACCCATACTTTTAAATTTACTTTTGTTCCTAATAATTTTTCAATATCTTGTCTTGCATATGATGCAATTTTCTTAAGCAAATTTCCACCTTTTCCTATAATAATTCCTTTATGTGATTCTCTTATACAATATATTGTAGCATCTATATCATAAATATCTTCACCTTTTGTAGTTTTTCTTTCTTTAAAACTCTCTATTTCAACATAAATACCATGAGGCACTTCATCATCTAATAATTTTAAAGCTTTTTCTCTAATTATTTCTTCTGAAATTTGTCTAACTGTTTGATCTGTATATTCATCATCCGAATAATACTTTGGTCCTTCTGGTAATAGTTTAACAATTTCTTCTATTACAGTTTTTGTTCCATCATCTTTTGTTGCAGAAATTGGTACAACAGCTTTAAAGTCATATTCTTTACTATAGATTTCTATTAAATCTAAAAGCTTTTCTCTTTTTATTAAGTCAATTTTATTAATTATTAAAATACAAGGTTTTTTAGATTCTTTTATTTTATCAAGAATCTTTCTATCTCCTCTTCCTATTTCTGTAGAAGTAGCTTCTATTAAAAACAAAATAACATCCACTTCTGAAAACATTGTAAATGCTGTATCAATCATTGTTTTTCCAAGTTTAGTTCTTGGCTTATGAATTCCTGGTGTATCTGTTACAATAATTTGATAATTCTCATCATTAATAATAGCTTTTATAGCAGTTCTGGTTGTTTGAACTTTATTAGCAGTAATAGCTATTTTTTCATCTGCCAAACTATTTAATAATGTGGACTTTCCTACATTTGTTCTTCCTACTAAAGTTACAAAACCTGATTTAAATTCTTCCACTAAATATTCCTCTTTTTTAAATCTATTTACTATTCTTTTCTATTTCTTGTAATATCATTCTAAATGCTTCCTCTTCATCTTCAGTTGTTCCAAGTTCTCTTATAACAGATCTTTCCAATGATTTATAATAAGCTGTAAATTTCTTTTCTTTTTTATTTTTATAAAAAGCATATATGTCTTGTCTATCGCTATCTAGATAATATGTAGCTTTCTTACCTATTTGCTCATCATTCATTTTTACACATCTTATTCCATATTTTTTTAATTCTTTTTCAAAATTTCTTTTATTCATATATTTCTCCTATTTTATTAAATGAATTAGTTTTGGTAAAAAAATAATTACTCCAATAATTATAGATAAAACTGCAGAAATACTTACTGCAGCTGATGCTATATCTTTAGCATTTTTTGCTTTTTCATTATATTCCATGCTCATCATATCAACTGTATTTTCAACAGCAGTGTTTAAAAATTCTGCAATAAATACTATAAATATAACAATTATAATTATAGCAAATTCTATTTGTGATATTTTTAATAAAAATCCAACAATAATAGCAATTATCGCAAATACAAATTCTATTTTAATGTTTCTCTCATTTCTTAAAACATTTTTAAATCCATTGATTGAGTTTTTAAAAGCATCAATCCATTTTCCATTTTTCCATTGATTCACAAAAACATCCCTTTTCTATCTGTTATTATTCTCTTACTATATTTAGCTTATTAAGAATATTTTCTTCTTTTTGCCTCATTCTAATTTTATCATCTTCGTTAATATGATCTTCTCCCATTAAATGATAAAATCCATGTACTACCATATAAGCAAGTTCTCTTTCAAAGCTATGGCCATATTCAATTGCTTGTTGTTTTACTCTATCAATTGAAATGATAATATCTCCTAAAGCCTCTTCATATTGAATATTTTTTAAGCCATCTATTTCTTCTTTTTCAAACATAGGAAAAGAAAGAACATCTGTCTCTTTGTCAATATCTCTATATTCTTTATTTAATTTTCTTATATTTACTGGATTTGTTAAAGTAATACTAATATATATTTTAGATTTATCCAAGCCTTCTATTTTAAAGCATTCCTCTAAAACTTTATTAATTAACTCTTCACAATCAATTTTTTTATCTAAATCCAAATATTCTATTTCAACATACTTATCCATTTATTTTATTTTTGTGAAATGACCACTCCTTGTATGAGGTGTGTTCTTCACTTTTTTCATTACTCCTAACTCTACTAATCTATTTTTATAAAACTTCCTAACATCTGTATATTTTTCATATTCATCTTGTGTATCATATAATTCTCTTTTTAAAGATAATATTTCTTTTTCTTCTTCTGAATTTGATTTGCTATATGCATTCCAAAATTCTTTATATGCATCTCTTTCCTCAGGTTTATCCCAATAAACTTTTGTTGATAATAATTTAACATTATAATCTTCTATTAAATCTAATAGCATTTGATAAACTTGATTCTTTTTTTCTACTGCCTTAGTGTTTGTAATTAAGTTTCTAGTATCTCTTAATAATTTCTGGTAGCATTGTTCTGCTGCTACTAGTGGTAAACTATGTGTAAACAATGTTCTACTTAATCCAAGTAAAATCATATTTTTCTCTAAAAAATCTTTTTCATCTAATTTACCTACTTCAAATTTTTCAAATTCTTCAAATTCATCAAGAACATTTTCATATTTTTTATTTCCCTCAATATCTAATTTTATTGGGAAAATGCTTTTAACATATTCTTCTAAAGTAGCAAATATTTTCTTATATATTTCTAGTTGATTTACTCTTTTTGCTTTTACTCCATCTGCCAATTTTACAGAATAATTTTTTAATAAACCTTTATATATAAAATCAGACTTTTCAACATAAACTGGATCAAACTTACTTAATATTTTTTCTTTTCTTGTAACAGTTAGGCTCTCATAATCTAAGTCAATTAAAAATTTTTGTTTTCTATACTTATATTCCAAATATTCATTATCTTTTAAATGAACTACTGTATAGTAATTTGACAAAGCTTCTTTTTCAAATTCAGACGCCATGTTATTTCTTACTTTTTTATAAATAGAATCCATAATATGTTTATCTATTGCTTCTAAATATAAAGTATAACTTTCATCATATCTTTTTTGATATTGGTCTTTTTTATCACTATCATCTTTTTTCTGTACCTCTTTTAATTGCTCATATGATTTTATTACACTACTTCTTTTTATATTTATCATCATCCCATTAATACCTAGTTTTGTAGGCATTAATAGTTTTGTTAAAGTCTTAGAAACTTTATTGAAAAAAGTTGTATCATTTGAAAGTACTTTTAACCCTCTTTCTTCCACCGCTTTACCACCTTCTAATTAATTTTTTCTTCTACACCGATTTCTTTTTGGATTTCGTAGATTAATTTTAAGGTTATTCCATCTTCTTCTGTATTTACTTCTATGCTTTTAACCTTGTCACTTTCATCAAATTTTGAAATTTCAAATTCTGATTCCATTTCATTTTCTAATTCTTTTTCTATTTTTTTGACTAACTCATCTTCTGTATAATCTATTTCTTCCTCATTTATCTCTATATAAGCAATCTCATTAATAGTAATTGGAAAATAAAAATTATTAAATATCTTTAGTTTTTTACTCGACCTTATTGTATCATAATTTTCGAATTTTGAAACCCCCTTATTGAAATTTATTTTAAAATTATTAATGCAAAATTCTTTTTTGTTTTCTTTGTTTCCTGTCTCAGTCTTTTGAAATTGAACATATTTTTCACTCTTAGTTTTCTCATAACAAATTTTTCCTAAAATTGTCGCTTCACTATGTACCTGCCTTTTACCTGTATATTTTCCTTCCATCACTCCTTCTACAATTAAATCGCCTTTTTTTACTTTATCACCTACATTAACAACCGGTGTTCCATTTTGAATTATCATTTTCGAAATAACAGCACTTTCAGAAGCAACTATATTACAAATTTCATTTTTATCTATCATTTCTGGCATTTTTGTTGTTTCTCTTATTGAAATAATTGCATTTGTGCCTTTAATTTCTATACCTATCCACGCAATATCTTCTCTTTCTAATCTAATAGAATTTATAATCTTATCTATATCTATTTCCTTTTTTCTTTTTCCTAATGATATTCCATGTTTTTCCATTAATTCTATTATTTCTTCACTACTTATTTTTTCGTTTCCTAATATTTCTATGTTCCATATAAAATTAGTAATAATTAAAATAAAAATTGCAATTACTAAAAATGCAATTGCAAATATTTTTCTTTTCCTATACTTGTTTATGATAAATGGTATACCAATTTTTTTATTAATTTTAACTTTACATTTCGTTTTTTTAGCTATATGCCTGATTTCTCTAAAATCTGATTGTAATATTTTTGCATTAATAAAACTATTATTTTCAATATGTAAGTCTTGAAGTATAATATTTTTCAGTTTGCATTGATTAATGAATCTTTCAATAAAAAAACCTTCTATACTTATATATAAAAATCCATGAAGAAATAATATCAAACTCTTAAACAACATTTTATCCACCAATCTAGTTTTCAATATTTTCAAAATCTAAATTTTCTATTTTTCCATTTACTAAAATATCATCATCTGTCATTTGATTTAGTTTTAAGTTAAATCCATTGATATTTATTATTCCTAAACTAGTACTTATCCTAGTAAAATAATCTTCATATTCAAGTATACCTTTAAAGTTTTCTATTAAAATTTCATCAAATCCTGTGATAGTAATTTTAGGAGTATCACTTATTGCTTCCCTTGGTATTTCTAAAAACTTACTAACTTTATCATATTTTCTCATAATATAAAAACCTCTCTTTTTATTTATATATTCAAAAAGAAAGGTTTTATTCCTAATTAAGTATTGCTTTTATCTCTTCATCTTCAAGCATCTCTGGAGATAAAAAATCAATTACATCATTTTTATTTTTATTTAAAGCAGTCATTACAATATCTTTATCATTTCTAAGTCTATTACTTGCATACTTAAAAATAAGTGGTTTATTAGCAACAGCTGTCATTACAACATTTTTATCATCTCTTAATCTACTACTTGCAAAATATAGTACTTGTCCATCCACTTTGGCAGCTGCTAATAAAACATCTTTATCATCTTTTAGCCTATCACTCGCATAGCAACATGTCCATCCTGCTTGAGCAACTGAAGCTAATAAAACATCTTTATCATCCTTTAGCCTATCACTTGCAAATTCCAATGCTCCACCATCTACTTTAACTGCATTTAATATTACTTCTTTATCATCTCTTATTTCTTCACTTGCCCATTCTATTAAACTTGGGGCCTTTTTTACAATTTCTAAATAATATTCTCTATCATTTGTTTTTTCTTTTGCTTCTATTATTTCTGGACTATCTGCCATTTTTTACATCCTTTCCTAAAAACCAGAGTTAACTTCTCTTTCATGCTCTTTTCTTATTTTTCTTCTTTTTTCTTTTCTTTTCATTATTCTTCTATCATATATTAGAAATATAATTAAACATATAAGAGAAACTGTAAAAAAAATTTTATTTTTTAATAATTTTACAACTTTTCCAAATTTAGGCATTGTATATATTACTTTTCCCACTATCTGTTCATATTGAACTCTTTGCTCATCTTCTATTTCATTATTATCACCTTGTGTAATATAAGAATTTCTTAGTTCACTTAAAACAACTTTTTTTATTCTATGTGTTACTATTTCTCCATCTGGTTTCGAAAATGTAATAATATTTCCGAACCTTATATTCCTCGTTTGTATAGCCTTTTTTTACAATAATCACATCATCTACACTAAGCCTTGGCTGCATACTTGTTGATGTAACAATATATAAATTCATATTTAAAAAACTAGGAAGTTCTTTCGAATTTCCTAGTTCTAGTGAAATTAAAAGCAAACTAAACAATACCATAAAAACTAATAATCCAGTAATAATAATAGTAATGATTTTATTAATTTTCCTTTTTCTTTCCATACTGCTAGCTATCCTATCAGATTCGCTATATATCATGTAGAAACTACCTCCAAATTTGTATAATTAATTTTGCTTATTCATCTTTTCTACCATTGGTTTTACATTCTCAACAAAAGTAACATCATCTAAATTGATACCACTTCTTAAAATATTATGATAATTAACTATTTTCTCAACACCTGCTATATAAGATTCAATATTTTCCTCTTCTAAATCTTCAACTTCAATATTAATATTTAAAATTTTATATCTATTAGTAATAATACTTGCTATATTTGGTTCTTCAACTAATTTAATGTTATTTACCATTACTTTATATGGTTGATCAATAAAATCAACTAATACCTTTAATTCAGATTCTACATCAAATATTTCATCTTCTTTATAATGTTCTTTTATCAAATTATAAGCATAAGTATAATATGATGTTGCGATTTTAAACATATATTTTATTGAACAATTATCATCAACAAATTCTGCAATTTTAGTATTAACCTGTTCTATATCAAGTTCATCATATAATTTCTTTAATTCTTTTATTTCTGTATTTGATGTAACTGGGAATTCATATATTTTACGCTCCCATTTCTTTTTGAAAAACAAGAATATAGGGTTTTTAATTCTTTTCATAAGTGTTTTATTCTTTTTTGATTCTCTAAGAAGTGCTTGTTCTTTTTTGCGCAATTCTTTACTCTTGCTATCATATGAACCTTTAAAGGTATCTTTTGCTTTATATTTTTCTGTTAAATCATCAATAATATATTTAAATCTAACATAAACTCTATATTCTTCAAGAGTATTTAAAAGTTTACCAAAGTTTTTGTTAATCTCTTCTCTTTCTTCTTTTGAACACTCAAAATATTTTTTAGTAGATAATTTATCATATAAAACTGACATCTCTTTTTCTGAGTATTCTTTTGATTTCCATTTTTCTGTATAGAATTTATCCCAAACATCTTTAATATCTTTTCTTTTTGTTTTTATTAAATCTTTATTTAATTCAAAATATTTTTTTACTAATCCATTTTTATCAAGTTGTGTTATACTTAAAGTTCTATCATTTCTTGCATTTACTTCTTTATCAATTTTTTTGAAATTAATATAATATAAATAACGGATATTTAATTCTATATGAGTAACAATATTTGGACATTTCCAATATATTTGTTCAAATATTTTCTTTAAATTATCTGAATCAATTGTTCCTTTAGATTTTTCAACAAAAAACGCTTTCATATAGTCATTTGTAAATTGACTATAATTAAAATCTTCTTCTGTTAGAGTGATTCCAAAGTTTTCAAATATATCTAAGAATAATTTTATATTGTCATTTAATAGTTTTAAATCACCTTCAAAATAACTACTTAAACTGTGGCAAATTTTATCAATTCCAAGTTTTTCAAATGGAGTATTAAGTTCATTAAATAAGTCGATATTATCCATATTCTCAATGTTTTTCTCTAATTCTGCAATTTTAGGATCTTGTGTTACATTAAGATATCTATCATATCTTTCTTGAATTTCATTCCATATTACCTTTTTTATCTTTAAAGCGGTATCTTCAAACTCTTCTACTTTTTTTACATAAGCAGCTTTATTTTTCTTATTGTTTAAAGGTAAAACAGCTAACACTTCCTTGTTACCAGATATGAACTTATCCATTTCTTCTAATATATCATTCATTTTATTCTTCCGTACCCTTCAAATTTTTTTCTTTTTCTTTATCTAAAAAAACAACATAGTCATCAACCTTTTTGTATAAATCAAGAAGCTCTTCGTTGCTTAGTTTAGCAAGTTCCATGTTTTTTTCCATTGTACCCTATTAATTCCTTTCGTAAAAAGTAATTTTATTACTACATAATTATATATTAATTGTAAAATCAAGTCTATACATTTTTAAAATTTTTTTATTTTTATTTTAACAAACATACTAATTTGAAAAAAATCACAAAATATGATACAATTAATATGTTAAAGCTTCGTGCTTTTATAATAGATTTCCCCCTTTGTTCCGTTGCAACTGCAACGATAATCCCATACACAACCACCAACATAAGAAAGTGAGGAATCAACATGATCAAGTACTGTGACGAAACCTATTCCGGCGTAGGATTCGAAGGTTATTCTGAGGAGGAAGCAAAAAAGCTTGCCGATGAGATTCGGCACGATTTGGATATTACCGGAAGGTATATTAAATTGGTTGTCTACACCGAAAAAATGCCCAACGGCAACTTTAGGGTTGTCAATTGTTCCGTCTACGAATAATGATCATCGCCCCCTCTTCGGGGGCATATTTTTTTGTATTCAAAAAGACTTAAGATTAAACTTAAGTCTTTTTCATTTTATTTTATGATAATATACGTAAAACTCTCGCCTATATACTCATATGTTGTTATATTATAATTCTTTGCAGTATTGTTTCCACCATCATCAGTAATAACGTTAGTAGCAACATCTGGATATGTATCATATAACATAAATTCAACTTTATAAGTACCTGTTTTTAATGTATCTTTCAATGTTAATTCTAAATCTGTAAATGATACTGAATTAGTATTATCATCTCCAACAACAGAAGCAATTTTTGCTGTATCAAATGCTTTATATTCATATTCAAATTGTTTAATAGAATCTAAATATTCAGCATCTTCTTCTGTAGAGTAAACTGTTCTATCAGCTTCTATAGGAGTTTCTAAAGTTTCTACTACATAGTCTTGAAGGTCTACTTTTTCATAACTATTGTCATAAACATTATCATACATTCTTCTATAAAGTGAAATTGTAATATAAGGTCTTGCAAGTCCAGAAAGATAATCTACTGTAAAGTTTAGTTTATGCTCTTCTGCGGCTATATATCCTATATTTTCAATGTTACCCTCTAGAACTTTTCCTGTAGAAGTATCAATTACTGCTTGCTGTGGTTCAATGCTTACATCTAATCCATACACATCATTTATAATTTCTAGATATACATATGCATAATCTGATGCTTCTATTCCATAATACATACCATCAGCAGAACCAAAACTCTCTACTTTAATTCTATATCTATTAGAATCAATTGAACAGTTTTCTGTTCCAATCTTAATTGCTGAAGTAGCATTTGATACTAAATCTGCAATCTTAATTCTTGTTGTACCATCTGCACTTGGATAATATTTTATTCCATCTAATTCAAAATACAAACCTAATAACTCTGAACCTTTTACTACATCCCACTCATCATCATCATTTTGATAATAGAAAGTAAGTTTTGTACCAAGTTTTTTATCAAAGAATCTTGTATCATGTACTCTAGAACCGCCTCTAATAGTAACATCATAATTAGTATCAACATTTAAGAATACATCATTTCCTAAATATATTTTTGATTTTGACAAATTAGCATTAATATTTATTGTTGATTCACTATCATATATACCATATACTAAAGCTCCAATTTGGTCATCCAATAATCCAACTAATTCTTCTGCTTCTTCTCTTTCTCCATCATACTTTATATACATTCTAATATGTTGTCCTGTTGTAATAGCACCATCGCTATTTGGAGTATCCGTAAACACAGCATTTTCGAAATTACTAATAAAGATAAAGTTTTCATACTCATAACCAAGCGAGTCTATATAATAATGCTGCCTTTCTCTTTTTTCATCATAGTTTTCATCTGTGCTTCCCATTACCTTAAATTCATCAAGCCTAAATTCATTTTTTCCTGCATTTACATCCGCTTGCGATACAACGTAATAATAGTATTTTGGATCATTATTATCATATCTATCTATCATTGTAATAGTAGTTCCAACGGGATACACATATTCTGTAGTAATTACTCTATATGAATCTTCATAATAATCTGCTATTTTATCTTGATTATAAAAATTTTCTTGTGCAAATTCAAAAAATGTTGAGAAACTACTCTTTGATGTAATATTTGTATTTGTAGTTGTAAACAAATCATATTGTACACCAGGAGCAATAGCACCATTATATCCCATGTATTGGTCTGTATCAGTTAATAGTGCAATATCTATAATAATATCAGCAAAGCCTCTATTAAATGCATCTTTACGATATTCCAGTCTCATCTTAACTGTAAAATATCCTAGTTCTCTTTGCTCTGTAATATTATTTGAATGGTAAAAGTAAAAGCTTAATGCTGGTGATGTTGTGGAGTTCTCTATTTTATATACTTCTGTTCCATCATATCTTGCCAAGCCAGTACTTGGATTATAGTAGAAATCCGTACTACCTACCATGCTCCAACCTGTATTTCCAGATTTCATTGTAATACCAAAATTATTATTTGCAGCATTTTGATCTAAATTAATATTTGGAATTGTATTTTTACCATATAATCCCACACCATCAATTAAATCAGTTTCAACACTACTCATTGATACAGTTGCATTTGGGAAAGAAATATTTTTTAATGTTAATTCATATGTACCAAAAGTTGAATGTTTTGTTGCAGTCATATTAAAAGAATAATAGTAAACATCTTGATCTGGCCCTGCATACCACATATAATATGCATCTCCTGGTGGTGTTGGTGTAATATAACTTATGTATGTTGTTGGATTATAGCTACTATAATTGTTTTCAGTTATTTCAACATCATCTGGAACTTCTGTATTAAATCTCTCATAAACAGTATAGAAACCATCCACTAGAATGTCATGATTTTCTTTATGAATTCCTAAAACATAAGAACGGTTATAATTTCTGTCATCCCATGACAAAGCTCCTCCAACAGAATAATTATGATTAAACATACCTGTATAAAGTGATGCATCTGTTTCATTAAATTCTGTACCAGCTCCTGTAGTTTCTCCTCCAGAGCCATCGCCTCCGCCTTCTGAACCATCACCTTCTGAAGAATCACTTGAATTACTTCTAAACAATCCAAAGAAAGTCATTCCGTTTACTTCACCATATTCTGAGTTTGCATCTTCATCATTAGAAATATTTAAGTTAATACCAGAATAAATATATATTCTATTATCAACATTTCTCTCCAGTCTATCTGCATACGTTATTTCTTGAACATCTGCTACTGGTAATAAAGTATTATTATCTATAATCTTTCCATCATCTATATAATATCTTATTTCTGTTCCAGCATTATTGTAAATATTTCCATTTTTTGCGTAATAAGTATTTCCATCAGATCCCACTACTTTATCTACAATATTTACTGTTGCAATTTCTTCTGCTCCAGTATTTGGATTATCTACTAAACTATAGAAAGAAGCTAATTTATTTGCACCATTTCTTAAATATAAAATTCCATTATTCTTTAATTTTAATGCAGATATTTGATTTAATGTAAAATATCCATCTGGGTGTAGAGATGTACTATCTGTTGTTCCACTTAACCATAAAGCAGAAGCATCTACTATGACATCTGTAGCTCTTTGTAAAGATACTCCCTGTTTTGGAGAATCAATTGTCCCATAGTGTTTTATATTAATTGTTTTAGTTTGTCCTGTTGCTCTAGAAGCATTTCCTGAACCAAATATACTCTTATTGAATTGAATTGTATCATTATCACTTGTATCATATCCTGTTCCATCAACAGTAATATTAATCGTTCCTAAAACGCTTACAGTATCATAATTGAATGGTTTGGTTGGGTCCATAGACTCACCACCACCAAATATTGTTCCACCTATATCAATTTTACCTTTTGCAAAATTATTTTTACCTTTTGTAAAATCTTGTCCTTGATCAGAATTATAAAAATCATCTATTGCTTGAAGTCCAACATTTACTACTGTATTTCCTTGTATAACTGAAGAGTTTGCACCTCCATAAACATTTTGTCCGACCACTGCACCAGCGATATCAACAATCGCTGTAACATATCTAGAAGCATATGGATGATTATCATCTGTTTCGGGTGTTGGAATTGAACTATCACCTGTTAAAGCTGCATTTCCACCGCCAAAAATACTTTCTCCTACTGTTGTAGTTCCTTCTGCATATATATAAGAATTTCCACTTACAACAGCAGTTGAACCATTTCCAGCAGCATAAGCACTCTTAGCAACTATTGCATTTGTTAATCCAACTTTTGTAGAACCACTTACTGGTCCATTATTTCCTCCACCAAATACATGACCTGTTATTGAATCGCCTGCTGAATATATCAATTCTGAATCTTCTACAATTAGTTCCGTATTTCCAGAAACTATAGCAGTTTTACCATTTCCTCCACCAAACACATTTGATGAAGTTGCATCTTGCAATTTTACATAAGTGTTTCCTGCTACTTTACCGGGAACAGTTGTACCTGTTTGATTTTCTGCTCCATTTCCACCACCGTATACTTCATTTTCAATATTTGCATTTGTAATAGTAACTCTTGTAGAACCAGTTGTCTCACCCTGGTCTCCACCGCCATAGACATTTTTTGAGGTGTAATTAGTTGTTGTCACAGTATTTAAAACAGATACAACTGTACTTCCAACATCAGCAGATTTACCACCACCAAATATTGAATTTGTAATGCTAGAATCTGAAATTAATACATTTGTATTTCCTGTTACATCACCTTTATTACCTCCGCCATATACATTATCTGTTACTATGGCATTATCTAGAGAAACTGATGTATTTTCTCCTACTTCTCCGGCATTTCCACCTCCAAATACGCTTTTAGCTGTTGCACTATCACTTAAAGCTACACTTGTATTTTCTTCTATATCTGCTTGGTTTCCACCACCATATACATAATTTTTAATTGTTGAACTAATAACAGATACTGTGGTTCCACCATCTACCTTACCCTGATCTCCTCCACCATAGACATTTCCTACGTCTGTAGAACTTGAATCATTTATAATATTTGCATTTTCTATTAATGTAACCGTATCACCACCAACAACAGCAGTCGAACCTTTACCGCCGCCAAATACATTTCCATTTACAGTTGCTTCATTTACATAAACATCTGTATTTCTAGTTAATGGACCAGCATCACCACCACCATATACATTTTCTTTTATAATGGCATCTGTTAATATATTAACATCTGAATCTGTACTTACGGTAGCAGTTGAACCTTTACCTCCACCAAATACACTTCCTTCTATTGTTGCTTCTGAAATTTCAACATCTGTACTTCCTTGTGTTGGCCCAGCATTACCACCACCATATACATTTACATTAACTATACTGTTATCATTTATAGTAACAACTGTGTTTCCATTTACTCTGGCTGTTTGTCCTTCACCACCACCATATACACTATCTGTAATGGTAGATGAACCTTTTACTAATACTTCTGTATCTCCACTAATTATTGTTCCATTACCTTTTCCACCGCCATACACATTTTTAACAGTAGCCTCATCTGAACATTCTACATATGTATATTCTAATGTACCTGAAGAATTTGATCCTCCATATGCACCGGCTAAAACAGTTCCACCCTGTACATATACAGCTCTTTCATTTGTACCAACAATACCTGCTTGATTTCCACCATTAAATACATTATTAACTGTACCATTTTCATAAATATATACATTATCACTTGTTGTATCATTTGTGATATTAGCTTGGTTTCCACCTCCATAAACTTCATTTACAAAAGTAGAATTTGTTTCACCTATTTTTACTAAAACATCGCCTCTTATAATTCCATTTACATTACATCCACCAAAAACTTTCGAATTTGGGAATGAACCACCATCTACAATTACTGTAACATCATCTAAAGATCTTGCTGCAGTACCTTCTTCACCTTTACCTCCACCATAAACATCACCTGTTAAAGTAATTGTATTATCTTCGCTTGAAATGTCTTGAATCTTAACTTCTGATGTTCCTGTTACAGTACCTAAAGCACTTCCTCCATAAATACTACCATAAAGATTTAAATTGTCATCTTCATCTGTAATATTTACAGATGTTCTTTGTAAAATATTAGTACCAGAACCTTTGCCTCCGCCAAATACAACATCTGAATTAGAAGCAGTAGTTCCAATTGTTCCTCCAGAAACTGTAACCTTCGCTGCACCAGCAACGTTTCCTGATGTATTACATCCTCCATATACAGATTGATTTATTATTCCTCCACTAACATTTACAACTGTTGAACCTTGAATAGGTACTGCATTATTTACAGAACCATTATCATTTGCTCCGCCAAAAACACTTCCAGCAATATTTCCACCTATTATATCAACAGTAGTGGCTACATCTAAATCATTGCTTCCAGACTCAATTTCGTGCATTTTCAATAAATATAAGGTTGCTGATGTATTTCCATAAACCCAACCATTATTATATCTAACGTACTTATTTCCATTTAAATTATATCTTATTGATACTCCTGTACCTGAAGTTTGAACTGTAAAGGCAGTAGGATTATTACTTAATCTTAAAGCATAATATGTTCTATTAAACTGACTATATGCATAAGCTTCCAAATAATATCCATTTCCATTTTTTATTCTATATGTATTTCCACTAACATTTTCAAAAGTCCATTGTATTGTAGAAGGAGGTACGGTTTCAGTAGAATAGCTTCCGTTTGCAACAGCAGTACCGTTTGCACTTAATACATATGATCCAGATGACAAATCATCATATCTTGAAATAAAATATGTATTTCCGTTTAGATTTGTATTTTCCCTAGTTAATGTATATTGTTCTGCTGAACCTGCTGTTCCAACTATACCATAGTTTCCACCACCATATACATTATTGTGAATAATTGCATCTCCATCAATGATTACATGTGAAGTAAATACTTGTCCTGAAGTATAAGCTCTTGTTGTTCCGAATCCAGCGCCAAAAACTGAACCTGCTGTAGCATTATAAAGTGAATTACTAGTTCCTGCTGTACCAATTTCAGCATCTCCGCCTATGTAAACTAATGTATTTCCATCCATATGACCATTATTTGTATCATTTGGAGTTGTAGCTAAGAAACCATTTGAACCACCTGCAACAGAATATGCAACTTCTCCACCTGTTACTTGTATTATTCTATCACCATATGTTGTAGAAATACCTGCTCCACCAACTATATTTTGAACAGAACCACCTTTAACTTTAATAAATGTTTTTGCAGTATTTGTGTTATAAGAACTTGTTGAAAGTCCACCAATTATATTTGCAATATCTCCACCTTCAACTATTAATTCTCTATTTCCAACATCATTTACTGCATAACCGTGTCCGCCAAGATATATTCCAGAATAAGGATAATCTCCAGTTCTTCCGTCAAAATAACTTCTACCAAATTCTCCGCTCTTTATTATAATTGTAAATGAATTTTTCCCTGAATAGCCTGTTACAGTATTTCTACATGTTCTTGAAGCTGTTCTATTATATATTCTAAGTTTTGTATTATCTTCATTTATTCTATCAAAATCACTTCCAGCAACTAATGTACCACTTGCAGTATATGCTGTTGTAAAGTAGTAATCTGCTCTACCTATCTGAATATTTTGATATAATCCTGATTCTATAACTAACCTATATTCTCTTCTATTTATTGTGCTTGCACTATTTGGTCCACCTTGTACTTGTGCCATTGTTCCTGTGAAAGTTCGAAGCCTATTGTTTACTCTTATTCTTCCATTATATGGAACTATTCCTCTACCTAATCTAATATTATATGTGTTTCCTACTAAATAATAATCTATATTGCTTGTTCCTGCATTATTTACATAATTGTTACCAGTAATAGTTAAAAAGTCGAATTGTGCATCACTATACATAACTGATGATGTAGTATATATTATTCTAGCATCATTTCTATAATCATTTCCATCATATAAACTTGTTAAAGTAAATGCTTTTGGATTAGAACTTGTGTTTAAACTATTAAAATCTGTATACTCTCCCCTTAATAGGACAACTATGTTTAACTCCCTATTTGAAGCATTTCTAGCTACTTTATAACCTCCCCCATCTAAAACAGTTTTTGCTCTAGATAAAGAATATATTGGGTTATTTATATCATATCCATTATTATTTGTATCAGTTCCATATGAACTTACAAAAATAACTGTAGCAGGTCTCCAATCAACATATAATTCTATAGTAACTTTCTTTGTATCTGGATCTACTGCAGTAGTTAGTGTTTGAACAAATGTAGTTCCATTTATAGTAAATGTATATCCATCTTCATGTGTTGTCCATCCATCAAATCCAAGTCCTGCTGGTCTATCCATAAATGGATTATCTATTAAATCTATAGAAACATTACCATTTTCAATTGGCACACATTTTATATATGTGATTAAATATTGTTTTTCATTAGCATCTGCAGAAATACGTCCTGTAACCGGACTTGTAACTGCTCTTACCATAAAATTATCTGGCAATGCAGTTATTGCATAATTATTTGCATAAATTACAGTTACTGAATAAGTATAAGTATCACCTGAAACAACCCATCCATCACTTACCATAGAATTTCCAGTTAATATTAAAGAATCATTTGTTACCTCATGATAGAAATTAACATTTGTATTTAATGCATCCATCCAAGTCTCTATAAAATTGCTTGCATTTGGAATATCAAATGACATTGTCCAATCAGCTTCTGTATTTAGTTTTATGTTTGGTGACTCAATAGTAGCTGTAAATGTACTCTTATATCCTATAAAAATATCATGTCCTAATACAAAATTTGGATTTAACATATAATTATTATATGTTAAATAGTTACGATCATTTTCGTTTCTAAAATACAAAGTGAGACGTAATAAATAATATGTTCCTTGTTTTGTCCATCCTGAGGCATTCATACTTGTGCCAGATAATGTCAAAGTATTGCCTGATGCAGCAAATGTAATTCCTGGATTTGCAGTTCTTGTTGTATTTGAATCAAATCCATTACCATTAGTATTTTGGAATGTTAAAGTAATAGTCCAAGGATCATCTGTCATATTTAAATCTTCATTAGAACTAAAAGAAATTCCAATATCATTATAATATCTATTTAGTCCAGAACCCATTTCAAAACTTTGCATTATTATTTGATTTGCACCAATTGTTGTACTATGTACATCATAATATTCAGTAGTTGGTGTTGATGACCATGTTGCAGTTTGAAAATATTTGTCTGATGGAACTGGCGCTTCTGTATAATCATAACCATGATAATTAATTGTGACTTCTGCTAGATTTTCACCTTCTTTATAAAAATTATTCTCTGCTCTACCTGTTCCATTTTCAGTATAATTTAATCCTAAATAATAGTTCTTATCAGACTCATAATCATCTATAGTTACAGTATTTTCCAAAACTGGATTAAAAGAAAACACTGCATATGGTGAAAATTCATCTGTTATGAATTCAATTGTATTATCTTTTTTATAAGAAATTGAGATTCTTTCGTCAACTAGTTCTTCATTTTCAATTTCACCTGTTACTTCATTAAGTGTTCCATTTAAAACAAAATGCCTTAGCCAAACATTTCGTCCATCTAGCTTTCCTCCCAATTCTGTATCAGAAACAATTTTTACTTTTACAGACTCAGAATAGTCAATTGGTTCATACTCTATTCCATTTGAGTCAACAATTGATATATCATATGCAAGTAACATGTCTGCTTCATCATATTCTTCATCACCATCAATATATGTAGTAACATTATTTTGCATATTAATACACTCTATAGAACAATCATATGGAATAAATCCTGAAATTGTAATAATTGTACCTGTAGATTGTATTGTATTTTCTAGCTCCTGATTATACAAAGTTAGTGTACCTTCGCCATCTATTACTATTTTTGTGCTATAAACAACATCTAGATTTATAGTTTTATCATTATATTCTTCATCTGATAAATAATACTTTGTAGAAGGCAAATATTCTGTACTGCTTTCCTCTGGTTCGCCATCTGAATTTCTCATTCCTGTTATCGTTCGCATAGGTGCTTTTGTTTGAGTTTCCACTTTGTTTTCTGAAGTAACATTATTTTCTACAACATTTTCAACTTCATTTACTACAGCGTTTTCGACTTCATTTGCTACAACATTATTTTTAACTTCGTTTGTTATAGTATTTTGAACTTCATTTGAAACTGTATTCTCTGATACTGTATTTTCTACAGTTTCTATTGTTTCATTTGTTATTATATTAGTAACTGTATTTGTATCAGAAACATAATTGCCTACACCATTTTCACTAGATTCTTCAGTTGTTACCTCTGTTTCAACTGTATTTTCTACTATAGTGTTTTCATTTTCTGTTTTTTCTATTTCTTGTTCATCTATGTTATTTGGAGTGTTAATGTCTTGTAATTCATTTTCTGAAGATGTTTTAATTGAACCTGATTCAAGTGTTTGTGAAGATCTAGTAAGTGACCTTGGTGTTTCATTGTTAGAGGTCTCTGGCTCAATCACTTCTGGTTCAACTGTTTCTGGTTCTTCTGGTTCTTCCGGTTCTTCTTCTGTTACATTGTTTTTTATGAATCTTGATGTTTTATATGATTGAACTTTATCTGGTAACAATACATAATACTTACCATCAGTATCTTGATTTATTGTTAAACTAGCAGTAAGTGGCGTTTTTTCTGTACCCTGTTCTGTAAAAACTGCTGTTACTACTGATTCAGTTCTTGTTAAAAATCCAAACCTATAAACTACAATCAAGAAAACAGCTATAATTGCAACAATTATAACATTTCTTACCCTCTTTTTATTTAATCGTTTATCTCTCCTTGACATACAATACTCCCATTATGTTTTAATTATACATTCATATTCTATCATAGCAGCAGTGAAAATTAAAGCTTTTTTTGTTTTTGTAACATAAATGAAAAATACCTTTAACATTAGTATTTTCTGGCATTTAAGCCAAGTTTTAAATCAAAAGAAAATATATTATTTTAAAGTACAAAAAGCAAGCCTTATTGTTTAAAGACTTGCTTTTAATATTTATAATTAAAACTAAGCTAGATTTTAGTTTAATTTTGCTTACTCCATAAACTATGGAGAAGTGAAGCTATCTAAGCTGAAGCTTAAATTATATACTATATATTGTCCAGATGCATAGTTTTGACAGTCAACATCTTGTCCTTCAACCCATAGATATACTCTATATTTTGTAGCTCCTGCACCTAAAGCTGACATTTTGAAGTTTGGTGTTTCTGATTTCTTAGAATACCAATCTGGTGTAACATTTACAAAATATGTAGGATGTTTTGTTTGATTTGCCTCATATAATTCAACTTTTTCATCAGCAATTGCATATGCAGCTCTAATTCCACTATATGCTATTTTTACTCCATCATTATTTGCAGCAGTAATTCCATATAGTGCAGCATTTTCTATAGAACGTGATGAGTGTGAATCATAGTTTGGTTCCCACATTTTTATATCTGTACTTCCTTTTGTAGTTAAAGCTCTAACTGCAGTAACATTAGTAGCATCTGATGTATTATCACCTTTTACAATAGCAATACGAGCAGAGTTCTCTAATTGTTTATCTGTAGTAGCTCCTGTTACAGGATCTTCCATTTCAGCAACTGATCCAGACATATATAAATCTTCTGAACCTTGATCATGTCTTAAGAATATATCAAATGCCATGTAGCTTCCTGTATTTGTAGCTGTTTCTGGATAAGCTTTATCAACACGTGTATCAGTTTGTGCTGCAGCATATAGTAAATAATGTCCATATGTAGTAGATGTTGGATCATCTAAATCTGTAGATGTATTTCCTAAGAACATTTTTAATTGTCCTTCTTGTGCTGCATTGTGTCCAGATACACTATCCCATAAGTTTTTATCTGTTGAAACTGGTGCCATATTTGCTGGCATTTGGTTTATAACATTAGTATAACCACCTCTAGCATTTGTTGTATCTTCAGCACTAGATGCATACAAGATATCATCTTTTGTTAAAACTGTTTTCCAGTCACTACCATTTGCAGAAATCTGCAAACCACTTGTTGCCTCAACATAAACATCTAAAGAATCAACTCTAACTGTTCTGTTAGCAGTAAACCAAGCGTAAGTTGACATTACTAATAATACTGCTGTTAAAAGTAATATAATTAGTAAGTTGTTTAATCTTCTTTTACTAGCTTTCGTTCTTTTACTCATTTTTTTCCTCCTAATTAATCAATATGTTCCTCTGTAATCTCCATGTGCATTTTCATTTCTCCACCTATAAGTGCATTTGTACAATCAGGGTCATCTCCTTCTATAAAGATAACTACTGTAAATTTGTCAATGTCACCTGGCTGAAAATTTTGTCTTGACTCATAGACTACAGTGTCACTTGAATAAAAAGCTTTTGTATCTTTTTCTGGTTCTTCTGTAAATCCATTTAGTTTTGCATAAGTTGTTGGCTCGCCATTAAGATATACAATAACTCTTATTGCCTCATCTACATTTAATATAACGTCATCTATTAGAACTTTGTACCAATAGTTTACAGCTTCTTTGCCTTCGTTCTCAATATAATATGTATAAGCAATATAATTGTCTCCATTATGAGAACCTTCAGCTTCAGTATCTAGATTATCTGGTAACCAATTAATTGATATATTATCCATACTTTCAACAGGCTCTGCAGATAATTGTTTTGATACAACTTTTTCTGCTAAATTTTCGTAAATTACTATTCCTTTTTCCCATACTAAGTTTCTATCTAATATAACTGTAAATCTACCAGCACGATAAATTATAGATAGGATAAAGTATAATAAAATCAAAAATATAAGCAAAATAAGTAAAGCTAATCTAATAATCCTAATTCTAAGATCTCTGTTATATATTTTCTTAGAGGTTGTTGTAAATTCAAACTTTGTCATTTGAATAATTCCACCTCCCATAGATTTAGATATTATAGACTAGACATACATATTGAATTTTGCATATTCTCTAATTTATTATAATTTTAACACATTGCGATTTTACACTCAATTACAATACGTTTACATTTTTTTCTCATATATGTTACACAATTGACTTGAAAGCATTGCTATGATAAGATTTAATTATAGTTATATAGAAGGGATAATGTTTTTACATTAAGTATATAATATGAAAGAAAAGCTTTTTAAACTAACACTTTGCACATTTATTTTTATATTCCTATTTGTGATTATTGTAACTACATATGCAAAATACATCACTTCACAAGCATCTAAGGCTCAAGCAAGAGTTGCTCAGTGGAATATAAATCTAAATGACTTAGATATTTCAGAGTGTGCAGATTTTTCTGACTTAATTGAATTAACATATGTGAATAATCCACATATTGCAAATGATGTAATCGTTCCTACTTCTTCTGGATACTTTATTGTAAATCTAGATTCTACTGGAACAGAATTGCCTTTTACTTATGAGTTTTCACTTGATGTTTCTGAATCAGCCGTTGCAGATTATAGAATTACTTCTTATCTTTTATATGATGGAGCAAGCTATCATAATCCTCTAACACCTGCAGAATTAGCAGATTTACAATCTCAAACAGATGATTTTGTGGAATTATCATCTTCATCTACTACAATTACTGGAGAAGTAAATCCTCCTACTGATTTAGATAGACCTGTAGTAAATAGTTTTCTTATATATTTTGGTTGGTATGATGGTCCAAATGAAGTTTTAGATAATCGAAATGATGTTGCAGTTTCAAAAACAGCTCTTTCTTCTACACCTGTAGAAAAAGGTGTTATTACTTTAAATTTGAGTGTTACACAAAAAGAAGATACTTAATATATAAATTAAATTGAAATGAATCAAATAAAAAAGATATTGATCTAACTCAATATCTTTTTTATTATTAACATTTTTAAATTTACTTTATCCTCCATGATTTTGAACTGCTATAACTGTTAAATTAACTTCTATACAATAATGTTCTGCTGGAGGATTAGATGGATTATGATAATAATTATATGCTCTTTCTCCCCATTCTGTATCTATTTCATCATTTGCTGTAATATTCGCAATACCTGTTCCTGTTTCATATGGCCAAGTTACACTATAACTAATTGTTGTTTTTGGAGATGCAGCTGGTATAAGGAACTCACTTTGTCCATCATATAAACTTCCATTAATGAATATCTGTATCTTAAAAGGATAATCATTTAAAAGTTTGTCTAATAATTCGTTTGGAGTATAATATGTTATGCCTGGTACTCTATCATTCTCATCTTCTGGTTCTATATAAAAATCTTCATCTAGTATCCTTATATGAGTAATTTTACATGATAGATTTGCATCCATCTCACCTTTATTCATAGCTTCTATTGTAGTTACAGCAGGCTCCATACCAGGATAGATTTCTTCTACTGTAAATACAAAATCTTCTGAGTTTTCTCCAGCTTCTAATTCGAATTGCCAACTTTTAATATGTACATCTATTTTAGTAGAAACCATGGAATTATATATAAACCATGCATAAGTATTAGCAATTAAAGTTACAAGAAGTAGTAATATTGTTCTTATATTTATTTGTGTCATTATATTTTTAGATTTAAATTTTTGTCTCTTGTGTTTTTTATTTTTTAGAGTTTTATTACTATCTTTTTTATTATCATCATACTTTTCACTAAGAATAGTATATAACAATTCGTTTTCTAAATCTGAATCAATTTTATACTCTAAATAATTAAATTCCATGATTTCCCCCTTTCTTTTTAAATCTTATTCATCATCATCATCATCTTCTTCTTCATATTCGTCATCTTCATCATCATCTTCATCGTCATCATCATCTATTTCTTTTCTACTGTTTGCAAAATCTATTATTTGCATTACTATCAATATTGCTAAAGGAATAAATACAACTACATAAAACAATGTCATATTATTCATTAGTTTTGCTAAAGCACTAATTACAATACACTTATACACAACTTTTCCATATATTTGATCTGCAGTAATTGTTGGATCTTCAGTTGGATTTGCAATACCTTGTGTATGGAATCTTTTTCCTACTGTAGTTTCTTCTATTCTTATTAATCTATGAGTAACAACTCTATTTGCAAAAGAATCTTCTTTTCCAAGGTAAGTAATATCATCTCCAAGTTTTAATGTGTCTGGATCTACATCTTTTACAACTACAACATCTCCAACAACATATTCTGGCACCATACTAGTTGTAACAACATTAAACACTCTAAAACCGCCAATTGCTATTTTATTGTTAGAAAATCTTTGCATTGCTAAAACAAAAATTAATAAAACTAATACTATTACACAAATAATTTTTATTAATGTAAAAATGGCATTTATTCCTTTTCTCATTTTTCACCTTTTCTTGTTATTTTATAACACTAATTTTTTGAACATATTTTGTAATATGTTTTTTAAATATTTCTTGAATCTCTTTGCTTGTGACTTGTCTCTTGTATTTTATAATAGTAAATTGTTTACTAACTAAGTTTTTTAATTGTTCTTCTGTAATTTGCTCATTTACATCTATTGTTCTCTCTACGACATTTGCAATTAAATGTTCTATAATTTCTTTCTTATGCTCATTTGTTAAATCAGGTTTTTCCAAATTAGACAAAATTAAATAATTAAGTAAGAATGTTTCATCAGCATATTTTTTAGATTTTCCTCTTTCTTTGTATTCCTTTACTTTATTCTCTGGTTTACCTGATTTTACTGAATCCATTTCATTTATAAGAAAATCCCATAATCTAACAGCATATTGAAAATTAACATTCTTTAATAAAGCATTTGTCTTTTTCAAAGGTGGAGTTATTGGAGTAACATTTTCTCTTTCTAATGTTTGATATGTTGTTGACAAAGTTAAATTTATAACATTTTTTTCAAGATCTTTTATTCTTTCTAATTGTTGCTTTCTCTCTGAATCCGCTTCATCAGATTCTTCTGTTGCAGTCATAATAAATTGCATATCAATTTTATTTTTTCCATTATAAGAATTTCCTGTGTATTCAACTCTTTTAAACTCTTTTGAAACAGCTTTACCTTTATCCATGTATTTTTTCTTTTGTTTTCTTATTATAATAAGCATTTTTTGAATTAATGTATAAATAAATCTGTTTTCGTATGTGTTATAAGTTTCTTCTTTAAAAACATTCAGAAGTTTTCCTGGCTGAACATCTCCATTTTCATCAACATCTTCAATAAATCCAGCATTTTTTGATAGATGTTTAATACTCTCAACAGTTACTTTTTTTATTTTTTCAATTTTAACAACTTCTTCTTCATTTATGATTAATCTCATTGGAGATCTTAAAATATTGTCTATATATTCTATTGTGTTTTCCATCATGTCAATCCATAAATCTTCAGTCCTCATTTTAGTCTTTTCAATTTTGACATCCATTTTAGACTCGATTTTGCTGTTAAAATCATTTATTTTTTTCTTGTCTGATTCTGCATATACTTCAAAAACATCTAATATTTTATCCACTGTATCCCCCTAAGAATTATCCTAATTTCTTTAGTCTTAATACATATTCTGTACATTCTTTCATTTTGCCTTTTCCAAATGTTTTATCCAAGAATGTAACAAATCCATCAATTTCATCTTTAATATAGGCAATATTTAACTGCTCAAATTTTCTTAAAATCTTTTTAGCTATAAAGTAATCTATACCTTCTACTTCCTCTCCACCACAAGCAACATATGCTGAAACAAATTTTCCCAAGTGACTAACAATACGGTTACCAAATGCAACTCTGAAATGTCTAATAACAAAATCGTCCATTTCATTAATCTTTTTCCAGTTTTCATCTGAAACAGGATGTTCTTCTCTTGCTTGCATAAATAACTTATCCATATGTGAAAAGTTAACATCCCAAGGTGGTGTATCCTCTGCTTCAAAAACTTGTCCTTTATCGTTAATATCTATTGGCATAGCTCTATCATAAACTTTATCTGTAACCATGAATGTAGAATCATCGTTATTGATTGTTCCTATGTACCAAGTGTTTGCTGGTACTTTAATTTTTCCATTTATAATATGTTTTGGATCATTTTCCCATGGGCTTGCAACAACTTCAATAATCCATTCATCTCTGTTTGGCATTTCTAGAATAGATAACATTTCAGCAAAATAATACTCAACACGCGCCAAGTTCATTTCGTCTAGTATTACTGTATACATATCATCTGTATAAGAAGCTGTATATAAACATTCTAGTAATTGAGTTTCATTAAACTTTTTAGTGAACTCGTTGAAGTAACCGAAAAGCTCTGTTCTATCTCTCCAAGATGGCTGTACTGAAACAACACATGAGTCATGTTTTAAAAACTTTCCCCAAGCATAAGCCAAAGATGTTTTACCAGTACCAGAAATACCTTGCAATATAACTAATTTTGTTGAAGCAAGGCCTGCCATAAATATTCTTATCATTGGTAATGTATAATATAAATGAAGTCTTGAAGCAGCAAAATTTCTAAATGCTATACAAATCTCTTCAAGATTGAAATCATTATTGTAATTTTGTACTTTATATTTAGCAAATTTCTTATCAACAATTGTTAATCTTGTAAATCTCACACCATCTGCCTCTTCAGGACCAGCTTGTCCTTCTTCACCTTCTGGTTTCTTCTTGTCACCTGTTGGTAAGCTAGAAGATTCATTTGGACTTAATCCTAATTGTGAAACTTTCATAGCAAGAATTTCTTCTCTTTCTTTTGTCATTGTTTCAACTTTTTTATTCAAATCAGCAACTTCTTTTAACATGCTTTCTTGGTCAACAATTGTTTTTCTAAATCTAATATATTTTCTTACTATAAGATATACTAACAATATTGTTAAAATTAATATGGCTGAAACAGCTAAAACTGCTATTGCTACTAAAACCCACTCTTGAACTGAGAAATCATTTTTATATTCCTTAATTAAATGAATATATTCTGGAATATTAAAAATTTGTTTAATTCCATTAATTAGTCCAAGTACTATCGTTTGTAACCCTGAAAAAAAAGTATTTAGAAATTCATATAAGAATCTTACATAAGTATCCATCTTTACCATCCTTATTCTTGTAATATTTTTACATTTTTATATTTATTTTTATTAATATCATTTTCATCCACGATGATACATGAAAAAACTTCTAATACCTTCATTTCATCATTTGCAAGTTTTTCCATTTGTGAATTAGTTTTTAATGCAAATTTAAATCCTTTTCTAATTAAATCGTAAATTTTATCTTTATAATTTAAGAAATCATCATAAGTAACCTCTAAGTATATCTTATCTTGTGCCGCTGGATTTTCAATTGTTTCTAAAACTTGATTTGCTTTTGTTTTTTTATTTAAAAGTGAACCAGCAAAATCACAAATATATATTTTGTTAAAGTTCCCACCTAATATATCTTTTAGAGCTTCAACAGAAATCATTGGATATTCTACAAAAAGTTTATCTTCTGCAATCATATCTGTATTAAAAACTTCCTCTATTGCATCTTCACTAAATATTTCTGGAAATTCCATATAATAATCTAGTTTTACTCTTACATAGTTTTCATTATTGTTATATCTTTTAAAGTTTAAACTAAAATCTTTGCTACTATAAGATATTAATAGTTCTTTTACATCTTTAATATCTTGTCTTACTAATTCTAATAATTCTTCTTTAAAATTCTTATCATCAATAGCTGATTTTATATTAAGTTTAAATATTCTTTTTTCAGCAATTGACTCAACAATTTTATCTAAATCATTTGTATTTCTAACAAAGTCAAAGTAAAAATAATATTGAAAAATCGCAATTGTATTATCAATTAATTCTTTTTTTCTTGGTTCCTTTTTTACTAGTTTTTCACCTTTTTTTAATAATGCATCATATATTTTTCTATAAAAAAATCTAATTTTTTCATTTGTGCCATAGTTATAATATCTAGCATCAATATATGTCTGGATAAGTTCATCAGATATCCATTTGTCATATCTACTCTTAAGTATCATTGAATTATATTTTCTCAATCGTCTTTGTACATTATTAATATGTCTTTCAATAATATTATCCATCTATAAACTCCTCATCTTAAGTATAAGTAACATTTACAATTAAATGGTCAGTATCACTATTATATGTATAATCTTGAGATGCATCTACTTTGTAAAATTTTATTACTTTTGATTCTTCTGCATCTATATAAAAACTTATATAATTAATATATTGTGTTGTTACAACTGTATCTGGTCCATCAGGATTTGGGTATGTTTTTGTAATAGTTGTATAAGCAATATCTGAAGTATCATTATTATTAATTGCATCTACATATACACCTGAAGTTGTGTCTAGCACAACTTCAGTAGGATCGAATGATAATTCAATTTTTTTTGAATAATAATTTTCTCTTTGCGCTGCAGTAAGACCTAAGTATTCATCAATTGTAATACGGTCTTCTGAATCAGTTTTAGAAACATAATAATCAAACTCATTTGTGATAATTAATTCTGCATATGGATTATATGGTTCATCTTCTACTTTGTAAGTAACATCTTGGTTACCAATAATAAGTTTAAATTCTCCTATTAACTCTGTCTTATAAGGTTTTGTAGATTTTGCTTTTATTCTTACTAATATAAAGTCTCTATTTTTGAATGCAACTGTTCCATTTGGGATTACAGAAAAGAAAAATGTATCTGTATAATTTGATGACATAAAAATTGTTCTTTCAATTGGAGTATGTGTCAAATCTATTACTTGTCTATTAGTATCTTTTAAATAGAAATCTATACAACCTGGATCATAATTTCCGCCAGTTGCTTTACAAACTTCATATTCATATTCTATTTGATAAATAATATCTGTTTTAGAATGTTCATTAATGTTTTTCCTACTGTTCATATTAATTGGTACTTCATATTCACCAACTCCTGACCAGTTACTTGATTCAAATGTAGCAACTGTAGTAGATAGTTTATCACTATTAAAGTAAAATTCTTTTGAGTTTAAATAAAAACTTCTTACAGCAGAATATACATATCTAGAAAATGTTGTAACTCCTGGTATAATAACTTTTATAAATATAAATATCGTTATGAATAACAATATTAGAAAAAACAATAATTTTCTTATACCGTTATTTTTTCTTCTTATTCTTGTTTTAGATCTTTTATTATTATCCAACGAAATACCTTCCTTTAATCTTCATCTAAAATTTGTTTTGCATCTATAGAAATCTCAATGCATTCCATTCTGTTTTGATAATCGATTGTATTACAATCTTCTGGTAATTCTACTTTTAGAATATATGTATTAATAGTAGGAACATCTAAATAAAACTCTCCTGAATCTGTAACTCCTTCTAACTTTAACTCTTCTGTTTCATTATCTAATACTAGCTTTTGAAAATATGTATTATATGAATCTAAATACATTGATTCACTGTAATCTTCATCTAATATATTAACAAGTGAATCTGAATCTAAACCTTGATTTCTATACAATTCATATTTTAATGGAAGATTTGTTGTTGTTCTTAGTTTTAAAACATAAGACATATCAGTTTCAGATATTACATTTTCTCCATCTTTCTCAATATAATTTGCTATGGAAAACTTGCAATATTGCACATCTCCAGGTTCCATGTCTTCAAGAACTATCGTTTTATTATCATATATATCATCTAATACAAAGAAAGCAACATCTATTGACGCTGTAGAACTTGCCTCTGATTCAAATAATGAATAAGAATGAAACGCAGTTCTATAAACCATTGCAATAATTGCAAGAATCAGCAAAAGTTTAATTCTACGTTTAAATCTTATAGCTTTCCTTTCTCTTAAGTATTTTCCTCTTAACATTAGTCTTCCTCTTTCGAAATTTTTCCTTTTTTCTTATGAAACACCATCCATAACATCAATACTGATGCTACGATTGCTCCAACAACCTCTGGTGATGTAAAAACTTTAATCAATATTACTACTGGTATAATAAAAACTACTTTACCAAGAATATCATTTTTATTAACTGGTTCATCTGGTGTATTGTTTGCATCACCTTGTGTAATTACATCATTTGTATTAATACTAATTACTCTATGTGTTATAAAATTGTTATTACTTTGATATGTAATAATATCTTGCTCAGCAATTTCATTTGTTAGTTTTACAATTACAATATCATTTATTTGTATAGTGCTTTCCATACTACCACTTACAACTCTAAAAAATGTAAATCCAAATAAATTTATATATTCTTTATGCAGAACTGTTAGTTGCACATAGCAATATGAAACTATAATAAATATTATGATTAAAAAAATCATTGCAAAATCGATTTTTTTCTTTTTTTTCATACTTGCTCCTAAGGTTCTTCAGGCTCTGAAGGTTCTGGTTCTTCAGGCTCTTCGGGCTCTTCTCCTGTATATTGTATTACATCAATACTTATTGGTAATACTATAACATTACCTGGAACACTACCAATTTCAGAATCTTTTGTATTATAAGTTTCATTGTTCTCCCATTCAACTTCTACTTTCATATTATCAATTCTAACACTAGGATCTGTTGATTGAACTGCTGATAATGTTTTAATAATTGATACTTCAATTATTGTTGTTGTTACTTCTGTTGTTCCACCATTTCCGTCATCAACTTCTTCTGTAACCGGTGTAGCAGTAAATTCATATTCTGTACCATTGAGAATAATTTTTTTAATTTTTAAATTTATATCATTTGATTCAGTTAATTTGGTATTATCTATTTTGATAGAATACTTGATTGATACATCTGTATCTTTAGGATCAATTGATAAATCAAACTGTCCTTTCATACCAGGTGCAACTTTTCCTTCTTTTACATGATTAGTCTCATTCCAAAGAAAGTTATCAATTTCAAATTCAACAGGTTCACCAGTAGTACTTGTTATATCTACATCATTTACTTTTATATTCCATCTTCCAACATCTTGTTCAATTCTTGCACTCGCATTATTGATATATTTTGAATATGTATTTGTAAAAATATAACCAAGCATTAATACCATCAAAATTATTATTGATATTTTAAGATACTTTTTCACTATTATTGGTCATCCTTTTTATTTTTCTCTGCTTCAAGTTTCTTTCTTTTTGCTTCAATTAAGGCTCTTTTTTCTTCATCTGTCATAGAATCTAATTTTGCTTTTATTAAAGCTCTTTTCTCTTCTTCTGTCATAGACTTCATTTTTGCTTCAATAGCAGCTCTTCTTTTTTCTTCATCTGTTTTTTCTTCTTGTTTTGGTTGTTCTTCAGTTTTGGTTTCTTGTACTTCTTCTGCCTCTCTTTTTTCTTCTTGAACTTTAAATTCTTCTGCTCCTTGTTCAACCACTTGAGTGTTTTCTGCTTGTTTTTCTTCTGCAGCATCAGTCTCAACAACTGAAGTGCTTTCTTTTGCATCTTCTTTCTCTTTTGGTTCTTCTTTTTCCACAACAGTTTCCTTTATTTCTTTTTCTGTTACAACCTCTTCAGTTTTTTCTTCTTTAATCTCTTCAGATTTATTTTCTACTGTTTCTGCACTTTCTGCCATTTCTTTTTTATCATCTACAACTTTTTCTTCTTCATCTTCTTTAGAATGCTTTTCAGTTTTTTTCTTCTTTTTTCTCTTTTTTGTTTTTTCTTCATCATCTGTTCCAATTACTTCTGTAACAACTGAATGTAATGTATAAAGGAATGCAACTAATGAAGGAAATACCCCTAAGAATAGAAATCCCCATTTAGACTGTAACACACTAAGTACTCCACCGACTTTAGGAATTACAGTTATTGTATCAACTTTTCCAATGAAGTTAGAACTTGAGAATTTATAATCTCCCTCTACTGTAAAAGTACTTTCTGTATTAGATACTTGTTGTACAGATGTTACAGGTGCAAAATTAACAGTTACTTCTCCAAATCTTTTTCTATAGAAGAATACTTTATCTCCTTCCTTTACATCAGTTAACTTATTTTTTTGTATAATAAGTAAATCCCCAACTGTAAAATCTGGTTTTAAATCTTCGTCGATTACTGGTAATAATGTTGTTTGTCCCAATTGTGTTACCTGGAAATCGTTGTATGATATTAGACAAATTGTTACAAATATTATCAGCAAAATATACGCAATTATTATAATATTCTTCAAAAAGTTCAATATTTTTTTCATTTTATCAAATCCTTTTCTACATTTATACTATAGAGTATACCATTATTATTTAGTTTATTCAATGCGTTTTATGTTTCATTTTGTTCTTATTTTGGTAATATTTTTGTTACAAAAAAGAAACACAATTTTGTCGTTTTTTGCAAAAAAATCCATTTACTTTTTTCATATATTATATTATAATATTTTGTATAGTCGTAGAATATTTAGTCGTATTTTGCGAAAAAACGGAGGTTAAGTAATGTCAACGAAGTTAGATAAGTTATCTGAAAATTCAATTTTGTTAGATGAAGAAAATGAAACAAAAATTGTTAAAAAGACTTCTTCTCGTCGTGGAAGAAAGCCTTCTAAAAAAACTACTTCTAAAACAAGAAAAAGAACTGCAAAGAAAATCGATGTATCTATAGTTCAAGAAACTACAGATCCTATTGAAGTTGCAGTAAAAGAAATTCCAATTACAGAATCTAATCAACTTTCAGAGACAACTATAGAAGTTCCTAAGAAAAAAAGAACTATAAAAAGCATTAAAAAGACTAAAAAAGAAGAACCCGTTTCAAATGCACAAGAAACAATTAAAGTAGAAAAAATTGTTGCTAAGCCAGAAACTCCTAAGAAAAAAAGAACTTTACGTCTTAACTTAAACTTTGCCAAACCACAAAATGAGCAAAAACCAAGAGTCGTTGATAATTCTATTATAGAAAGTTCTTCTTTCTTTTATGAGCCTTCTGTATTTGAAAAATTCAACTTAACAATTTCAAATATTGATGATAATGATGAACCAATTTATATAAATTCAGAAAGTAGTCAAGAAGAATCACTTTCTGATTCAGAAGTTTTAGAATCTGAAATTCCTAGCCAAGAATCTGCAACATCTGATATTTTAAACAATTTCAATTCTGAAGAGCTTGAAGAATTAATAGATCCTGTTACTGAAAATGATAATTCTAATAACAATTCAGAAGAAATTGCTACTCAAGAAGAATCAAAAGAAGAAAATGTTGCAGAAAATGTTACATTTAATACTCAAGAATTTCATGTTGATTCTATTAAAGAATATATTGAAAATAAAATTTCAGAAATCTTACCAGAATTTGTTGGAAATAATGTTCAAGAGGCTCCAGCAGCTGCAGATAGCATTAAAAACATTGGAGATGTTCAAAATAATTTCTTTGAAAGTTCTACTCCATCTATCTCAGTTCAAAGTGCTCCTACTAGAAAAATAAAGAGAACTATCTCTCCTATTTTTAAAACATTTTCTTATGGCCAAGCTACTCAATCTACACCTACTCCAGAAAATGCTGTAGAAAACATATATCAAGAAATTATTCCTGCAAATTTAGATAATGTTAGTACTATACAAAAACCACTAGATAATGCTATTCCAGAAGTTGAAGTAAAATTAGATCCTATAGCTACTGTTACTACTCCTGTAGCAGATACAGCAGTTCTAGTAAATACTGAATCAGATGAAAAAACAGTTGATATGCCAATTGTCTCAACAAATGACACAAGTATTTCAATTAATGATGAAATAATTCAAGAATTGCTAGAAAACGAAATTATTAATGGTGATAATACAGAGAATCCAGATTCTCAAGATGTTGAAAATGAAGAATTGGATAATCAAGAAATTTCAGAAAATGATGTTTCAGAAAAAAATGATGAGCCTGTAAATCCAGAAAACAGTAATTCACTAGATATTCTTCCTGATGTTGATGACTCTGAAGAAACAGATGAAGAACCTGAAGAATTCAGTTTTGATGAGGACATTGACTATGATAATATTAATTTAGATGAAGAAGAAAAAGAAGAAAAATATGATGATGATGCTTTTTCTATCGAAAGTTATTTTGGATTAGATAATGTTTCAGATGAAGATATAAAAGAATTCAAAAAAGAATCTGAAGTTCAAGAACCTGAAATTGTTAATTTAGATGAAGAATTAGAAAAAGCTGAAGAAGCAGAAAAAGCAGAAACCTCTAGTAAAAAGGACAATGGTGAATTCTCAACTATCACTAAGTTGTTAGAGAACTTCAATGAATCTATTAATAATTTATCAGACAAAATTTCAGATTTAGAAAATCAAAAAAGTGTAAAAACTGATAATACTACTTCACCTACTTCTTCTAATACAGACATTGAATTATCTGATGAAGATTTATTAGAATTATTAGCAGATGATGATTCTATTATTGATTCTTCTAAAGAAGATTCTTCTGAATCAGAAGCTCAAATAGTAGAAGATATATTATCAGAAGCGCTTTCTTCTGATGAATCAAATGAAGAATTAAAAAATAGTTTAATTTCTGAAGTTCTTTCTACTGAAGAAGAAATCGCAAATGAAAATGTCAATTCAGAAAATGATGATAAAATAGATTCTGACTTTTCAAAGGTGTTAGAATGTTTAACAAAAGCAATAAAAGAATTAGAAGAAGATAATAAACCAGAAGCAGTTTCTGAAGTAATACCTGAAGTAATTTCTACACCTGCTAACGAAATTACATCTGCTGAAATTGTTAAAAATGACATTCCTGCAGAACTTGCAAATAGTGAGCCTTTAGATGAAAATAAATCAATTAACATTTTAATAGATAAAGAAGATATCTTTTCAATTCAAATTCTAAACGAAACATACGAAATTATGGCAGATTTTAATGCAATATCTGTATTATCAGAAAACATTAATATATCTACTCCAAAAAATAATTTCTATGTAAAAATTGGTGAGAAATATATTGAAATTCACAACAATAAAGATCACTTCGAAGTTTTAACAAACTTTGAAGATGTAGAATTTGCTAATGCAATTAATAATGTTGGATTTGCTAAGAAAAATAACAGAATCGAATTAAATATTAAAGAAGCATTTAAGCTTGCTTCTATCAATAACAGAATAGAACTTTCAATGTTAAATAAAACAATTGCAAGTATTAAAGATGTTCCAGTTACTGAAATAGATGAAAATTCAATATGTGATAACAGAACTCTTCTAATTTCAGAAGAAACACAAAAAGTATATTTACCATATACTATATCTGATGTAATGAACAAATTAAAATATAATGATGAATATGAAACTATTCAAGATGTTGTTGATAATGAATATACAGTTCCACTTTCTACTTTTAAAATGCCAATAATATCAAGATTTAGAGAAGCATATAGATTCATGAGAACTAAAGAAAATAGTTCTGTATATGCAGCAATTGACTTAGCAGTTGAACTTATGTTCAATTCAAACTTAAATCCAGCTGTTATAAGAGCAGCAAAAGATCTAAAAGAATTAAACATTTATCTTGATTGTTTATATGAAAATGAAGTTGAAAAGTTTGACTGTTTCAAAATTGTATATAAAGTATTACCTAAAGTAAAATAAAAAAGAGATTCATATGAATCTCTTTTTTTTATTCAGTTTTCTTATTATCAATTACTTCTTGTATAATTTCTTTATCTGTTTTATTTTCTTCTTGAGGTTGTTCTATCTTCTTTCTAATATTTAGTCCATGAATTCTCTTATCGTAATATGCTTCTACTTTATCTCCCTCTTTTACTTCATTTGCAATAATCTTTTTAGCCATCAGTGTTTCAACTTGTGATTGAACAATTCTCTTTAATGGTCTTGCACCAAATTCCATATCATATCCTTCTTCTACAAGCCATTTTTTAGAGTTAGGTGTAAATGATAATTCTATTCCTCTATCTTTAAGTCTTCCAATAACTCCTTTTAAGAATAAATCTACAATTCCATAAACAACATCTTTTTCTAATGCTTTGAAACATATTATTTCATCTAATCTATTTAAAAATTCTGGCCTAAACTGCTTTTTCAAAACTTGATTTATTTGTTCTCTTGCTTCATCAGTAATTACTCCATTTTTTGCTATACTGTCCAATATATAATGTGATCCTAAGTTTGATGTAAGAATTATAACTGTGTTTTTAAAATCAATTAATCTACCTTGAGAGTCTGTTACTCTACCATCATCTAATATTTGTAAAAAAATATTGAATACATCTGGATGAGCCTTTTCAACCTCATCAAATAAAACTACTGAATAAGGTTTTCTTCTAACTGCTTCTGTTAATTGACCACCTTCTTCATATCCTACGTATCCTGGAGGAGCACCTATTAATCTAGTAACACTAAATTTCTCCATATATTCAGACATATCAATTCTTATCATATTTTTCTCATCATCAAACAATGTAGCTGCTAATGTTTTTCCAAGTTCTGTTTTACCAACACCAGTTGGCCCTAAAAATAAGAATGAACCAATAGGCCTATTTGGATTTGCAATTCCAGCTCTCGCTCTTAAAATCGCTTCACTTACTTTTTTAACAGCCTCATCTTGACCAACAACTCTTTCATGAAGAATATCCTCTAAATGTATTAATCTTTCCCTTTCTCCCTCTTCAAGTTTTGAAACCGGAATACCACTCCATTTTGAAACTACTTCAGCAATTTCTTCTTCTGTAACTTTATTTTTAAGAAGAGTATTCTTGCCTTGAGTTTTTTCTATTTCTTTTTCTTCTTGTTCTAATACTGTTTTTAAATTAGGAAGTGTTGAATATTTTAGCTCAGCAGCCTTACTTAAATCATAGTTTCTTTCTGCTGTTTCAATTTCTGCATTTACTTCATCTATTTTGGTTTTTAACTTTTGAATTTTAGCAATATTCTTTTTCTCTTCTTCCCATTTCAATTTCATATCTTGAAATTCTTGTCTCAAATTTGTTAATTCTGTTCTTATTTTTTGTAATCTATTTTGTACTTTAACGTCATCAGAATCTTCTTTTTCTAGAGATCTCTCTTCTATTTCTAATTGCATTATTTTTCTAGAAATAGTATCTAGTTCAACAGGCATAGATTCTACTTCTGTCCTTATCATACTACAAGCTTCATCTATTAAATCTATTGCTTTATCTGGCATAAATCTATCTGTAATGTATCTATTTGATAATGTTGCAGCTGCAACCAAAGCAGAATCTTGAATTTTTACTCCATGGAAAATTTCAAATTTTTCCTTAATTCCACGTAAAATTGTTACACAATCTGAAACAGTTGGTTCTGGAACTAATACTTGTTGAAATCTTCTAACTAAAGCTGGATCTTGTTCAATGTATTCTCGATATTCGTCTAGTGTTGTTGCACCAACACAATGTAATTCTCCTCTAGCCAAACGTGGTTTTAAAAGATTGCTTGCATCCATTGCACCATCAGATTTACCAGCTCCGACTAAATTATGTATCTCATCTATAAATAATATGATATTTCCATTACTCTTATCTATTTCTTTTAATATATTTGTAAGTCTTTCTTCAAACTCACCTTTATACTTAGCACCAGCAATTAATAATCCTAAATCTAATTCATAAAGAGTTTTTCCTTTTAAGCTAGTTGGTACATCACCTCTAATGATTCTTTGTGCTAAACCTTCTACAATAGCTGTTTTTCCAACACCAGGTTCACCAATTAGAACTGGATTATTTTTAGTTTTACGAGATAGAATTCTAATTACATTTCTAATTTCTTCATCTCTTCCAATTACTGGATTTAATTTATTTTGCCTTGCTAAATCTGTTACATTCTTTCCAAATTTACTTAAGACTCCAGATGAATCGCTTACACCTTTTTCCTCAACAGATACACTTGATCTTATTTCTTTTAATGCAGATAAGAACTTATTTTTATCTACTTTAAGTGATTTCAATATTCTCTTAAATTTATCTGTTCCTGCATCAAGCAATCCAATCATTAAATGCTCTACTGAAATGTATTCATCTTTCATTGATTTTGCTTGTTTCTCTGCTTCATCTAAAGCATTTTCCACCTCTGCAGAGAATTTTAATGCATTTGCATTTCCATTTGTTTTAGGAAATTGATTTACTTCATCTTGCAATATTGCAAGTAACGCATCTGTATCTACATTTAGTTTTTTAAATAATTTGTAAACAATTCCTTCTGGATTATCTAGAAATGCAAGCATCATATGGAAATCTGTTATTACAGAATTTCCATTACGTACAGTAACATTACTAGCTACTGTGATTGCTTCTCTAGCCTTATCAGTAAAATTTGAAATTTCCATTTACTTCTTCTCCTTTGTACTTTATTTTTGAGTTAATAATATACATAGTAATACATTAATATATTCAAAAACACCAACTGCCTTAATAATAATTTCTGCTTTAGTTTGTGCCTTTTTATCTATTTTATCATTTTTCTTTAATAATTCTTGCCATACTAATAAACTAACAATAATCATAGCAAAATCAAAGAATATCATTGTTCTTGGTCCTGATACAAATATTGTTGGCGAAAATCCCATTATTAGTCTTGATGCAAATCCTACTAAAAATACTAATATTGCTACATTGTTTTTTAAATTTCTAAATATTAATAATATTGAAAGAATTAAACATGTAAAATTTAAATAAGAAAATACTATTGGTATTAAATTAATTAAATTATTACTATTTGCAGCTGTTAACACTAATCTTTCTTCATCAACTAATGTTCTAAAAGCTCCAAAAAATGGAAATAAACTATTAGTTACTCCTCTTGTAAAACATAATAAACATATAGATACAAATGGAATTACTGCAACAATTCTATATAATGCACTTTTATAATTTGAGAAAATATATACAACAATTATAAAACTTAAAAGTCCATATACTAAATCACCATTTTTTATAATAAGCCCCATTGTAGATGTAAAACCTAATTGAAGTTTATCTAAAAATGTTAACATTCCAAAATCTTTGAAATTTTCATTTATCTCCAATCCATTTCTTATGTAATTTCCTGGACAAGTTAATATAAATATTAAACTTCCAATTGCTAAAATAGTTTGGATAACCATAAATGGATGTAATTTTCTATTTTTAATTATCATTAATATACTAAATAAAATATAGCATCCAACTAATATACAACATGTTTGTTCTTGATTACCTGCAAATAACATTGCTAGAATAAATAAAGGATATTGAAACCATCTAAATTTTTCTTCGTCCCATATTTTTCTAATTGGAATTAATGCAAATAAACAAGTAGCCATTGGCCACATGTAATTTACTGTTGTTGCTGCCCAACCCGCACTATTCATAACATCTAATGGATATATTAATATCATAAATAATAACATTAAATTATTTTCTTCTTTGTTTTCTTTAACAAATAGTTTAGAAATTGAATATCCAGCAAGTGTAACCATTAGTGCTTCTACTAATATCCACATATATTTTGATATTTTAAGAACACCACATAAAACATATTCTATAATAAAACGTGATGTCCAATTGAAATACCTTGGTCCAACATATGAAAAAATTGTAGTTCCTGTAACACTTTCCAAAAATGTTTTATCATCATATTTATTTGGTGTAACAAATATTGTTAATACTAACTCTAGAATAAATAGTGCAAATAAAGCTCCTCTACCATTTCCTAGAAATCTCTTTATTTTTTCCATCATTATTATTTCCTCAATTCTTTATATTTCTACAGATATTAGTGTATTAGCTAATATATCTTCAGAATCATTTCTATATAATACATATATATCATACCAACCTTTTGGTATACCGAAAACCAAGCAACGTGCATGAATTCCACCTAATTTATGTTCAACTTCTTTAATGTTTCCATTTTCTTCCATTTTTGATCTCATTAAATACATTTTTCCTGTTTCTCGATTTTTAATAACATAATTAGAATTAACTACTCCTACTGCTTCTCCTTCTTTGTATGCCCATCCTGCAATTTCTAATTTTTTTCCATCACATTCTAGAATATCTATATGCATATTTATATCTTCATCATTAACAGAAGTATTTGGTCCTAATGAATATGATGTAAATATTAAAAGTGAACTCATTGTAAGTGCTATAAACACTAATAAAATGATTGCAAATGCAATAATTAATCTAATATATGTTTTTTCATTTATTTCAAAATTTAGAAAATCCATTTTTTATCTCCCATATCTTATTTGAGTGTATATTTTATCATATTTTTCTTGAAATTTCAATCCATTCTACAATTCTAAAATTCTATATATATTTTATCAAATACAGAACATAAGTCAATCAAATTTTAAACAAAAAGACTTCATTCAAAATCATCTAAAGAAGTAAATTCATAACCCATACTTTTTATCTCTCTTATTACATCTCCTAATATTTTACTATTATCCTCAGAAGTGGCATGCAGTAATAGAACACATCCATTATGAATATTATCTAAAACTTTCTTTTTTCCATATTCTTCTCTTCCCTGTCTTTCTTTATTCCAATCATCATATGCTGATGACCACATCACTGTTTTATATCCTAAATTACTTACAATATCAATTACTCTTTCACTAAATTCTCCTTTTGGTGGTCTAAAGTATTTCATTTCATAATCAAACTTTTCATAAACTGCACCATGGAGTGTCATTACTTCTTTTATAACCTCTTCATCTGAGAGTTCTGGTAAACACTTATGATTTACTGTATGGTTTCCAACAATATGTCCTTCTTCAATCATCCTCTTTACGATATTATCTGCTGTATTTAGATAATGTGCAGTTATAAAAAAAGTCGCTTTGACATCATTTTCCTCTAACACATCTAATATTTTTTCTGTATAACCTGCTTCATATCCACAATCAAAAGTTAGATAAATTTTATTACTATTGCTATCTCCAATAGATATACCTTTATAATCATCTATTATTAGCTTACTTTTTGTATCTAAAACAGGCTGATTATGATTTTCTCCTCTTCTAAATCCCCATGCTAATAATTCATTGCTTAATGAATCCGCATGAGAAAACAAAGCAAATTGTAAAGTACAAAACATTAATATTCCTATTGCAATACTATGACTTATTATTTTATCTTTCATATAGATTTCCTCCTACAACATTTTTATGAGAGAAATCTACTTTTATGTCAAAAAAGAAAGGAGCCTCAGCATGCTGTGGCTCCTCTCATTGCTATTCGATTTTTTGATTATAAAACGAGACTATCTTTCGATTGGGTTTGTACTTCAAATTCTTTTACAGAAATCTCATAGACAGTTTTTTCACCATCCTTGTTATAGATTCTACTCTGAAGCCTACCAGTGATTTTCACTCTATCTCCCTTTACCAAATCTGCCGCATCGAGCGCATTTATTCCCCAGGCAATTGCTGTCAGATGATCTGGCCTGCCATTGGGTCTACGGCAAATGATAGGAAGTTCTGTAATTTTTCGTCCAAGTGGAGTGTTTCGATAAACAGAATTGTAATTTAGCTCACCTTCAATCACAACCACATTTGTACCAATGGGATAGAGAAATTCATCCTTATCATCTGTAATATGTAGTTCTCGTACATACAGATATTTCTTCGATGATGCAGTTCTGTCTTCATTTATCTGAAGGAAAGAACAAAATCTTCCTTCTACATTCACATATCTCCCAATTGGGCTTTTGTCAATGTATTCCAGAATCAATTCAACATCGCATATGACAGGAATTATATCTTCTTTCCCACTGTTTCTTGGGACAGCAATCCTAAACGTAACGAATGACATCGTACGCTGTTCATGGGATCGTTCGAAATCACTCGTGATCCTACCAACAAGTTGGCAAGAATTTACCTGGTTGGCAACATTTATTGAATCATCATAGATCTCAAAGGTGTCTTTGAGAACAAACCGATTATCGACTTCGCACTTCATTTTATAACCCCCTTTCTGGTTAATTTTATTTTTTTGTGCTCTGTCGAATAGTAATTCCTAAGCAATTGTCAAGAAAATTGAACTGACATTGTTAGGTATTTCCCAAACGCCCTTCAAAGAGAGCGTATACATTTATTTTAACATTTTTAAAATAAAAAGTAAAGCTGGATAGTTAAATCCAGCTCCAACTTCCTGTTTTTTCAGGATATTCTTCAAATTCCATTATTTCTTTTTTAGTAGGATGTTCAAAACTTAAATAATATGCCCATAATGCCAATTGCTTTCCTCTACCTCTTGTCCCATACTTCTGATCACCAGATAAGCTGTGATTTCTAGATGCAAACTGGACTCTAATTTGATGATGTCTTCCTGTATGTAAAATCACTTTTACTGCGCTCATATTTATTTCTTCATTATATTTAATTACTTCATAATCTAATATGGCTTCCTTTGCATTTTTTGTTCCATCTGGTACAACTTTGCTCATATTTGTTTTTTCATTTTTTATCAGAAAATCTTTAAATGTACCTTTGTCATTTTCCATTTTCCCGTCAACTATTGCTAAATATTTTTTATGAAACTTTTTATCTCTTACTTGTTCACTTAATCTTGAAGCAGCTTTTGAAGTTTTAGCAAACACCATAACTCCACCTGTTGGTCTATCTAGTCTATGTACTAATCCTAAATATACATCTCCTGGTTTTTGATATTTTTCTTTGAGATATGCTTTAATTATTGTTAACATATCTTCATCACCTGTTTTATCACCTTGAGATGGAATATTAACTGGTTTTTCTACAACAATTATATGATTATCTTCATAAAGAACTTTTAAATCTTTAATATCCATCTATCCTAGTTCTCCCATCTTCCATAAATTCCACATGGCAATACCAAATTAGAGTCTTTCATAGGAAGTCCTATCTCCCCAGAAATATATTTTCCGTAAGAAATCTTCAAGTTTAAACGTAGAATATTTTCTAATACTTTTGAAGATATTCCTGTTGTATAAGAATTAATAAGGAAAAACAATGGTTTATCAGAAAGTACTTGCATGCATAGTTCAACTAAATCTGCAATATTATTTTCAAATTGCCATACTTCTCCATTTTTCCCTCTACCATATGATGGCGGATCCATTATTATCGCATCATATTTGTTTCCTCTTCTAATTTCTCTTTGAACAAATTTAGTTACATCATCAATAATTAATCTTACAGGCCTATCACCCAATCCTGATGAAACTAAATTTTCTTTTGCCCATGAAACCATACCTTTTGAAGAATCAACATGAACAACTTGTGCACCTGCATAACTACAAGCAACAGTTGCTCCACCAGTATATGCAAATAGATTAAGCACTTTTATTTCTCTGTTTGCATTTTTTATTTTATTAATCATCCAATCCCAATTAACAGCTTGCTCTGGGAATAATCCTGTATGTTTAAATCCCATTGGTTTAATATTAAAACTCAAATCTTTATATTTAACTTGCCAACTTTCAGGAAGTTTTTTCTTATATTCCCATGCGCCTCCACCAGTATTACTTCTATTGTATTTTGCATTTGCATCTTTCCACTTTGACTCAAAAGATTTCTGTTTCCATATTATTTGTGGATCTGGTCTAATTAATATTATATTATTCCATCTTTCAAGCTTTTCTCCATTTGCCATATCTAGTATTTCATAATCTTTCCAATCACTTGCAATTTCCATTATTAATTCCTCTTTTTTAAATAATTTTCAACTTCTATTATACTTTCCATTGGTGTAGATGCACCTGCCATAATACCAACTTTGTCAGAATCTAAAAAACTAACTCCTTTTAATTCATATACGGTTTCAACTAAGTAAACATTTTCACAATTTTCTTGTGCAATATTGGCTAATTCTTTCGTATTCGAACTATGTTTTCCACCAATAATTATCATCTTATTTACAGTTTTTGACATTTCTCTTACTTCTTTTTGCCTTTCTTCAGTTGCCATACAAATTGTCTTGTCTATTACACAATCAACTTCATAAAAATTTTTCTCTATTTCCTTTGATAACTCATCAAAATACTTACTAGAAAAAGTTGTTTGCGCAACTATATATACTAAGTTTAACCCTGTTTTTTCAAATTCCATATATGCATCTAATATATCGTCTCCATTTTCAACAATATAATAATTATCTCCAGCATACCCTTTTGTTCCAACTATTTCTGGATGAGTTTTTTTACCTAGAATTATAATAAATGCTTTTTGATTATATTTTTTTACTTTATCATGAATTAATCTTACTTTTCCACATGTTAAATCAATAATATCTAAATTCTTTTCTCTTGCTCTTACATATATAGATTCTGACTCACCATGTGCTCTAAAAATTACCTTTTCTCCATCTGGAATATTTTCAATATCATTTACAGTGACCATTCCTTTTTCTTCTAGTTTCTTTATAACTTGTCCATTATGAATAATTTCACCCAAACAATATATTTTATTATTTTCATTTAATAACTCTTCTGCTCTACTTACTGTATTTTTTACTCCTGCACAAAATCCAGCTAATTTTCCAACTATTACATCCATTATTTTTCCTTATAACATACTTAATACTAAAACAAAACTATAAAGCAAATAACACATTACTAAAAAACTCACTACACTAGCAATAATTAAAACACTTATAAAAACTTTTTTCATAATATCCTCCACACTTTTTTTACTTTGTCCAATTTATATATATGCGAAGAATATTTGAATATTACTAACTATTTAAAGTTTCTTTTATTTTCTCTGCTAAGCCTAATGTAATTCCTTTTATTTGCATTAATTCTTCTATCTGTGCTTCTTTTATTTTATTAACACTTCCAAATTTTTTTAAAAGTGCTGTTCTCTTCTTTTCTCCAACACCTGAAATATCATCTAATTTAGATTTTGTCATTGCTCTATCACGAACTTTTCTATGATATTCAATTGCCGTATTATGAACTTCATCTTGAAGATTTGTAATAAAATTAAATAAGTTTTCTGATATTTCAAATTCATTTTTATTTTCATCAACTAGTGCTCTTGTTGAGTGTTTATCATCTTTAACCATTCCAAATACTGGAATATCAACACTACATTCTTCTAACGCTTCTTTAATTGCTCTTATTTGTGTAATACCTCCATCAGCTAATATTAAGTCTGGAAGTGTTCCAAAACCTCCTTTTGGATTATCTAAAGAATGTTTTATTCTTCTTATTACAACTTCTTTCATACATCTTGGGTCATCTTGATCATAAACAGTTTTAATCTGAAATCTTCTAGATAAATTTCTCTTAATTACTCCATTTTGAGCAACACACATTCCTGCAACAATAAAACTACCAGCAATATTTGATATATCAAAACTTTCAATTTTAAGAGGTAAAGAATCAAGTTCTAAACAATCTCTTAATTCTGTTAAAATTTCTGTCTTATCTTTTACTTTATTTTCTAAAGTAATTTTACTGTTTAGTTCTGCCATTTCAACAAATCTAAGTTTCTCACCTTTTTGTGGGCTCTTTATCTCGACTTTTCTATCTCCCATTTCAGATAGCCATTTTTCCAGTGTTTCTTTTTCTTCTAAATTATATCTAATCATTATTTTGCTCGGATAATCTTTTTTATCTATATAAAACTGTTTTATAAAACCAGATATAATTTCTTCATCATCCATATCTTTTAAGTCATCAAAAAAGTAATGCTCCCTTCCAAGCATCTTACTATTTCTAATAAAGAAAACTTCTATACAAACTGATACTTCATTTTTGTAAAGTCCAATAACATCAATATTGTTTTCTGAAATATTAGACATTTTTTGTTTTTCTGTTACTCTTTCTATTGCTAATATTCTATCTCTTATCTCCGCTGCTTTTTCGAATTCTAAATTCTTTGAAGCTATTTCCATTTCTTTTTCAAGTTCTTTTATAATATCTGAAACTTTTCCTTCTAGAAGCATAATTATTTGGTCTATTTGCTTTCTGTATTCTTCTTTAGAAACAAACTTCATACATGGAGCCAAACACTTTTTAATATGATAGTTCAAACAAGCTCTATCTTTGTTTTTAAAAGTTTTACATTGTCTAATTTGAAATTTTTCTTTTATGAAGCTTATCATTTCTTTAGCAGAACTAGCACTGGCATAAGGTCCAAAATACTTTGCCCCATCATTTAATATTTTTCTAGTCATAAAAACTGATGGATAATCTGATTTCATATCTATTTTAATATAAGGATATGTTTTATCATCTTTTAACAAAACATTAAACTTAGGTCTATATTTTTTTATTAAATTACATTCTAAAATTAAAGCTTCATCTTCATTTGCAACAACAATATATTCAAAATGGTCTATTAAAGAGACCATTTTTTCTATTCTTGCTGTTTTATTATTTTTCCTAAAATACTGTCTTACTCTGTTTTTAAGCACAACCGCTTTTCCAACATATATTACAGTATCTTGCTTATCTTTCATAAGATAAACTCCTGGTTTATCTGGAAGCTTTTTTAGTTCTTCTTCAATATCAAACATCCAATTTCCTCTAATCTTCTATATATCCAATATAAGGTATATTTCTATATTTTTCATCAATATCAAATCCATATCCTACAACAAATTTGTTAGGAATAACAAATCCTGTGTAATCAATATTGACATTTGTTTTCCTTCTTTCTTTTTTATCTAATAGAACTGCTGTTTTTAAAGTCTTTGGTTCTTTACGTGTTAAATAATCCTGTAAAAATTTTAAAGAATGACCTGTATCAATAATATCTTCAACAATTAATACATCTTTTCCTTTAATGTCTACATCTAATCCAACATTTAAATTTACATTTCCTGTACTTTCAGTTCCGGAATAACTAGATATCATCATAAATTCTAGAGTAGTGTCTGTTTTAACATGTTTTAATAAATCTACTGTGAAAAATATTGCACCTTTTAAAACACATATTACTACAATTTCTTTTCCCTTATAGTCTTTATCAATTTCTTTTCCCATTTCTGTAATTCTTTTTTCTAATTGTTCTTGGTTAAAAAGTACTTTTAAATCTTTCATTCTCAATACCTCATCTTCCATCAACATTATTTCTTCTTGTACCTGCCATTGTATCTCTAATAACCCATTTTTGCTCAGTTGGTGGAACACCTGGTGATAATGGTAGAGCCATAGGTACATATCTAAAATCAAGCATTTCCTCTCCTCTTGCTTTTCTTAACATTGCTTGTGTCCTTGATAGTATTGGATTACTATATTCTGCTGCTAAAAACCTATTTATATGTATAGTCACTTTCCAATTATCCCACATGTCTTCTGAAAAATCTTCTATCCTATGTCTTTCTACAACATCTTGTGCAAGTATATTACTTCTTGAAAATCCTATGCTTCTACAATAACTTCCATTTAATTCATATGCTGGTCCTAACCTTGAAGCTCTATATGGTACATCTCTCGAAAAGTCATATTGGAACATGCTAGAATACATTTGATATACTCTATTCATAATGTAATAAATGTTAGACATTGAAAATTGGAAATCATTATCCACTTCTCGTGCATGTTGAGGATATAATCCTCTTTGATTTACTAACCAAAAATTAGAATGATTTACTGTAGCATATAAAATACTAGCCATTGATTCACTAATTATATTAATCCTATTTTGTTTACTAATTGGAGTTTGGCCTTTTGAAGGATTTATCATCTCATAAATACTTGATAAGTTCATTTCAATAAAATCAATATAACTTCCAACTCTATTAGGTTCTTCTCCACTAATTCTAGATAATGAATATACTAAATTTTCTCTACCTCCAAAAGCTAATTGTATTAATTTCTTTTCTGTAATCCCATATGTTGCAGCGATTAGGTCTACTCCAAAAGCTATGAAATTATAATCATCTTTTGTAGGATTATAGTATGGTGCTTCTAGCAAATTTCTTCTGTTTACAACTCTATTTGTTGCTTTTGAATTAATTGCTTCAATTAATGAACTATGATATGCCCCTGTATAGCTATTTACTCGACTCATATTATCAACACCGATTATTTTTTCTAGCTAAAGCATGATAAACTTCATGTGTTAATGTTTCATATATTTCTTCAGCATTTATGGGGTTCTTTTTAAATGCTTCACTAGAAAGCTTAATAGTATTTGTAGCAGGCTCATGTACCCCTAGAGTTCCCGCTTTTAATGGAAATATTTCTATTTTTTTTACATATCTAATGAGTGTTTCAATATCACTACAAGCCTCTTGATCTGATAATTCATACTCATATGCTCTTCTTAAAATAATATCTACAAGAAGGGGTTTATATATGTCACTAACAGGCATTGTTGCAATTCTCATTCTAGCATATGCAGCTAATCTTCTATTCTCATATTGTTTAATTTTCCACATTCTATCTTTCTCCAAAACTTACATCTACTTGTTTTTCTGCATTTTCTTTATACTTGCTAATCATCTTTTCTTTTTCTTCTTTTCCTAGTTTTGTTAATTTTGTTTTTTCTGGATCCATTTTATAAATTTCACCATCATCACAAAAATAATATGTAGCATTATTTTCATTTACAGTAGAAATAATATTTGGCTTTTTCTCTTCACTCATATAAAATCACCTTTCACGCTATTTATTGCGATTATTATTCAATAATATTATATTACAATATTTTTTTACTGTAAACATTTTTCTTTTACTAAACATTGACATTTTATGAATTTTTTCATATGATAATGTAAATTTAGATAAAGTGTAAGAACTATAGAAAGGATTTTAAAATAAAGCAAAGGCTAGCGCCAGGACTATTAGTATAAATAGTTGACGAGGTTTAGAGTTATCGAAATATTCGGCGGGTACTCTAATGGTATAATTACTACCAAATATTAAACAAAAAAATAATAGCAATATTATAACAGAAATTTAATAAGTAATTTTCTTACACCTGTCTTTATAAACTTACAAATTTAGGGCATCATATTATTGCCTTATATTTGCTGTAGTTATTTTTTAAGAAAGGTTTTTTTATTATGTGTGGAATAGTTGGATATGTTGGCAAAAAAGAAGCGAAGCCAGTATTAATTAATGGTCTTTTAAGACTTGAATATAGAGGTTATGATTCAGCAGGAATCGCTACAATTGAAGATAATCATCTCATAAAAGTTATTAAAGACAAAGGAAGAGTAAATCAATTAAATGAAAATGCAGAAATTAATTCTTTAACAGGTACAATCGGAATTGGTCACACTAGATGGGCAACTCATGGTAAACCATCAGGAGTCAATTCTCACCCACATCTAGACAATAGTAGATGTTTTGCAGTTGTTCATAATGGAATAATAGAAAATTATGCAGAATTAAAGGAATTCTTAATTTCTAAAAATTATACTTTTTTATCTGAAACAGATACAGAAGTTATTCCAAATTTAATCAATTATTATTATGAAAATTCTTCTAATAGTAGTTTAGAAGGAAATGAAAAATTCTTAAAAGCAGTTATAGATGCAACCAAGAGGCTTAAAGGAAGTTATGCTATAGAAGTACTATCTTCCCTATATCCTGACTGTATGATTGTTGTTCGAAAAGACAGTCCTTTAGTTATAGGAAAAGGCGAAAATGAAAATTATATCAGTTCAGATATTCCTGCAATTCTATCTTTTACAAAAGACTTTTATCTTTTGAATGATAGAGAATTTGCTCTAATAACTAGAAATGATATTGTTTTCTATAATGAAAATGCAGAAAAAATCCAAAAAGAAATTAAAAATATTACTTGGGATGCAGGTGCTGCTGAAAAAGATGGTTATGATGACTTCATGCTTAAAGAAATCTATGAACAACCAAAATCAATTAGAGAAACAATCGGATCTAGGCTTCCTAAAGATTCAATATCAGTAATTGAAGATTTAGCATTATCAAAAGAGTATTTAGAATCTATCAAAAAAATATTTATTGTAGCTTGTGGTACAGCAATGCATGCCGGATTAACTGCAAAAGGAATTATAGAAAATTTATGCGAAATACCTGTAGAAGTTGAAGCTGCTTCTGAATTTAGATACAGAAATCCTATTGTTAATAGCAGAACTTTATGTATTTATATTAGTCAATCAGGAGAAACTGCTGATACTATAGCAGCATTAAAACTTGCAAAATCAAAAGATGCTAAAACAATTGCAATCACAAATGTAATTGGATCATCTATTTCTCGTGAAGCTGATTATACATTATATACTCATGCAGGTCCTGAAATAGCTGTTGCATCTACAAAAGCATATACTTCTCAAATTGTTCTTTTAGCAATACTTGCTATTAATTTTGCTGAAACTTTAGATATTAATAATAGCAAAGTTAGAGAATTAAAAAAAGAAATTTTGCTTTTACCAGGTAAAATTGAAGAAGTACTTAAAAATGAACAAGAAATAAAAGAGTTTGCAAATAGAATATATAAAGAAAAAGATGTATTCTTTATTGGTAGAGGTGTTGATTACACTGTTGCACTAGAAGGTTCTTTAAAATTAAAAGAAATTTCATATATCCATTCTGAAGCATATCCTTCAGGAGAATTGAAACATGGACCTATTGCATTAATAGAAAATGGAATTACAGTTATTTCTATTTTGACAAATCCATTGTTAGTGGAAAAATCTATTAGCAACATCCAAGAAGTTGTTACAAGAGGAGCAAAAACATTTGTAGTAACAAATCAAGAATTAAATCATAATTTTGATAAAGTTATTAAAATACCAGAAACAAGTCCTCTTATCTCTCCTATCCTTTCAGTAATACCATTACAATTACTTGCATATTTTATTTCTAAAGCAAAAGGATTAGATGTAGATAAACCAAGAAATTTAGCAAAATCAGTAACAGTTGAGTAAGATGTATTTTATGCATTTTAATTGAACTTATTAATTGAAATTAGAAAAACTAAAAAGAAAAGTGAGGAATGTTCGGTTTTACCGAAAGCGACTCACTTTTCTTTTGTGATTTTCTATGAAATTTTCTGATTTAATAAGAGTAATTAAAAAAACTAAAATACATTCTTACTCTGCTGTTACTAAATTTGTTATTTCATTTGTTACTTCTTCTACTTCTATCTCATTTACTATTTCATTAGAAACCGTTTTTTCTTCGTTTTTTGTAACTTCATTTACCGTTTGATTTTCTACAATCTCATTTGTAACTACATTTTCAGTAACTATATTTGATACTTCATTGTTTATTGTATTATTGATAGTGTTTTCGATTGTATTTGTGTTTGTTACTGTGTTTTCATTAGTATCATCATTAACTTTAGTAGATTTATATTTCAAAACTAAATTAGTTAAATTGCAATAATCTTTTTCGTATGATTTTATTTTTATCTCAACTGTATCTTTAGTTGTGTCTTCTACAACGACACTCCAATCGCCTTTATCTATTTTTCCATTTTCAATTGATTCTACTTTATTCCAATTTTTATTGAAGAATTTTTTCAAAGCATAATCATTTATTTTTTTGCCTGATAAAGTCTCGTTAAACACTAGTTTTGCATTATCATTAATTGTTAATATTTCTTTTTGTGCATTACTTAATTTAGAAATATCATCATAATTAACACTATCTATATTAATATAAATATATTGATTCTTTGTTTTTACAATATTATAGATACTTGTAATACTAGGATTTCCTTTTATATTTAAATTTGAACAATCTAAACTTTCAAATAAACTAGAATTGTCTAAATCACAATCTTCTAAATTTAAGATTTTTAAATTTTCCATATTCAATTTTCCAACTAGATTCTTATTTCCAGCTAATGAAAGCGAAAATAAATTTTTCAAATCAGATAACTTAGTTATATCTTCTAATTCGTTATTAGCCAAACTTAAATTGAATACATTATCTAATTTCATTATTTCATCAAGATTATTTATCTTACAATCTTCTAAAATTACATAAGGTATCTTACTTATTGCTTCAAAGTTTTTTAACCCAACATTTCCAGATAGATTTATTGTATATATCATTTCATTTTTAAAACCTGATAAATCTGTTATATTATTATTTGAAACATCTAGATAATCTAATTTGATATCATTAAATAAATCTAAATTGCTAATATTGCAATTTCTTGCTTCTAATGAGAAATAATTTTCCCCATATTCATCATCATAATAATAGTTTTGACTTGTTCTATTTTGTATTATTTCTTCTAGATATTCCCATCCTTCTACTGGATTTTCTGAGATACTTAAACTATATAAATTAGAGATATTATGAAAATTTTCTAAACTAGTAATTTTATTTTTTGAAACATTTAAACTATAAATATTTCCTTTTATATTTTGTATTTCATTATCACCAATATTACTGTTAACTAATAAAACATCAGCAACTCCACTTGATGGAAAACTATTTCCTATTACCATTTCCGGATTATTAGAAAGGTCTAAAGCATATAAATTCTCTTTTTTAGACATATCCTCTAATTGTTTTATCTCACATCCATCTAAATACAATGCATTTGCATTTTTTAATTTACTATATCCACTTATTCCCTTATTTCTATTTAAGTGTATTTCATAATAGTTATTATATTCGCTATCTTGCTCATAATTAAGATTTTCTAAACTACTAATATCACTAATCTCATTATCGGATAAATCAATAAAATAAAGTCCAGTATCCATTTTAGAAAAAACAGTTGCATCTTTTATTTTATTTTTAGATAAATCTATTGATTTTATATTTGGTAAGTTTACTAAATTTGCTAAATTTGAAATATTATTATTAGATAAATTTAAATAATATAAATTATAAAAAATCTCGAATCCGCTTAATGATGAAACATTTTTATTACTAAAATCTAAATAACGTATTGTTGAAATTAGATTTTTTGTAGCGTATTTTTCACCATTTATAGTTTTTAATAAATTTCCATAATCTTTTTCAAGATAATCTCTAATAATATCATTACTAATACTGCTTAGTTTATATGCATTATCAAGTGATGTAGATACTACTCCTGATAAACCACTTTCTACATATTTGTCATCATATGATATATAGTAATATCCTTTATCATTTCTACTTTCTCCCCAAGAATTTAATGCTATATATGCTCCATCATGTTCAGGTGTTTTTCCTGATGGTGAACGGAAATTATTTTTTGAATAATTATCATCCCAGCCTACAATTGTTACTGCATGATTTACCATGTCATATGTATCAATATCTATATAAGCATTTTTCTCACTTGTAGCAACAACTTCAGCATATAATCCACCATTCTTCATAATATGCCTTTTTACAGTATTTCTAAAATCTTGAATTTCTTCATCTGTGTACATTGAATATTCGCTTTTATAGATTGTTGGAAAATCAACTGTCTCTGTTACTATTTTTACTGGTTCCATATCAGTAAATTTGGCATATTCTTTTTCAGAATAATTTTTGTATGGTACAGTATCTTCTAGAACAACACCTGATACATTTAAATAATCTTTGAATATGCTAAAGTTTCCACCAGTATCAATTCCTCTATATCCATAAATCAAATCAGATTCTATATAATTTAGATGCATTTCTGAAAAATCATAATCTTTTCTTTCATTTAATGCTAAATATGTTTCTAGAGAATTTAATGATGCAAATCCCCAGCAAAGTCCATATCCACCCTGATCATCAACTTTTATTTTTATTCTTTCTGATAAATTAAATTTTTCTGGTATTGTATTAGTATCTAAATATTGTTTAATTTCATCTAAAGCATCTATTTTTACTTCTTGCTCTCTTGGTACAATCTCCATTTTTTCTTTTTCTTCATCAGATAATTTCAAATATTCTTTATAATTTGTAGAATATGTTTTTTCTTCTGATTCTTTTGCTTTCTCTTTTGAAGTTTTTTCTTTGGTATCTAAACCAGCAATTTCTTTTTGGCCCTCTGTTAAATCTGATGTTCCCTTTTTAGGATTAACATATGTAACATTAGGCATTTTTGGAGCTTGTTTTTTTGAAACGATCATTCCAACAACAACTCCTAAAGCTATTACGGCTACACATGCTACAACTATCATTATAATTTTTATTCTACTCATAACTTCTCCTTCGTAAATTGATAATTATATTATAACATTTAGTAAAAAAATATTGTCAAAAAAATGAAAAAAAATTAAAGATTTTTCAATAATTAAAATTGAAAAATCTTTAATTCTTATATTACTTTTAAATCTCTTTTTTTAGCAAGTTTTAGCAAATAACAATACCTTGCCTCTTCTGCTTTTATTTGATAAGTATAATAATCTACCAAATCAGTTTCTGCAAACTGTAAATTATTATGCATATTATTTAAAATAATTTTTACTTCTTTTATATTCTGTAACAATTCTTTGTCTTGTTCATCCTCGTTTTTTTCTAATATAGTTGCTTCTTTAACATATTCACTATACATCATATTTCCTCCATATAGTATATATATGCTATTAAAACAAAATTATTCCAAATTTATTTTTGACTCAATTTCTTTCCAAACATTATCTATATATATTTTTCTTTCAGATGAAAATGGTAAAATAGTGCTATATGAAATTCCAAAATGTTCTTTTATTCTTTTTACTTCCTCATCTACTTTTGTTACAGCAATTTTGTCAGCTTTATTTGTTAAAACAATAAATGGTAAATTAGTTTTCAAAATATATTTATACATTAATTCATCATCTTCTGTTGGCTTGTGTCTTATGTCTAAAAGAAGAATAATTAATGAAATATTTTGACCAGATCTTAAATAATCTTCAATGTAATTTCCAGAATATACTTTTTCTTCTTTTGACATTTTGCTAAAGCCATAACCAGGTAAATCTACAAAATAAAATTTATTATCAATATTATAGAAATTAATTTGTCTGGTCTTTCCTGGTGTATTGCTTGTTCTAGCTAAAGATTTTCTACCAGTCATAGTATTAACAAAAGAAGATTTTCCAACATTAGATTTTCCAACTAATACAACTTCTGGTAAGTCTCCTTTGGGATATTGTTTTTGACTAGTAGCAGATATTTCAAATTTGGGATTTTTTACTATCATATTTTTCTCCTATTTATTTCTTTGGAACTAGTACTTTTGTACCACCCATATATGACCATAATACTTCTGGTATTTTAACACTTCCATCTTCTTGATAATTATTTTCTAATACGCCAATTAATCCTCTTGGGCTTGCTATAACTGTGTTATTTAATGTTGCAACTAAATAATTTCCTTTTTCTCCTTTTGCTCTTATTGACAATCTTCTTGCTTGAGCATCTCCTAATGTTGAACAGCTTCCAACCTCAAAATACTTCTGCTGTCTTGGACTCCATGCTTCAACATCCACAGATTTAACTTTTAAATCTGCTAAATCTCCACTACAACATTCTAAAGTTCTAACTGGTACATCTAAACTCCTGAAAAATTCAACTGTATAGTTCCACATTTTATTATACCAATCCATTTGTTCCTCTGGCTTGCAAAGAACTATCATTTCTTGTTTTTCAAATTGATGAACTCTATATAATCCTCTTTCTTCTAGTCCATGAGATCCAACTTCTTTTCTAAAGCATGGAGAATATCCTGTCAAACGAATTGGGAGTTCTTCTTCTTTTACTATTTGACCTTTGAATTTTCCTATCATAGAATGTTCACTTGTACCTATTAAATACAAGTCCTCACCTTCTATTTTGTACATCATTGCTTCTAATTCTTCAAAACTCATAACACCATTAACAACATCTGATCTAATCATAAATGGTGGTATACAATATGTGAATCCCTTATTAATCATAAAATCTCTTGCATATGCAAGCATGGCTTCATGAAGTCTAGCAACATCACCTAACAAATAATAGAATCCATTACCACTAGTTCTTCCAGCACTTTCTTTATCCAAACCATTTAAGCTTTCTATAATATCAGCATGATATGGTATTTCATAACTTGGTACAACAGGTTCACCAAATCTTTCGTTTTCAACATTTTCACTATCATCCTTTCCAATTGGAACAGACTTATCCATTATATTTGGAATTTTCATCATTCTTTCTTTTATTTCTTCTTTTAGATCTTCTTCTTTTCCTTCATTAGCAGCAAGCTTATCATTAATTTCTTGAACTTCTTGTTTAATTTTTTCTGCTTCCTCTTTTTGACCTTTAGCCATTAAGCCACCTATTTCTTTACTTTTGCTATTTCTTTGCATACGAAGTTCATCACACATTAATGTAAGCTCTCTTGATTCTTTATCAAGTTTTAAAACTTCATCAACTAGAACTAATTTATGATCTTGAAATTTCTTTTTAATATTTTCTCTTACAATATCTGGATTTTCTCTTAAAAATTTAATATCTATCATATTCCCCTCCTTGATTTTGAGAACACATCCTCAAAAATCAGAAAACTTATTTTTTTGTATAATCTTTTTCTAGATTCTCACATAATTCAAATCTATGTTTTTGACCAGTTATATTATCAGGTCTTTCAGGTATTTCTTCTAGAAACATTGCTTCTCTTCTAACCCAAATTCTAGAATCATCTCTATCATATATAGGTTTATATACGACCATTCTTTCTTTTGTTTCCGAGTCTAAAGCTACATTTTCTACAAAATAATAATTTCCTTTAAAGTGTCTATACACTTTTCCAATTTTTACTTGTTCCATAAAAATTCCTCCTTTAAACATATAACAAAAACGCCCTTATGCGTTTTTGCATAAGGGCGAATATATCGCGGTACCACCTTAATTTATATCTTGTTTTATTACTATAACCTGTAACAACTCGGGCTAGTTTTCTAGCAAGCTCTTAAGAGTAGATTTCATAAACGCTTTTTCCTGTTTACACCAACCACAGGCTCTCTATAAAAAGTTGGTTTATTACTTAATTCTTAATCAATCGCTTTACATAAATTATTATACCACATTTTTTTGTTTTGTAAATATTTTTTATAAAAAGTTTTGATTTCAATATCTTTAAGAATTCTATTTTTTTCCTATAATAGATTTTAAAGCCTTTTCCCTTGGAAGTACTATTACATGTTCACAACCTAAACATTTAAGCTTAAAGTCAACACCTACTCTAGTAATCTCCCATTCTCTACTTCCACATGGATGAGCTTTTTTTGTTTTTACAATATCTCCAACATTATATTCCATACTATTTTACTCTTCTTAAAATTTCTTCTTTTCCTAAAATTCTTATAATTTCATAAAGATCTGGCGTATTGCATTTTCCTGTTAAAGTAACTCTTATAACTGTTGAAATATCTCCAACATGGCCTTTATATCCATCTGGATTTGCTTTAAATTCTTTAACCTCTCTAGCATATCCTAGCTCTCCTGCTAAATCTTTCATTTTGTTAAACCATGTTTCTTTATCATCATTTTCGTTATAATATTTTTCAAAATACAATTTAACAATTTTTTCTATTTCAGATTTATCTGTTACTTTTTGATATTCAAATGCGTTTTTATCCATTTTATTAAATTTTTCTGGATACATGTAATAAATAATATCTTTTAAATCAGACCATTTAGCAATATCTTTTCTAGGTTTTTGATTTCCTCTTTCAATACCTAAAATTCTTAATGAATATTCTTTATTTTCTAGCATTTCATTTAGTTCACTATCATAGACTTCTGCCCAAGCTTTTGCATCTTCATAAACTTTTTCTGCTGAAAATCTTGATATAACATTTTTTGAAACATCATGCATTTTCACCATATCAAAAAGTGCGCCACTAACACCCATTTTTCTTATATCTACTTCAAATTCATTTATATCTTTATCTGGATTTTGTTTTCTCCACATTTCGAAATTTGAATTGATAATATTCATCATATATTCAATTACAGATTCTTTTGGAATTCCCTCTTCTGTATAATAACTTACAGCAGCTTCTGGATCTTTTCTCTTGCTCAATTTTCTTTTTGAATCGCCGTCTTGTTTCATAAGTGGTGCTGTATGTCCATATTTTGGAATTTTAAAACCTAGCTCATAAAATAATTGCAAATGAAGTGGTACTGATGAAACCCACTCATCAGAACGTGTAACTAATGTAGTTCTCATTAAATGGTCATCTACTGCATGTGCAAAATGGTATGTTGGTAATCCATCAGATTTAATTATGATAATGTCCAAATCATTTTCTGGGAAATCTATACTTCCTTTTATTACATCTTTATGTTTTATTTTTCTTTCTGGATTTCCTGGAGATCTAAATCTAACAACATATGGAACTCCATTTTTTATTTTTTCTATGGCCATATCTATAGGCATATTTCTACACTTTGCCCATTTTCCATAATATCCTGTTCTTTCTTTTGCTTTCTCTTGATTAGAACGTGATTCTTCAAGTTCTTCTGGAGTACAAAAACATGGATATGCTTTTCCCTCTGAAATTAATTTTTTAGCATAAGATTTATAAATGTCTCCTCTTTCACTTTGTATATAAGGCCCATAATTTCCTCTTCCAACTGTTTCATCAGGAGATAAACCATATTTTTCAAAAGCATTTAGTATTTCTTCAACACCATTATCAATCTTTCTTTTTTGGTCTGTATCTTCTATTCTCACAAAGAAAACTCCACCTGTTTGATCTGCTATTTTTTTAGCAAGTAAACCTTGAAACAATCCTCCAATATGAATAAAACCTGTTGGACTTGGAGCAACTCTTAAAACTTCTGCTCCTTCTGGCAGATTTCTTTCTGGGTATTTTTCTTCATAATAAGTATAATCCTTTATATCTGGAAATATTAAATTTGCTAAATCTTTGTAATCCATTCTTTATAAACTCCTTTAATAAACTATATATTAGAATATCATATTTATAAGTAAATTTCAACTTTAAAATGTTAATAAAATACCACTTAAGTTATTTCTTTTACCATTTATATAATCTTTTTGTTTTGATAATAATTTGTAATCTATTAGTTATTGAAATTATTTTATTATATATATATAATTTATATATAATATTTTAGGAGTTATATATGGAAGTTAAATGTAGTTATTGTCGAAGAAAAATCGCAGATTCTATGGTTATTTGTCCTTATTGTGGTGCAGAAAACGAAAACTATAATCCTATTTTTAATAAAGAGGAAAATACTAGTGTTTCCGCAAAGAATCCTCAAACAATTGAAGAATTAAAAGAATGGTATAATTCCATGAATCTTCCAAGTCCAGAAGTAACGAGATTCTTTATAGGAAAAGATTATTCTGGGCCAATGGCTTTTGGCATATATAAAAGTGATCTTACTGGAGATTATATTGTATATAAAAATAAAAAAGATCGTTCAAGAGCAATTAGATATCAAGGGCCAGATGAAAATTATGCTGTAAACGAACTATATCTAAAATTAAAATCAGAAATTGCAAGTCAAAAAACTCGTAATGAATACGCTTCATTCACATCCTCAAATTCAAAAAGAAAGTCAAGAAGTGTTCCATCACTGCCTATTATGCCAATAATCGTAATAGTAGGCGTTGTTATTTTTATATTTTCATCTATTAGTTCTGTTTTTGGTCCTCCTAGAGGATACTATAAATATCACGATTCTTATTATTATCGTCAAAATAGTAGATGGTATCAATATGATAATGACTGGTATAGAGTTACTCCGCCACGTGAATTGAAAAAGAATTATTCAGAATATTATACATCTGAATACTATAGTCCAAGTTATGATATAACTGATTTTGAATATAGTGGATATTACGATTCTCCTAGTAGTTCATTTTGGAGTTCTAGTAGCGATTATGATAGTAGTTCACGCAGTGATTCAAGTTGGTGGGATTCTGATAGTTCTTGGGACTCTAGTAGTTCTTGGGATTCTGACAGTTTTTGGGATTCAAGTGATTCATGGGACTCAAGTTCAACTGATTGGGACAGTGATTGGTAAAATAAAAAAGTCAAGATTTATTAATCTTGACTTTTTATTTTAATTATCTCTCATCTGGTTCATCACTTTCTTTTTGTTCTGCTTCTCCCAACACTTTATATACTCTTAAAATCGATACCATCTCATCAAAGTCTATTTTTCTATAATTAGTATTTGCTGTCCCATTCATAGGAATAACTCTTGTAATCAATTGTGGAGAAATTGGTCTATTTCTATCATATTCGTTTCCAATTCTAATATATTGCCTTGATTCATATTCTCTATTGGCATATGTTCTAACTGAGATTCTATGATCTCCTAATGAATATGAAGGTATTGATGAGAGTTTTTCTATTATCTCTCTCATATCTTCTCTTTCTTTACCTTCTAATTTTGATTTTTCCAATTGTTCTAACAATTTAGTTCTAATCTCTGTATATTCTTTTTCTTCCCTTTCAACTCTTCCGAAAAATCTATCTAATTCTGGTGCAAATTCAGAATCTGAAAGATAAGGTAATATTTCTTCTTCTGATAAATTATCTCTTTTTAATGTAGGATCTTTTACTCCTTTTTCAGTAATTGAAACACCAAATTTTCCTGTTTTTCTACTATATCCTAATCCTAATAATTCTCCGGTTTTTTCACTTTTTAAAGTAATAGGATATGCTAATTTTTTTAGTATTTCTCTTCTGTCATAAACATATTTTTCCATACTCTTCCTCCTACTAAAAACCATATTTAAATCAATTTATATTTTATCACGTTTTAAGTGTTATGTCAACTTGAGTTTTTTTAAGAACTATAAAAAAATCAAGGCATAATGCCTTGATTTTATATTTCCATAATAATTGGTAAAATCATTGGATTTCTCTTAGTAGTTTGGAAAACATAATCTTTTAATGCTTCTCTAATATTTGTTTTCATTGTGCTCCAATCAGTTGTATGATTGTCAACACATTTCATTATTTCAATACTTACTATATTTTTCACATCTTCCATTAGATTTTCTGATTCTCTAACATATACGAATCCTCTTGAAATAACATCAGGCCCAGCTATTACATTTCCATGTGAATCCATAGTTAAAACAACTACAATTAGACCATCTTGTGATAAATGTTGTCTATCTCTAATTACGATATTTCCAACATCTCCTACTCCCAATCCGTCAACAAATACATTTCCTACTTGAACTGTTCCTGCAAATCTAGCTTCATTTTCATTTATTTCTAACACTTTTCCATTCTTAAGTAACATAATGTTATCTTCAGGAATTCCAAGTAATTTAGCAGTATTACTATGTGCAATTAATTGTCTATATTCACCATGAACTGGTATAAAGAATTTCGGTTTCACTAAAGAAAGCATCAATTTTTGTTCTTCTTGGCAAGCATGTCCAGAAACATGAACATCTGCTAAAGAACTATACACAACTTCTGCACCAATTTTCATTAAATCATCAATTACTTTTGCTACAAATTTTTCGTTTCCAGGAATTGGGTTTGCAGAAATTATTACCAAGTCATTTGAGTTAATATTTACTTTTTTATGTTCCCCATTAGCCATCCTAGTTAATGCAGACATTGGCTCTCCTTGGCTTCCTGTAGTAATAATTACTAATTGTTCATCTGTATAATTAGAAATCATATCAATATCTATAAATACATTTTTTGGTGCTTTAATATAACCAAGTTCCACAGATGTTTCTATCATTTTTATCATGCTTCTTCCACAAACAGCAATCTTTCTGTTATTTGCAACAGCAGAATTTACAATTTGTTGTACTCTATGCATGTTTGATGCAAATGTAGCAATTACAATTCTTTTCTTGCAATTATTAAATAATTTGTCAAATACCTCTCCTACTGTTCTTTCTGACATAGTATAACCTTTTCTTTCAGCATTTGTACTATCAGATAATAAAGCAAGTACACCTTTATTTCCTAATTCTGCCAATCTTCCTAGGTCCATTCTGTTTCCTTCATCAATAGGCGTATAATCAATTTTAAAATCGCCTGTATGAACAACTGTACCAATTGGAGTATGAATTGCTAAAGCTGCTGAATCTGGTATACTGTGACAGCATCTTATAAACTCTACTCTCATTTTTCCAAGTACTATAGTTTGTCCTTGTTTTACAACATTTAGTTTTGCTGTTTTAACTAATCCGTGCTCTTCTAATTTATTTTCAATCAAACCAATTGTTAATTTTGTAGCATATATAGGAATATTCATTTGTTTTAATAAATAAGCAATTGATCCTATATGATCTTCGTGACCATGAGTTACTACCAAACCTCTTATTTTATCTTTATTTTTTTCTAGATAGCTAAAATCTGGAATTACTAAATCAATTCCTAACATATCATCTTCTGGAAAAGCAACACCACAGTCAACAATAATAATATCGTTTCCATACTCAAATACAGTTATATTTTTTCCAATCTCTTCAATTCCACCTAAAGGAATAATTTTTAAATTTTCTTTTTTAAATACAAAATCTTCTTTAATAACTAATGGTTTCTTTTTTTCTTCAACCCAAACTAATTCCATATTTTTTGGTTTTATTAATGTACCATTCCCTATATTAGAATTTACATTTGTATTCACTTTTTTTGATTTTCTTGAGTAATTTCTCTTTCTACTCTTTTTTTCATTTGAATTAATATTTTCTTCCATTTTATTTTGTATAATAAATATACTCTCCTTTCTTATTTTTTAATTAATACTAATTTATAAACTTTAATTATTAATTTTTAATCATCAAAAAGAGAGTCTATAACTATATAAATATAGTTAGACTCTTCAGAAAATATCTTACCAACTTATTATTTTTTAGAAAAACAATATAAACATAAGCCATATTATAGCCTATGTTAAAATAATAGTTTTTCTTTTTTTCTTAAATTTCTTTCACATTTAAGAACTGTTTTCCGATCACTACTAAATTTTAAATATTTTCCGAACTCTTTTTAATATTTTTTATAAATCTCATTAATTACTATAAAACATTATAGCCTATTAAGCAAAAAAAGTCAAATAGTTCCACAGTTTCACAGGGACGTTCCTTTTAGTTTCACTTTGGCACTCTAGGGACACTCCTTAAAAATCTTTTGTTTTCTAATAATTCTATAATATGTAGATTTCTTCAATTTCAGTTTTTCCATTATCTCAATATTATTTAGATTTCCATTCATTTTTAATTCACAAATTAGCCTATACATAGTGTTATAATAGTCCATGTCTATAATATTGTTATTTTCCAATAATTTTTTTATCTCAATATCATAATTCAAATAGTTATCTTTTATCTCTATAAATTTGTAGTCTCCAACATCACCTGACAAAATATTCTTATAATTATAGTTATCTCCGTACACAATTGAAATAACTTCTCCACACACTTTATCATTAAAATAATCTCTGTAGCTGGAATGCTCATAGTCTATAGGATTGCTGCATATTCCTGCCTTTACTGGATTATCATGTATATATTTTATGCAATTTTGTAAATGAGTTTTATCCATTATCATTTCACACTTATATCTATCTCTAAAAACATATCCACATCTTTGTAAATTATTATTGTAAAACATTGCATATTTTGTATTAACTGATGACATCATCTCTGAAAGATGTTTAATAGCAGGCACAAATAATAAAATATGTGCATGATTATCCATAATGCAATATGAAATTAATTTAATATCATTATCTCTTAATTTGTGTTTTAGTAATTCTAAATAATATTCTTTGTATGTGTTTTTTTGAAAAATGTGTTCTTTGTTAATTCCTTGAGTCATTATATGAAAGAACTTTGATTGATAATTATTTCTAGCTATTCTTGGCAATTTCTTCTCCTTTCAAAAAAAGCAAAACTTCAGGAATATAACCTAAAGTTTTGCCCCATTTTTTATATTATACGCTTTTTTCAATTTTTATCAATACATAATAATTATTATTTATGATAAGGAGTGTCCCTAAAGTTCCAAAGTGGAACTAAAAGGAACGTCCCTGTTGAACCATTTTAATCTAATGTTGCTCCAATAATTCCAGCATCATTTTTAAATGATGCTGTAACAATGACTGGTTTTGAATGATTAAAACTTACATCATCTCTATATATTTCTCTTTTCATTTGTGCGAATATTGGATATTCTTCATAATATGAATAGCTTCCACCAAAACAAATTGCTTCTGGTTCGAAGATATCTATTAAATTACATATTCCTATTCTTAAATAATCTACAAAGTCATCCACATCTGGTTGTATTGCTTCTTTGTTTTCAACCATTAATGTCTCTCTCATATATTGTCCTGAAAAATCCGAACTTGATAAGTTCAATCTTTTTACTATTCTATTTTTTAAAGATTTTATTGAACAATATCTTTCAAAGCATCCTTTTTTACCACATGTGCATTGAATTCCATCTTTTACAAGAGTCATGTGTCCAAATTCAAATGCTGAATACTTTTTAGATTCTAAAAGTTTTCCTCCTAAAAATGCTGCCCCTCCTATTCCAGTACCAATATTTATAAATAAGCAATCATCATATTCCCTTAATGAGCCAAATGTTTTTTCAACTAAAGCTGCACATTTTCCATCATTCCTAACTTTTACTGTTTTCCAATATTTACTCTCTAATCTTTCTCTTAGGTTATAATCAAATAATCCTAAATTATAAGACATTATTGTGCCATCTGTAACTGTACCTGGACAAGCAACTCCAATTTTCTCAATTTTACTCATGCTGATATTACATTCTTCGAATAGTTTTGTAATCAATTCATCTATAATATTAATAACTGCCTCTTCCATATTGTTTCTGTCTTCTGGAGAATAAAATTTATCACATGTTTTTATCAAATTTTGTCCATCAACAAGTCCAACTCCTATATGACTTCCACCAATATCAATTCCTATTCTCATAACTATATCTCCTTTATAAAAAAAGTATCTCTCCCAAATAAATTTTTATGTATGGTATAAATACTAAGAAAATAAATAATATTAAAGCAATTCCGATAATTAAATATGATATCTCTAATAATCTTTTTAGTACTTTGTTAATAGAATCTTCCACTTCATTATCTAAATAATTTATTGTTCTATCTATTATGTCTAATGATTTAGTTTGAAATCCTTTTTTCAATAGTTCAATTATTATAGGGCTTAATATTCCATCTTGCTCAAATGGTTCTAACCATGATTTGCTAATATAAATATTGTTAATTGCTTTTTCAATTGTATTATGCATAATTGTATTTGATGTAACATTTTTGCTTATTTCTAAAGCATCTTGAACTCTCATGTTATTCTGCAAATTTAGATATACACTTTTAATAATTCTCGCAAAATCCATAAGATATACCATTTTTCCAAGCATCCCAATAGAGTATTTTAAACTATCTAAATCATTTCTACCTTCATCAGTACTAACATACCTAATAATTATTCCAAGCATTATAGATATTATAATTACAAAAACATACCAGTATTGTAAAAATCCATTTAGTATTTCTGAAATAACCAATGTAGTTTTCGGAATACTACCAACCCCACCATTCGATATAATCATTTTTTGTAAACTTGGAATTCCAATTAATAATGCTACAAAAAGAATTATAAGCATTCCAAAAAACATAAGTACATTGGGAAGAATATTATTACGTATCTTATCAATCATTTTTTTCTCATCTTCTAAATATCTATTAGCATGTTTTAATGATTCTTCAAGTGTACCTGTAAGCTCTCCTGTTTTTATAAAATTAACATATACTGTTGGGAAAATTTTAGGATAATTTCTCATCGTTTTATAAATATATGTACCATTATCATAATTCTTTAGAATTTCTCTTAAACAAGTTTTAAAATATTCATTTTTTGTGTCATTAATTATTGTTGCTAATGAGTGTGATTCTGTAAAATTTGATTCTTTTAATAAATATAGTGACTTTGTGAAATCTCTTAATTCTTCTATTGAAACTCTATTTCTTAAATCTACAATTTTATTTTTGTCTATTGTAAATCTCTTTTTCTTAGAATAAATTGTTGCATTAATCTTCTTTTCTCTTCTTGAAAAATTGATAATTCCTTCTTTTACTTCGATAGGAGTCATACCATTTCTTTTTAATCTTTTTAAACATTCAATTTTATCTTTTTCTTCAATTCTAAGTTTTGCAACTTGCCCGTGTGGTGTCATTACTTTGCATGAAAAAATTGCCATGGTACCCTCCTTTCTAAGATTTTAATCCAAATTAATGTAAAATAATTGGTGCAAAACGTGTTTTATTAAACTCTTTATAATACTCATCTTCTTCATTATAAAGTTTTCTCCATACACCATAAATTCCGTCAAATGTACACTTGTCAGAAATATCTTTAACTTCTTCAGAAACTCTATTTACATATAAATATTTTCCTTCAGAGTATAAAAAGCTCATTCTTATTGCTCTTTTTCCCGTTCCATATCTAAAACATGATACTCCATCTTTTATAGAAAAATTAGGAATCCAAACATAAATATAATCTTCAACATTAAGATTTTCACCATTTATATTCACATGATTACTAATTCTATCATGTTCATCTATAAATAATTTTTTCAAATCTCCATCATTTGGTAACACTAAAACTTTAGCCCATTTCTTAGCTGAATAGTTATACCACTCTTGATCATCTTTTGTGGTTGCAACAAAAGAGTTCATGTTTTTAGAGTACTTAATTGGAGTAATCGAATAATTTAAACTTGTTATTCCTAACTCTGTAAAATAATCATCCATTAAAATTGGATTATTACACCCTGTAATTTTTTCTCTCTCAAAAGCAGTGGAAATATGTACTGACTTATCATTATTTCCAATTTTATAATTTACAGAAATATCAACATCACTTAAAATATCAAATTCCAAATTATTTTGAACTGTAAAATCCACAGTATATCCATTTGGTATTTCAGTTCCAAAAAATTTTTCTGTAAATTCATCTCCAAAAATAATAATATTCTGAAGTTTATCCTCTATTTTTTTGGAAACACCAATACCAGAAAACTCATCTACATATTTTTTGATATTTTCAAAACTTCTGGTATTCATATTTTCTAAAATATTACTAGCAATTAGTGAGGCTTCAGAATTTTTATTAATTATTTGTAATTCTAATCTTATTTGTAAGCATATTAAAGTAATAATAGAAAACATTATTACTATTATTACTACTGAAAATAATATTTCTAAAAGGACTATGTTCTTTCTCATATCTTATCTTCTTCTTTAAGCAACTTCATTTTGATATGTTTCAGATGCAGGAAGTGGTTCAACTTCTGTCGGATTTAATGGTCCATTAGGTCCAAAAACCACATACGCACAAACTCCTGCTAAAAGTAATAAAATTACTACAACTAACACTAAAGTTATTATTGTCATTCCTTTTTGTGATCTCATACTTTTCCCTACTTACTTTCTATCTACACTCTCAAAAAAACTTCCTGTTGATGTTTCATTTTTTGTTTCTGTTTTAGTCTCTTTCTTTGTTTCTACTTTTGTCTCTGTTTTAGTTTCTTCTTTTTTCGGATTATTCTCAACAGTATTTACAACAGTTGCTGTATTAGTTACTTTCTTTTCTTCTTTTACCTCATTTTTAGATAAATTTGAGGATTGTGTTGTTTTTATATTAGCATTTGTAGTAGTTCTATGAATCTCTTCTGCTGGATTTGCTTCTTCATCAAAAGGATTTGATTTTCCACTTTCATATGAATTTTCAGAAGCATAAACATCTAAATCTTCTGCTTCAACAGAATATGATTTAAGTGGTGTTTCTTGATTTTTGGCTTGAACATCCACACCTGTATTTTCTTTTATTTCTTCTAACACTTCACTAACTGAGTTTTCAGCTACATATTCTACTGATTTTATGCTTTCCTTTTTACCAGGAATAAAATCATATAATAATACAAATAAAACAAATAATACAACAACTAAAAGCAAAGCAAAAATTATTATTTCTTTTGCAAGTTTACTATTCATTCTTCTATCCTCTCTTTAAATCTATTCTTCAACATAAGTAGTTGATGAAACTGGAACTGAAGATAAGTTTTGGCTATTTATTGGGATTCCTTTTACAACAAATGTTGCTTGAAGGTTTTCTCCACCTTTCTCAACTAAAAAATCTCTTATCTCAAAATTTAATTTATCATCATCTTCTAGACTATATACAAAGTCTGTTATTGCTATATAATCTCCTGTAATTATAAAGTTCAAATCACACATAATACAATCTGAAGAAAGTGATGTAGCTGATGAGCTTCGTGTAATATCAAATTGAAGAGTTACACCTTTCTCTGTTGCGTAATTTCCTATAGTTGTCCATAAGAAATCTAAGTTATAAATATCCATAGAACTATAAATTGCACTTTCAGAAATCTCTCCTGATTCAACTAATTCATCATATTGCGTTTTTACAATTTTATAATTATCTGTTGATTTTTTTAGTTCATTAATTTTATCTTTGAATTCTGTTGTATTTTTCTTATTAAGATCAGAAAGTAATTCGTTTTTTTCAATGCTTAATCTTGAAATATCATTATAGCTATTTATTTTAAACTTTCCGATTTTAAAACCAAAAACAACTAAATTAATACAAAGAATTGCAACTATTACTAAAATAAGAATTAATACATATTTTCTCATGGCAAGTCTCCTTCAATTGTAATTTGAACAAGTGAATCACTCTTCTCTCCAACTGTTGATTGAACATTTTCAAGAATTCCTTCAGTCTTTATTGCTGCTGAAAAATATCCTAATTGTTCATATTTTTCAGAAACAGCTTCAATTACAATATGTTTTCCATTTGTATTCTTAATTGATGTTATTTGAACTTTTTGTGGAATTATAAACATAATTTTATTTAGTAAATTAGGTATTGCATCTTTAGCAATAACTCTTCCTTCATTACTTGTATCTGCATTTGATATTGAACTAACACTATCTATAATTTTTGAATAAGTACTTGTTAAAGCATTTACTTGTGTTAATTCACTATCTAATAACTCTATTTGCTCTGTCGTTTCAGTTAATCTTTTAATTGCCTCTTCTTTTTGTTTACTAATTCTACTTGAAATACTTCCACTCATTATTGAGTAAGAAACAATTCCTATTAAAAATACTGCTATTCCTCTAGCAATCATTTTTTCTTGAATATTAAGCGGTTCTTTAAACCACTCTTTTATTTGACTAGTATCAAAGTTTTCTTTTGCATTAACTAGGTTATCTATATTTTCAAATTTAGAAACTGGTGCAAAATTTAAATCTTTATTTATAAATCCTAATCCATCTAGTGCTAAAGCTATTGCTGAGTTTACTTCTATATATTCTTTTATAGGTGTTTTTAATGAATTTGTATCTATAAAAAACGGTTTTAATATTTCACATTTTGTATTATCTAATACATCTTGGAAATATAAATCTATATTACTGATTGTTGCTCCCATTCCTGTAATATACACTTTAGTAACTTTTTCATTAAAGCTTCCTAAAATCTTCTTTACTTCTTTCGCAATCTTTTCAATTGCTGGCATAATTATTTCTATATATTCATTTTCATCAGCATCTAAGCTTTGAACTTCTTGATTATATATTGTTATATTTTTACAAACATCATATGCTTTTTTCCATGATAATTCTGCTTTGTTTATTTGTTCAATTGCTTTTTCTAATCCAGCATTTAAAATATCAACTCTTGATATCTGGCCATCTGTTACTGTTGTAATTCTAATTTCATTTTCAATATTAATGATTGCAACATTTTCTTTTTCGTTGCTACTTAATAAGTTTGTAATACTTGTTAAAACTGATGACATAGAAGATAATTTATAGTTTGATAATATTGATATTTTCTCATCAATTTCTTTTTTATTAGCAGAAAAATATAAAGCTCTAAATTTATCGTAGTCTTCTTTATTATCAGTTAATAAAAATCTAGATTCTAATAATCCTTTGTCATATCCTTTTTCATTGCACAACATTTCAAATTCTATATCTAATGATTTTTTAATGTCCTTTTTGTCTAATTCTGAAAATACATCAAAATAATTATATATTTCATTTGAAATATTTATACTAATTGGATCTTTATAGCTATTAGTCTCTAAAACTACTTTATTTAGGGCTTCATTTAAATTTTCAAAAACCTCAACATTATAAGCTTCTATTTTATAATTGTCTCGAACTTTTTTTAATTTAGCATATTTTATTAAATTTTTGTCAACGTAAATTCCTAAGCAACTTGGCATAAATTTGTTCTCCTTTGTTAAAATAGCCATTTTTTTAAGCTATAAAAATATACAAAAATAATTTAACCCAATAATCGATAAAATCATATATTTCTATGTATATTTATATATTTTTTTGCAAAAAAAGTCAATATATACGGCTCCTATAATAACAAAAGTAATACAAATGTAATATTGATTAAACTTTCTCTTTTAACCCTCCTTCTCTATATGCATTTAAAAGCATTTTTAAGTCATCAATTTCCTCTTGTAATTTTCTTCCAATATCAGTATCTGCTACTCGTTTTCTTTTCTCTATATTTTCTTTCAAAATTGTTTGTGTTCTAATATCTAACCCTTCTTGAATAGCTTTACATTTTGAACTAAATGGTTCATTCATGGCAAGTACTAGTCCATGAGAATTATATGTTAAAGTATATCCGGCAATTCCTGTTGTTTGTTGATATGCTTTTGCAAATCCTCCATCAATTACAATCATTTTTCCATTAGCCTTTACAGGACTTTCTCCATCTTTTGCTTTTACTGGCATGTGTCCATTAATAATATGTCCCTCTTCTATATCTGTTCCAAAATCTAAAAGAATTTTGTTGCAAATTTCTTCGTTTTCAGTTAAGTAGTAATATGGATTTTTAGTTTCTTTATGTGTTTCTTTATCATCTAAAAAATACCTTTCAAAAGTTGCTGCCTTGTCTTTTCCAAAAAGTGGTGACTTTGGCCCACACCAAAAATACCACATCATATCAATTTCATCTTGCTTTTCACCTTCACCAAAAAATGCTCTATGAGCAATATTTTCTATGTATTCAAAAAGAGCTCTACCTTTCAATTTTTTACCCAGTATTTCAACATTATCAAACTTCCCATTCTTTTTCATTGGCACACATCCATGAAATAAAATATTAGAATTAAAATTCTCATACATATGTCCTTTTGCATAAAGGAAATTAATGTGTCTATTTAATTTTTCACTATGAGTAAATGATTCTTTTAATCTTTCAATGATTTCAGCTTCCCCATCTGTTAATTTATAAGGGTCATTTGGATCAATTGTAGGAAAATCTGTATCATTTAATTTATACTCTTTTTTGCCTAGCTTCACTGTTCCTTTTTCGTAATCAATTTTATCAAGTAATAATCTATCATCCATTTGATATTCTTTATGCTTTTTTATTAAATTACCTTCTATTTTAAATTGCATTACTGCAATTGCTTTTTGAATTTTAGAAAGGACTACTTTATCTGTATTACTATATTTTGATACCTCATTATTTTTAGGGAGAAATCCACTACAATTATTATCATCATAAGTTTCTGTAGCAAAAATAGAAAGTGGCCTTATATTAATTCCATAGCCTTCTTCTAGTGTTGCTAAGTTATCATATCTTGAACAAATCCTGATTACATTTGCTATACACGCTTCATTTCCACTCGCTGCTCCCATCCATAATATATCATGATTTCCCCATTCTATATCCAAACTGTGGAAACTCATTAATTTATCCATAATAATGGGTGCACCAGGACCTCTATCATAAATGTCACCTACTATATGCAAATGATCAATTGCCATTCTTTTTATAAGCTCAGATATAGCAACAATAAATTCATCAGCTCTTTTTAAATCAATAATACTATCAATAATCTGATTATAATAAAGTTCTTTATTATCGTCATCTCCCTGAAGGTGTAAAAGTTCATCAATAATATAGTCAAATCCTTTTGGCATTGCTTTTCTTACTTTTGAACGTGTATATTTTGAACTAACAGCTTTAGTAACTTCAATTAACCTATATAAAGTGATTTTATACCATTCATTTATATTTTCTGTTTTTGATTTTTCTATATTTAGTTTTTCTTCTGGATAATAAATTAAAGTTGCTAAATCTTTTCTATCTTTTTCTGTTAATGCTTTATCATAGATTCCTTCTATTTTACTTTTTATAATTCCAGAACCATTATTTAGAATATGAATAAAAGCCTCATATTCCCCATGAATATCGCTTAAAAATAATTCCGTTCCTTTTGGTAAATTTAAAATTGCCTGAAGATTTATTATTTCTTCACTAACTTCTCCAATATTTCTATAAGTTTTACTTAATTGATTTAAATATTTATCCACTAATTCTGCCTTCCTTTCATGTTAAAAATTTTATTAATACATTATGAAATATTTATGAATAACAAATGTATTTTATGGAAAATATAAAATAAAAAGACAAAAGGAGATTTTTAATGAAACCTATTCAAAGTAAAGAAGAATATCAAGAATATGTTGACCAAAAAACGCCAAATTCCCCTATTGCAAAGAATTGTTTTAATGCTTTTTGGGTTGGTGGTGTAATTTGTGCTATTGGACAAATTATTTTTGAAATATGTAAAACAAGAGGACTCGATGAAACAAATTCTTATACAATAGTTTCTATGCTATTAGTTTTTTTTAGTGCTTTTTTAACTGGATTAAATATATTCAACAAAATTGGAAAGTTCGCTGGTGCAGGATCTTTAGTTCCAATTACCGGATTTGCAAATTCAATTGTATCACCAGCAATGGAATATAAGTCTGAAGGATATGTTATGGGTGTTGGAGCAAAAATGTTTACTGTAGCAGGCCCAGTATTAGTATATGGAATTTCTAGTAGTATTATTATTGGAATAATTTATATTATTTTTAATACTCAAAGTTTAACTTTAATATAAGGAGTGTGATTATAATGAAAAAAATTGGTGAACAAAGTTATTTCTTGCAAAAACCAGTTAATATATGTGGAGCATCTGCAATTGTTGGTCCAAAAGAAAAAGAAGGGCCACTGCATTCCTATTTTGACCAATGTTTAGAAGATGAATTTTGGGGCGAAAAAAGTTGGGAATCTGCAGAAAGTAAATTTGTAAAAGAAACAACCAATATGGCCATTTCAAAATCTGGAATTGCAGTAAATCAAATCGATTTTTGTTTAGCTGGTGATTTATTAAATCAATGTATTGCTTCTTCATTTGGCTTAAGAGAAAGTAATATCCCATACTTTGGATTATTTGGTGCATGTTCTACATTTGTTGAAAGTCTAATTCTAGGATCTTGTTTAATTGATGGTGATTTTGCAACAAATGTATTATGTGCATCTTCTAGTCACTTTTGTAGTGCAGAAAAACAGTTTAGATTTCCATTAGAACTTGGAAATCAAAGACCACCTTCGAGTCAATGGACTGTTACTGGTAGTGGTGCTACTATTTTAACAAAAGATGGAACAGGTCCATTTATTACTGGATTTACTCCTGGAAAAATTGTGGATATGGGTATAAAAGATGCTAATAATATGGGAGCAGCAATGGCTGGTGCTGCTGAAGATACGCTAATTAGGCACTTTAAAGATACTGGGACAAAACCTAGTGATTATGATGCCATTTTTACTGGTGATTTAGGATATATTGGAAAAGATATTTTAATAGATTTAGCATCTTCCAAAGGTTATAATATTAAGTCAAATTATACCGATTGTGGTGTGATGATCTTTGATAAAGAAAAACAAGATACTCATTCTGGTGGTTCTGGATGTGGATGTGTAGCGAGCGTTTTCTGTGGTTATATTTATAAAATGCTACAAAAGAAAGAGTATAAAAAAGTATTGCTAATAGCTACTGGTGCCTTAATGAATTCTACAAGTTCACAACAAGGTGAATCTATACCAGGAATTGCACATGCTGTTAGTATAAAAATATAAAGGAGAGTTTTATGGATTGGATAATGATATTAAAAGCTTTTATTGTAGGTGGTACTATTTGTTTAATTGGACAAGTTTTAATAGATAAAACAAAATTAACTCCTGCTAGGATTCTTGTAGCATATGTAACAACAGGTGTAATTTTAGGAGGACTCGGAATATACAAACATCTTATAAATTTTGCTGGATGTGGTGCCACTGTTCCATTAACAGGTTTTGGAAGTTTACTTGCAAAAGGAACAATTTCTGAAATTGAATCAAATGGATTTATTGGAGCATTTACAGGCGGTGTAAAAGCTGCTGCTGGTGGAATTTCTGCTGCAATATTTTTTGGGTATATAGCTTCTCTTATTTCGAAACCGAAAATAAAAAAACAATAAGGGAAAATAATAATTAAATATTTTTGTTTAGATTTAGTTTAAAAATATCGTTTTAAGACTTTAAAAAATTTTCTTTTTTACTGCTTCAAGGGTTATAAAAAAGCCGAACATTTTTTTGTAAAAAAGTATTGACAAACATAATATCAAAATGTAAAATAAATACGAACAAAGTTTCTTAGAACATTTATTTTATAGGAGGACAAAATTATGATGTTTTTTAATAGAGTTAAATCAGCTAATATCAAAGAAAGCAAAGTCTTATATGATGACAACTTTTTGTTTGGAAAAGATGAAACATTAATGCCAAAATTCACAAGTATTTTTGGCAAAAGCTATGCTGTAAATGTATACTATTTAAAAGTACAAAAACCAGAATTAAATTTACAAAATAATTGTATTAATATAAGTCTTCCTATCATTTATAGAAAAAGAGAAAATCAAGATTTATTAAATGCTATTCTTTTCAAAATGTACAAAAAAATAACAGAAGCTGAAATCGAAAACATTTTTGAAAAAGCAAGACATGATTTCGGATTTGCTCCAGAAGATTATGAAATTAGAAAAATGGAAAGATCTTTAGCAACATGCAATTATGATCTACAATCTATTTTTATTAGTCCATACATCTCTATGTATTCTAAAGAAGTTATTGAATATATTGTATATCATGAATTTTGCCACTTAAAATATAAAACACATTCTAAAAAATTCTATGAATTACTTTCAATATATCAACCAAACTATGAAAAAATAGCTAAAAACATGCCAAATTTAAAGTACTAATTCTGTACATTCCCCATTTTCTGTGTTATAATAAGTAAACAAAAAATGAGGAGGTCAAAGTCATGGAGAAGTACATTGTTGAAACATCTCGATTAATTCTACGGCCTTTTACCATGAAAGATTTGAACGAGTACTTTGAAATCACACGTGAAAAAGAAATCAAAATGTATGTACCATATGCATGTCCACAAACACACAAGGATTGCGAACGAGACTTCATCACTTCATATACCGTCTGCGACTTCGTACACGATTTCTATGTATTGATTGAACGCAAAGCAACCCGGAAAGTTATTGGAGCGATTATTTGCACTCTTTCAGATGAATTTGATGTAGCATATTTCATCAGCAAGTTATATCGCGAACATGGCTATATGCGAGAAGCCCTTCAGGCATTTGTGCAAAGTATGCCAAAAGGTTCAATATTACGCTTCGACATAAAGCAAACAAACACAGCAAGTCTGCACACTATTAAGAGTATCGAAACAGCTGTGGAATATGAATTCGAAGATTCAGAAAAAGCAAATTTTCGCAGATTCATAATTACTCGATAATCACGACCTGCCACGCAAAGGGTAATTCCTAGCGTATAATCACAAAAACTCTGAACCATCAAACTGGTCCAGAGCTTTTTTATTTTAATAGCAAAAAAAGAATAGTATTAATACTATTCTCTTTTATCATTCTATGCTTTTTTTGCAATTTCAGCTAATTCAGAAAATGCTTTAGCGTCTGATACAGCGATTTCAGCTAACATTTTTCTATTAACAGTAACATTTGCCTTTTTAAGTCCTGCTATTAATTTGCTATATGTTAATCCGTTCATTCTTGCTGCTGCATTAATTCTAACTATCCATAATTTTCTGAAATTTGATTTTTTATCTTTTCTTCCAACATAAGCATACATACCAGATTTCATAACAGCTTGTTTAGCCATTCTATATCTGTAGTGTTTTGCTCCATAATATCCTTTTGCTTGTTTTAATACTTTTTTATGTCTTGCTCTTGTTGTTCTTGCTGTTTTTACTCTTGCCATTTATATTCAACTCCTTCTATCCAAATTTTTCTAGTTACCATATGGTAATAATCTCTTAATTCCGGCTACTACAGTTTTATCTGCGTATGCATCTTGTATTTTTCCTGATTTCTTTTGTCTAGTTGTTTTTGTAGCTAAACGATGTCTTCTATTAGCTTTTGTTCTTTTAACTTTTTCTGTAGCTGTATAAGAATATCTTTTCTTTGCAGCTTTATTTGTTTTTAATTTTGGCATTTTGAAAACTCCCTTCTAAACTTACTTTTATATTTTTTTTGTTAAAATTATAAACATTGTTTTACCTTCTAAGAATGGTTTTTTCTCAACTGTTGAAACGTCAGCAAGTTCTTCGATGAATTTGTTTAATACAACTTCACCTGCTTTAACATTGTTTAATTCTCTTCCTCTAAATCTAACAGTAAATTTTACTTTATTGCCAGCTTCTAAGAAAGCTCTTGCATTTTTACATTTAAATCCGAAATCGTGATCACCAATATTTGGTGTAACTCTAATTTCTTTAAGTTCAACAGTTTTTTGATTTTTTCTTGATTCTTTCTCTTTTTTTGCTTGTTCAAATTTGTACTTTCCATAGTTCATTAATTTGCAAACAACAGGCTTGCTATTAGGAGCAACTAGAACTAAGTCTATATCGTTTTCTTCTGCAAGTTCTAAAGCCTTTTCGATAGAAACAACACCAATCTTTTCTCCGTTAATACCAATTAATTGAACTTCTTTTTCTTTAATTTGTCCATTTATAGGTAATTCTTGTTTTATAGTAAAACACCTCCAAAAAAAAATTTGACTTTATTTTAAAAAGCCAAATCCACATACTAATTCATATAAAACAATATTTTATTTGAATTTTAACCTTAAGCTCGCATTTAAGATAAGGTGAGAAATATGGATATTTCTTCTTAAAACATATCTATATTACTACTTTTTATCTTAAATGTCAAGCGTTTTTTAATTTTTCTTTCCAAATATTGAAGCAAAGAAATTTTTAATTGTTTGGAAAAAGCCAACTGTTTCTGCTACATTATTATCAACTGGAAGATTTTCTTTAGCAGGTTGTTCTTCTTGAAGATCAGTGTAGTCTTTGATATCTTCGTTTTGTTCTGTATATTGCTCAAATTTTTGAATTACTCTAGGTCTAGAAAAATCTTCTTTTGGTTCTTCCTCTTTCTCAGTTGAGAATAAATTATCTACACTAAATTTTTCTTTCATTTGAGCATCAAGTTTTTCTTGATTACGAAGCATAATATCATAAAGTTCTTGTTTTCTTTCTTCATTTTCACACCAATATTTTAAGTGCAATAATGCAATAATTTCTAAGCAATATCTACTTAATCCCTGATTTTGAAGTGGTACATATGGATCAATATTAATTTCATGATTTGGATCTTTATATGTGCTGAAAAAAGTTAACATTTTTTCAGGAACTTTTTCCTTATATTTAATATTCATATGATTAATAATATAATCAACTTCTGCATATGCACGAATGTCTTCTAAAGTAATTACAACACTCATTGGTACTCCTCCATTATTCTTTAGTATCTTATTTTTCTATATTATCTTTATCTTGTTCAACACCTATTTCAGTTTTACCGTTTGCTACTATTTCACTTACTATTTCTTCAGCAGTTCTTGAATCTTTTTCTAATGCTTTTTGTTGTTCACTAACTTTTTGTCCAGCTTCAACTGTTGCATTTAAATTTGTTTTTTTGGCATTTTCAAGAGAAGCTTTCAAAAAAGCACTTTCTCTATTTGAAGCAGGATTACTTGATTCATACTTAGCAACTAATACAAGATTATCTTCAACTTTTTCTAGTTTTTCTTCCCCAGTCCATCCAACAAATTTGAATGATTCAATATTTGTTGCAGCTTTAAATGGTTCTGGCCCGCTATAAACAACTTTATCTCCTACATTAACAAGTTGTCTATCTAACACGGTTTTTTCATCATCATCATAAAAAATTACTTCTACTTTATCCAATCTTAAGTACCTCCACGGTTCATTAGTATCTAACACATTTATTATAACCTTAATGATTTTTTTTGGCAAGATATTTATAATAAAAAAAGATACGATTTCTCGTATCTTTCTATGAATTCATATATAATATATAAAATTCTATTTTTTATTTACTAAATCTTTTAATGCTTTTCCAGCTTTAAATACTGGAGCTTTTGATGCAGGTATTTTGATTTCTTCTTTAGTTTGTGGGTTTCTTCCTTTTCTAGCTGCTCTTTTTCTTACTTCAAAAGATCCAAATCCAACTAATTGAACTTTGTCACCTTTTGCTAAAGATTCTGTAACTACTCCTACGAATGCGTTAACAGATTCTTCTGCAGATTTTTTTGTTACTCCTGTTTTTGCAGCTATTGCTGCGATTAATTCAGCTTTGTTCATTTTTAAATTACCTCCTAATAGAATTTAGTATTATGTAGAATTTCTATTATTTATTTCTACAATTATCTTATTCGCCAAATTTAGCACAAATCCTTCTTTTTTTTAAAAAAATTCCTTATTTTTCTAGGAATGCAGATTTCTTAATTGTTGTATTGCTTATTTCCCAACGGTTTTGTGTTTTTGCTTTTTTAATATTTTTTTGTAAAAATATCAAAAAAACATAAAAAATTACTGAAAAAAACACTATTATTACTATTAATATTTTTCTAAATAATATAATCTTTTTTAAATATCCGTAAAGTATTTTTGATATTATAATCATAAAAATAGAAATTATTACAGATTTTATAATTAAAAAGTTGAAAATTTTTAATTTTATATTTTTCTTTAAACTAAAAAACACAAATATAAATGTACATATGTTAGAAATAATATTTGATATTATTGCACCTTTTTCATAAAAAATTGGTATTGGAACTAATAAAATATTAAATATTAGTTTTAATGTAACTCCAATAATAGCACCATATAATGGTATATTATTTTTCCCTATTCCCTGAAGTGCTCCATTTATTGTTTGAGTAGTTGCAGAAAAAATTAATGTAAAAACTGATAATTTTAAAAGTTCTGCACCAGCACTTGCCTTCGGAAATAAGAATTCAAATATTTCATTTGAATAAAAAAATGTTCCAAAACAATAAGGTATACAAATTAATAAACTTATAATAATTGAAAATTCTATTCTTTTTACAATACTATCAATGTCGTTTCTGGCTCTCATCCTAGAAATTTCTGGTATTAAAGCTGTAGATAATGAATTATTAAAACTAAGTGGTAATGCTATTAAAATATCAACCTTTGAACTTAAAATACCATATTTAAGCATTGCTTCCTTCTCTCCTACAGCCCTTTTTAATATCTTTACAACTGTCATTGAATCAATATTTTTACCAAGCACTCCTAGTATACTACATAATGTAATTGGAATAGCTGATTTTAAAACTTTACATATAATAAATGTTATTCTCTCTCTTGGAAATATAAAGTTATTTATATTTTTTTCGAAGCACAATATTTTTATAAATATGTAAATTAAACTAAAAAAAGTTGCAACTGTTGTGGCCAAATTTGCGAATCCTGCCATTATTTCGGTATTAGTTTTAAATAACTTACTTGATATTTCAACAAATATAATTGTAAATATAGATTTTAGAATCTGCTCTATAACTTGTGATTTAGCAGTAATTTGAATCTTACCTTCTCCATTACAATATCCTCTAAATACTGAACTAAGTGATACAAAAAATACAGCTGGTGATAAAACCATAATACTAAATTTCGCTTTAGGAATTTCTAAAAGATTGTTTGCAATTATTCCTGAAAGGAAAAATAGAAAAACACATCCAAATACTCCTAATGTTCCAAAAATTGTAATTGCAACTCTCAATATAATATATTTATTTGTATAATCCTTTATTGAGTTTTTTTCAGAAATAAGTTTAGATATTGCGTTTGGAACTCCAATTGACGAAAAGGTTAGCAATAATGCATATATTTGATAACCACTCATATATATTGCATTTCCTTCATCTCCAAAGCCTTTTTTATTTGTTAAGTATAAACTATATAATACTCCAAAAACTTTTATAAATACTTGAGAAATAATTAAAGAAAGCAAGCCATGTGTAAAATTTGACGATTTTTCTTTCATTTTTTTACCTCTATATTTATTTTATTATCTTTTTTATTTGATATTCATTAATCAAATAAATACATTTTTCCTTAGAGAAATGAGCTTTTTTTGCTTAAAACACTTGATTTTTTTCCGTTTTTGTAAGATAATATATATGTATAACTATGTTTATAGGAAGGTTTTATTATTATGAAATATATAGATAAGTTTTTAAAGAAGTTAAAAACCGACAGAAATACATTTGCGACATATGTTCTTACTTTAATATCTGCCTATATATGTATTGATAGAATTGTAGAAATATTATTTATGATTTTCTCAGGTATATCAGTTGCATATTGGGGCCCTATTAAGTATACTTTAGCATATGCTTGTACAGTCTTTGCTTTTTACTTTTCATATGCATCAAAATTTGCAAAAGACAAAGACACAAAAGTTAGATTACTATACGTTTATGTAGTTGCACTATATATTATATTCGCATCAATGGTTATACAGTGGGTTAACTGGTTAGGATGGCTTTTGTTATTCTCAGTTCCAAATTATTCATATATAATAACAACATTCATGGATTTAATAAGACCTGCCTTTTCAGCATTTGCTTGGTATGTACCAATAGTTTCTTTCTACCCACTATTTAAATGGTTATACTTAACAGTTAATGATACATTATTTATTAAAGAGTCAATTGGTGACTATGGTGGTATAGATTTATCAAACAAAAAAATTGGTACTGGACCATATACTTGTGAAATGTTTATCTGTAGAGATAATCAAACTGGAAAAGCAATTTATATACCAGAATCTAGAAGATTTGATTCAACTTTAATTGTAGGTGTATCTGGATCTGGAAAAACTTCTATGATTTATGAACCTATGATTGCAAGAGATATAGAGAAAAAATTCTTCTTTAGAGAAACAGCGAAAGAACTAGGTTTTACAGCATTAAAAACAAATATAGCAACATTAGATTCTCCATACTCAAATGAATATATAAACTCTAATTTTTCTTTATCAATGTTAAAACCTAAAGGAAATAAAGAAAAAATATTTAAAACATATTTTGCAAATCTTACATATAATGCTGAAAGTAGTAATTCAGTTTATAAAGATATTGGTCTTACATATATTGCACCTGATATTGAATCAATTTCTCATGTGCAAGAAGTAGCAGACAATTTTGGTATTAAATATAGTTTAGTAGATCCAAATGATATGAACTCAAAAGGCCTAAATCCTTTTGCATATACAGATCCAATAAAAACATCTATTGCAATTTCTTCTATTGTTAGAAGATTATACTTTGATGTAAACTCATCACATGATGAATCATTTATGAGAAATATTTCTATACAAGCAATAGAAAACTTAGTAATCTTATTAAAAGAAGTTTATCCTAGAGAACACGAAGGTCTACTTCCTAATTTGGAAGATTTGCTAGATCTTATTAGTGACTTTGATTTAGTTGAAAAAACTGCTGAAACAATGAAAAAGTATCCAGATTTGGCAGATAAATATAAAATACAACTTACATATTTCAAAAAGAATTTCTACTCAACAGCACCTAAGCGTGATGAATTGGGAACATTTTTACAAGCAACTGCTTCTCAAATCGAGAACATGCTAAGAAATCCTGGAGTTAGAAATATATTATGTAATAGAACAAATAACATAAATTATGATGATGCACTTAAAAATGGTGAAGTAATATTTGCATGTACACGTAGAGGAGATTTAGGTCCTAGTGCTCATAAAGCTTTTGGATTATTCTTCTTACTATTAATGCAACAATCTGTATTATCAAGACCAGGAAATGAAAAAACTAGAATTCCTCACTTCTTGTATATAGATGAATTTCCTCCATTTATTTGTAAAGCAACAGAAGAAATATTCACATTATATAGAAAATATAGAGTTGGTGCTATTATTTCTGGTCAAAACTTATATCAATTTGGTGTAAAAGATGAAAGTGAATCAAGTTATAGACAAACAATTTTAGCCAACTGTACAACTAAAATTGTATTTGGTAATAACACACCTGAAGACAATGATTGGTGGGAAAAAGAATTTGGTCTAAAGAGACGTTGGACATTCCAGCATGATTATCATACTAGAGATGGTAAATATGATGAAAACTATAAAAATATTTATTGGAGCTGGATCTCACGTTACAAAGCTGGTAAGGTACAATCATTAAAATTCAAAGCAATCATTTATAAAACAAAAGATATTAAAGGAGCAACAATTGTCGGCGATGGAAAAGTTGATTTCCTAGAATCAAGATATAAAGAAAAACAAAAAATTAAAACATTCAACTTTGCAAAATATTCTAGTAATCAATCTAATGATTCAGCAGTACATAATAGTAAAAATGATAAATTTGATTTAAAAAATGTAAGTTTTACAGGAACACCTAATAATCCAAATGATACAGATCCAATTAAACATAATGATACCGGATTAAATTATAGCTTTGATAGTGAAAATGCAATAACAAATTACAATGCTAATAATAGTAATAATAATGATGAATAATTAATTAAGGAGATGATATAAATCATCTCCTTTTATTTTACGAAGTTTTTTATTTTTTATTCAAGTATTTTGAATTCTACATTTACTGCTGAGAACTTTCCTGTATCTTCATTCTTTACAAATTCTGTTAAGCTCTTATCTAGACTTTCAGAATTTTGTTTTAAATCTGTAGTGAAGTAAACTTTACTTCCTGTTGGGCAAACATCTTTCTTGACCATTTGTTTAAAAGTTTCTACCATATGTTTTTCATCTTCACAAACTAAAATAAGTTGTGGTCTTGTTTGATAACCAGAATCAAATTGAACAAAGTTATCAAGAAAATCTTTATAAAGATTCATTCTTTCTGTTAATTTATTTTCCCAGTCATCTTCTCTTCTTATACATTCAAAAATTAAGCTTAGTGCTTTTCCACCTTTTGCTATTTTTACTTCACCATGACCTTTAAATGACTTTCCATTCATTTTTGCAGTAATAGCTGTTCTAACTTTATAACTATCAAAGTTTTTAGATTTTCTCATATAAGCGATAATTACTTGATTTCCTGCTAATCTTTTCTTTATCATTGAAACAGGTTTTGTATTATCTGTAGGTTGCCATTTACACTCAACCTCTTTAGAATTAAGCAAATACTTACCCATTTTTTCCATGCAATAAACTCTATATATTCCTTTACCTTCTTCAGAAGTAAAATAATATCTAGTTAAAATTTTTGTTTTAATTAATTGTTCTAGTTTAGTATTAAGCTTGTCTTGTGACTTAATTTCTACTCCCTTATGAACAAGTAATTGATAGATTTGTCTTGAGGTTAAAAATTCAAACTCATTGATCAAATCTAATATTTTGAAGTGAACATCTGTTATATGGCCTAAATTAATTTTATGGATAATTTGGTTTATTGAAACATATCCATCTTTGCCATCAAATGTTTTAATTTCTCCTTCCCTAATAGCGAATGGAGAAACGGTAGTTTTAATTTCTTCATCTTCTACCATCTTAAAAAATCCCTCCTTTAAACGATTAAAAGTTTAATCTTTTTTCTGTCTTTTATAATTTTTTTAATGAAAACATTTACTTTCTGTCCATATTCTACGCCTTCTTTATATTCAGCAAGGCCAACTAAATTAGGTTTTAGCTCGATAAATATTCCATTTTTAAATTTATCAGATTCTTTTACAATTCCTTGTACAACTGTTTTTTCTGTAAAGTCTTTTATGTTTTCATCCCAGTCTCCAAGCAATTCTTTATATGACAGAACAATTCTGTTTTCATCGATATCTATAGATTTTATCATAACATTTATTTTTTGTCCAATATAAAATCTTTCTTCTGGAGATTTTATTCTAGAAACCGAAATATCCTCTATATGAAGAAGCCCTACGACTCCTCCACCTATTTCTACAAATGCTCCAAACTTTCTCATATTTTTTACTATACCGTTTACAACCATCCCTGGTTTTAGCTCATTTCTCACCCATTGTAAAGCATCTGTTTGAACATTCTTTCTAGATAAAATAACATTTTGATTATCATATACTTCTTTAATTTTAAATTGAACAAAATGATTTACTTTATTCTTGCAAATTCCTGGATTACAAAATCCAAATTCATCAACATTGATTCCTTCTAATTCATTTCTCGGTATAATTCCATTTATATTATTTCCGAGATTGATATGTAGATTGTATTTTGAATCACAACTGTCAACATATCCCTGCAATACATCTCCATTTTTTAATGCAGATTGTATGTCTACATTCTGCAATTCATCTTTGGTTTCTTCCCAACCTTCTGGAATAAATTTTTGATATTCCATATTTCTCTCCTCTTTCGTATCTTAAATTATTTAATTTAATATCTTTTCAACTTCAGTTTTCTTTAAGTATCTCCATGTTCCAATTTTTAAATCTTTTACTCCAATTGGTCCAATTTTTGATCTATGAAGAGCTAATACTCTTTTCCCAATTGCTTCACACATTTTTCTTACTTGGCGATTCTTTCCTTCATGAATTACAATTTCGACTCTTGAAATGTTCTTTTCTTTGTCTATTTTCATGATTCTAGCTTTAGCTGGTTTAGTAATATATACATCATCAATTTCTACGCCTTCTCTCAATTTGACAATGTCATTTTCATCTGCTATACCTTTTAGTGTAACTGTATATGTTTTTTCTATTTCGTGTTTTGGATGTGTTACTTTAAAAATAAAATCACCATCATCTGTTAATATTAAAGCTCCTGATGTATACATATCTAATCTTCCAACTGGAACTACTCTTTGTTTTACTTTAACTATATCTAAAACTGTTTCTCTATTAAATTGATCTTCTGCAGTAGTTACTACTCCAATTGGCTTATTAAGTAAAATATATGTAAATTCTTTTTCAGTCTTATTATCTAACAATTTACCATCAAATATAATTTCATCATTTTCCGGATCAACTTTAGTACCTATTTCAGCTACTTCTCCATTTACTTTAACTCTACCCTCTGAAATATATTCTTCGCATTTTCTACGAGAAGCCACTCCACTACTTGCTAGAAACTTTTGTAGCCTAATTTTCTCCATTTATTTTCCTCTTAATTCTTTTAAAACATTTTCAAAATATTCTGGAATTTTCGCTTCTAATTTCATATCCTTTCCATTAACAGGATGTTTGAACTCCAGCCTCATACTATGTAGCATTTGACCTTCAACTCCAAATGGATTTTTACCATTTGAATATACACTATCACCAACAATTGGAAATCCTATTTGTGATAAATGTACTCTAATTTGATGTGTTCTTCCTGTTTCAATATTTACTTCTAACAAGGTATAACCATCAAATCTTTCTAATACTTTTAAATGTGTTACAGCTTTTTTTCCATCTTTTGAAACAGCCATTTTGGTTCTATCTTTTGTAGATCTCGCAATTGGCATATCTATTGTTGCTTGATTTTCTTTTAAGTTTCCTCTTACCAATGCAATATATGTTTTTTTAACTTCATGGTTTTTAATCTGATCACTCATATGAATATGAGCATTATCATTTTTAGCAATAATTAAAAGTCCTGATGTGTCTTTATCTATTCTATGTACTATACCTGGTCTAATTTCTCCACCAATTCCAGATAAACTATCTTTACAATACGCCATAATTGCATTTACTAAAGTGCCATCTGGATTTCCATTACCTGGGTGAACAACTAATCCTTTTTGTTTATTAATTACTAAAATATCACTATCTTCATAAACAACGTCTAATGGTATGTTTTCTGCTTTTAACTCAATTTCTTTGGGTTCTTCTTTTTCAATTAAAACTTTATCTCCTAAATTAAGTTTATATGAAGATTTTATTTTTTTTCCATTTACTAATATTTTCTCTTCATCAATTAATCTTTGAACAGCTACTCTAGATAGCATTTTGTCTTTATCAGAAATTGCTTTATCTATTCTTAAACCAACAAATTCAGGAGTAATCTCATATTCCATTTTTTCCATTTTAGTCACCTATTTATCAAATTTTCCTTTTGTCATATCTTTTGTAAAAATAATTTTAAATAAGTAAACTGGTAATACCATCATTCTAATAATTCTAGAAGGTTGCAAGATTAAACGCCAAATCCATTCTATTCCTAATTTTTGAATTAATCTTGGAGCTCTTCTTATTCTTCCTGCTTCATAATCAAATGTTCCACCTTGCCCTGCAGCAACATCCACTTTTAGTTCATTTCTATGTTTGTAAATCCATTTTTCTTGTTTTGGAGCTCCCATTGCAACAAAAAGAACATTTGGTGATAGATTATTAATCTCTTTTATTACATCCTCTTCAGAGTCTTTTTCAAAAAAACCTTCATGATATCCAACAATTTTTATATTTGGAAACATTTTCTTTATATTTTCTACTGCAAGCTCTGGAACTTCATTTTTACCTCCTAATAAGTAAAAAGTCCATCCCTCTTTTTCTCCAACTTCTAAGACCTTCCTAAAATACATTTGACCTGGTATTCTTTGTTTAAAAGGCTTTTTTTGAAGTTTTCCAGCAATTGTAACCCCTACGCTATCTGGTGTTGCAAGTTCTGCTTGTTTTAAAATATTAAAAAATTCTTCATCCTTTTGTGCCATCATAATAAACTCTGTATTAGGAGCTACTATAATTTTACAATTTTTATTACTATTTTCAATTAGTTCTTTAGTTATTTGTCCTGCTTCATCGGTATTTATATTATCAATATCGACTCCAAGAATCCTAACTGTATTTCGCACTATTCCTTCTCTCCACTTCTTGTATAAATTACTAAAAATATTACTATAAGCATCCATCCAGTAACAACAAATGTATCTGCAACATTGAAGTTTGGAAAATTAAATATTCTAATAAAATCTAATACACTTCCTCTTATTATTCTGTCTATCAAGTTCCCAATTCCACCACCTATTACAAATGAAATTGCAACAGTGGTTTTATAATCTAGTTGTTCAAACTGTTTAATAACAAAATGGAAAACAATTATTAAAGTAAAAGCAACAAGTCCTATATTTTTTATGTTACCTTCATTAAATCCAAATGCCATTCCAGTATTATTTGTAACTTCTATGGCAATTGCTTTGTTTCCAACAGATTGATCAATAAAATTCTTTTCAACAATCCATTTAGAAAGCTGATCTAAAACAATAATACTTATAACAATTAATATAATTATTAAAATTTTTTTCTTTTTCAATTAGAACCTCCTAATCATTTTGCATAGTAGCTTCTAAACGTTCAAATATTTTAAAATTTCCTTGATCATATAATTTTTTATAATTAGAATCACTTTCTAAAACCATTGCAAGTTTTGAATTACTATATAGTATAATATGTGATACATCATATTCTTCAAATTTATCTACATAGTTTACTCCTAATCCGGCAATATTAATTGCATCTGAGAAAATATCTCTTCCGTCATAGTATTTTCCCTCTTTAACATAAGTACCATTAAATTGAGGTGTATATAAATCACATCTTGAATCTATAAATACTGGTATACCTTTAAAAAGAAGATAACTTCCATAATTGTACTCATTGTATAATCTTATGTTTTTTACATCCAAATTTGCTTTAATCCATTCTGAAGCTTCTACTGGATATGATGAAGCATCTACATAATCTGAATTTAATGTAGGTTTTATTAAATTAGTTGCCCAAATTACAAATAAGCAAACCATTATTACTACGCCAAACCATTCAGAATAATATTTTTCAATTTTTTCAAACAACTCTTTATCATATTTATCAATAAATTGAGCAATTAAACTTGCAAGAATTGGCGTACAGAAAATTGCAAACATTGAAACTTGTCTTCTGGATTTAAATGATAAATATGTTATTCCAGCTAGCATAAATAAATCTGACAATTTAATTTTAGAATCTGTAAATAATAAAACAATTAATAATATAACTAATGCAACACAAAATTCATCATTATCAACAAGTGTTAATGGTAAATGTTCATTAATAGAACTTGTTGTATTTCCTTTTATAGTTTTATATAAGTAAGTATATGCTCCATTTCCTGCTGGGTTTATACACCCTGTTGCACCTGCAATAATCATTATAATCATTAAAAGTAAAACTACATGATTTTTAGTTGCCTTGATTTTATATGGATTTTCTCTGATTTTCTCTCTTTTAATTTTTCTTTCTTCTTTAGAATTTTTAACTTTATTATATTTTTCTTCTAATTTTTCTCTCTTTTCTGGCTTTCTAGTAAGCTTTTTCTTTATTCTTAATATTAATGCATATAATTTAAAATCCCAGTCTGTATCTTCTAAAGAAACTAATATATATTCACCAATATATGGTAAAAACAATACAAAATAAAATGGGAAAACTGCACAATGTAAGTTTGCAATAAGTAATGGGAAAAGAATAAGTAAAATTGCATATCTTACTTTTTTGGTCTCTAGGAAACTTTCTATAGCTAATACTGTCCATGCAAAAATAATAAAAGTAACAAGCTGAGCTCTTGCTGCTATAAAGCTTTTTAGTACAAAACATGCTCCAATTGTTAATACAAATGAAACTAATCTGTTTTTAGATTTCTTACAGCATAATGCATAAACTGATATTCCTAAAATCGCAGCCAATACCATTGTTGAACCATAAATACCTGCTTGTCCAAACTTGTTATATACTAAAAACATTCCAAAATCATATAGCCAGTGAGGATAAGTATATGGTAATTCATGCCAAGAATACATATCTGTAGTTAAATCTCCTATTCCATTATTATAAATGTACTCACCTATTGTTACTGTATAGAAAGTATCATTTTGTAATGTTTTTGGAGATATTGCTATTGCATATAAAGCAATACATATTACTGCCATAAAATTAAAAATAAATGCTCTTTTTTTCTTTTGCTTAACTTCTTTTTCTATGTTTTTCTTTTCTTCTTGAATCTCTTCTATAACTTCATTATTATCTTTTTCTACTTCTTCGTTTTGCAATTCTATATTTTCGTTTTCCATGTCTACCCCTTTTATTTTAAAGTTGAAATGATTATATCAAATAAGTGAAAAAAAATACATAGTAAAACAAAAATTTATTTACGGAAATAAAAAAAGGCACTAATTCATTAAGTTAAATTAATACCTTTTTTTATTTAAATTTTTTATCTATAGTCTACTCCATTTTCTGTTAAAGCTTTACTATTTCCTGTTCTAACCCATATTTCAACTATATATTTTGTAATTGTACCATCTAATAACTTAAATGCTATTTCTGGTTCACTCCATGCTCTACCACTATTAGGATCATTTGTTGGATCACTCATTGTTGTTCTTAATCTTGCAAATCCATTTCTAACATATAGCAATATTTCTTCATCTGTCATTTCTTTTCTTAGCCATTTCATTTCATAATCTCCACTACCATCTACCCAGTGTAATAGTACTCCTAATACACTTATTGGTCTATCAAGTAACCATGGATGTAACATTATCGTTGGCTCTATAAAGCATTCTTTTGCAAATTGTCTCTGCATTCTAAAGAACTTCTCTCTATCCATTTTGCAAACTTTAGTTAATGCAAGCTGTAAATCGCTTTTTCTTAGTCTTTGTCTAACTTCTGCATGTTCATTACCTGTATATCTGCAATGTACAAACTTTAACGAATCTGGGATAAATATTCTGTTTCCATTTGAATCCACTTCCCAATGTCCATATCCATCTGGATGAGAAGGACTAGGTGTTGTTACAACAATGTCATGATCATATCTTCCTAGCATTCCAGGAAAGTCTCCATCCCAATATTCACCATCACAAAATTGATTTGATATCCATTGTAAGTTATACGTTGGTGGTAAACCATCTCCTGTAGATAATCTCCATCTTTTTAAATTATCCATTATTTGATCTTCTAAAGGCCAACATAAATCGTAATCATTTTTTACCATTCTTTTTAGAAGGGCATTAATTCCATTTCCATCTCTTCTTTGATAATGCATTAATAAGTCTGTCCATTGCGCTATACCAACAGCTAATTCTCCAGGCGTACAACTATCAAAACACTCTGGTCCTTCAAGATCAATATCTACTCCTCCTGCTTCATGAGGTTCCCATAGTAATAATGAAAACCAATCAAACTCTTCTTTTGCTCCTAATTTATAGTAATCTTCTACATCTTCAACAACAGTTTTGTCTTTGTCTCTCATCATTACTCTCAAATAATTTCCTATTATTTTATCTTCCCCATCTTTTTTAATATTAAGTGATACTTCTCTATTTTGCTCATAAGTACCATATTTGCCAGCTCTAAAATCAGAAGATTCAAGTAATTCTTTATCTGTCATTGTTCTACCTAATATAGTACCTTCTTTTATGAAAATTAATGGACTAATATTTGTTTTTCCTATTTCATCATAAACATCCTCTATATAAATTGAGTGAGCTGCTAAATATTTAATCATTACTTCAGCTTTATTTTTACTCATTGCCTTTTCACTATTTAAATCATAGTACTCATCTTCAATGTATTGGCTTGGTAATTGAATTGTTGGATTTTCCAAATTTGACGGTGTGATATTTTTATAACCAATTCCCTTATCATTTTTTTCAATTGTAATTTTAGAGGCATTCTTTCTTGCTAAATCATTTTCGTATGGTATATTTTTAGTTATATCTACAAGTTTTTCATCAGGAGATTCACAAACAAATCCATCTACAATAACTATATTTCCCGCTATTCCGGCACTTTCATACTTTTCAGTAAACTCTTTATATGCATATACTGTTTGATCTGTTTTATTCCATTTTGTAGAAGGATCATAACTGCTATAATCAACGTTTCCAACAACTTTTGCAACTGCTGTAGAATCATCATCATCTATTAATTCTTCTCTAAACTGGTTATTATGTGTTACTAAACTATTTGATTTTTTAGTACCGTCAATTACTATATTTCCTTGAGCATCAGTTGATTTATTGCTCCATCTATTTGCAGTTGATTGTTCCAAATATAAATAGTTTTCTATATCTAGAACTAAAATTTTTGCATATCCTACCTTATCTGAAACAATATCTCCTCTTTCAACTTTCTCAATACCTGCTATGTCTGTACCATATTTTATATCTGTATTTACTCTGTATGGCTCCTTTGTAATACTATCAATATCTTTTCCTGTTTCTGAATTTGGATCATATGTACCATATTCTAGTAAAATTCCGGTTACTGGTGAAACAACCATTTCATTTCCTAAATAACCTTCAAATCCATCTTCTGAAATTCTAATGCCAAAACACAATGGTAACTTAATGAAAGTATCTTCATCAATCATATTTTGGGCTTCTGTTTCACCAATACTAGGAATAACTCCACATCCATATGTAGAATATGAGCCATCAAGATGTTGTTCTCCTAAAACATCTATATGTTCAATTTTTTCACCATCATCAGAATATACATATGCCATTATATCCCCTGGTTGTAATTCTTTGTATGTATATATAATTTGTCCTCCTAAGCTTTCAACACAAAGTCTAGCTATATGATGAGGGTTTGTCCAATCGCCCTCAAACTTCTCCCAATATCTTCCTTCTGGATGTCTTATATCACCTAATTTTTTTATAACTTCTTCAACATCAATTCCCATGTTTTTTAGTAACCATGCCACAAATACAGCATCATTAACATTTCTCTTTGAAGAATCCTTTAATGATTCCTTAAATGTTGATGCAAATCCACTTGTAGCTTGTTTGTATGGGATTTGATCTGTTACATTTGCCATATCAAACCACATTTTTTTGGCGTTTTCAGCTATCTTATCATTTGTTCCATTTATCTTATAGTCAGCTGCCTCAGTTTGAATAATGAACATATCTCCTGCAACTGGTAAATATGAACCATCTGGTCTTCTTACTTCTCCGGTTGCTCTTTTATAAAATCCACTTTTTGTTAAATCAGGAGAATGAACATCTATTTTTGTTGGAATTGTATCTAATATTTTAGTTCCAGCATATGCTTTATATGCATCAATATCACCTTTTGAATGAATTGTAGTTCCATATTCATTTTCTCGTTTATCAATTCCTCTTTCAGGATAATTTAATGAAGCAGTTTTTGGTATTGGCCATTCAAGAAGACGTGGTGTTTCACTAGTTAATTCTTCCTTTTTAAAATATCCTAATTCAACTATTAATTCTTTAAAATCCCTATATATATAATCTGCATCTAAAGTATGCATATTTTCTAGCATTGTAAATGCATTTAGAGAGTCTTGATTTAAGGAAACTTGACCAATATAATCTGAAACTTTATATTTTTTATCTATTCTTATTACGTTTCCATTTTCATCTCTATATGATCCTTTATACTTATCATCCAAATTTAACTCTGTTGATGTATATTCTCTATTAAATCCACTTTCAGCTGTAAAATCATATGTTTTAGGGACCTTGTATCCATTTATCATTTCATATCCAGTTGTAGTTAGTGCATTTAATGCTCCATACTCACTTATATTATTTGAGAAATAGTCTTTTTTTATTTTCTTTCTTAATGCTGTAATTATTTCAGCTGTATTTTTACCACCGTCATATCTAAAATATGTATTTTTCAAAAACATTTTTTTGATTCTAGGATTTGTTTCTGTTCTCAAACCTTCTCCAACTTGTTTTATATCTCCATCCCAACGCTCAACAATTTTATAAGCAGTCCAATTATTTCCAATCTTATTCCATTTCACATCTTCAAATGTTTCATCTTCAGTAATATCAAGTGAAACTGCTTTTTTACTAACTATAATATTATCATCTTTTGCTTCTTCACTTGTACCTAAATAAATATAATCATTGTTAATATCTAATGTTACTTTAGGGTTGTTCGCTATTTCACCTAATTCTTGAGCAGAAATATATTCTCCAGCATCATTTAAAATATATAGTTTAAAATTGCCATAATTTTCTTTAGCATATTCTTTATAACCTGAGTTAATATCGTTTTCTGCATATGTTTCGTATAATGTCCATCTCTCTTTAAATGTTGCTTGGTAATCATAATCATAATCTATTACATCAATATTTTTATCTGCAAATGTATCTTGATTAATAACAAAATATACATCTCTATACCAATGATTTACTACTTCAGATATGTATGGTTGATATTCCTTATTTCCATTATGTTCCACAGGATTTAAAATCATATTAACATTTGTTGGAAATGCGGTAGCCATATCATATGCTAAATCTGGCATCATAGTTGCTATATGTACAGATAATAAGAATTCCAAAGGCATTCCATATCTACCTGTCCAATTTTCCAAATTGTATTTTACTTCTTTATTATTTCCAAATAACTCACCTTTTTTTAGTATCAATTGTCTTTTTCCTGTATCAATTCTAACAGTATCGAAATTAAATATTCCTTCAGAAAATAAATCTCCTTTTTCTCCTACTTGTCCTCCTTGATAATAAATACTTATTAGTCCTTTGCCCCAAGCATCTTGAGCCGCTTTCGTTATTCCTAATAAATTATCTAATTTATAGAAAAAGAAATTATGTAGTTTATAAACTAATGCTTGAATGCCTCCAAAAATTTTTCCCCAAAGTCCTTCACCTTCTGTTACCAAATTAGTATTTTTTAAAGTATAAGCATAATTATCAGAACAAATATATGTGAATATAAAATCTGATTTTGCTAAAATTACATTTCCATCTGCACTTCTAACAACGCCAGCATCACTATCCACTTTATAATCATTCTTGTATTTATCATCTAGCGCTTCCACAATACTTTTATCTTTATTATCAGAGTAATAATCAGTTAAAAATCCAAATCCTTTTAAATCATATCCCATATCTTCTATATAATCTAATGTGTTAAATATTTGATCTGAATCAACTTGAGAATTAACATCAGCCCCAAAAAAAGCTGCCACATAATTTCCGAGTTCATTAAATACTTTCTTTAAGTTTCCAATTGCCATTCCAGGAATTGTTATAAAAAACATAATAATTCCTATTAATATAACTATTATTACTATAGCAACAATTATAAAAAAAATAACAGGTTTAAAAGCTGCAATAAGTTTTCCCTTACTTGCAGTTTTCTTACCTATTTTCTTTATATTTTTTCTTATTTCATTTTCTACTTTGTGACCATTTCTCACTTCTTTTGAATCATCATTTGACTGTGTTGATAACAAAGAATTATCATTATTATCCATAAATATCTCCTATAAAATGAGTGAATTTTTTTTGATTAACCCCATCACTTTAATTATACCATTTTTCATTTATTTTCTCAAGTAAACTATCATATTTTTTTACAAAAAAACATCCGCATACCAACTCTAGTTAGTACGCGGACATTATATAACTTGCTAAAATTTATATAAACATTTTAATATGTATTAAACAACTTCTTCTGAAGTTTCTTCTGATTCTTCTTCATCTTTTTCTACTATTTCCATGCTTGCAATTGAAACTTCATATGCAACTCTAGTTTCGCTAGTTCCATCTTCATGTTTCTTTTCATAAGTTCTAGATTGAATTCTACCAGTAATTTTTACTTCTGTTCCAACTTCAATGTTTTGACAAAATCTTGCATTTCTTCCCCAAGCAATACTTGGTATGTAATCTGATTTGTTATATGCTCTATTAACTGCTAATAAAACATCTGCAATCTCTCTCCCAAATGGAGTTTGTCTATAAATAGGTTTTTTACATATATAACCTATTAAAGTTACTTCATTTGTAATTTCTTCTTTGTCTTCTTCTAATTCTTCTGTTTCAATAATTTCTTTTGCAAATACTGTTAAAATTAATCTGTTTTTTTCATTTTCGTAATTGTTATAAGATCTAAATTGTCCTTCTACTGTAACTTTCTTTCCGATTTCTAAATCTAATCCTGTAAGTAATCTTTCTGAAACTGTAATTGGGATAATATCTACAGTTGAGCTTAATCTAACTACCTCAAGATTAAAAACATAAAATTTCTCTCCGTAAATTTCATGACTGTAACTTTTATCACTTACTATTTTTCCTACTAATACTAAGTGATTGTTTTCTGAATAATTTGTATTCAATTTTAATTCCTCCTTAAAATTTATCTATAGTATCTTATATAATGTGCATTCGTTTTTCCCTAAAAACACTTTAATTATAGCACATTTTTCGTTTGTTGTCTACATAAAATTGGCTTTTTTTACATTTTTTTGTATTTTTTTACAAGTTTTGTTTGCTTTTTTTCCATTTTAAAAGCAATTATTCGTAAACTAATTATCTGTAAACCTATTTTTAATTATGTTAATTATTGTTAATAACATAGGCTTTATATAATCTTCCTCTTTCTTCAAAATTCTTGAAATATCCATAACTTGAAGCTGCTGGTGATAATATGCAAGAAGTACCTTTTTTAGTTACTTCTTTTGCTTTTTTTACAGCATCTTCTAATTTGTTATAAAAATAAATATTTTTATTTATTCCTTGTAATGATTCATAAATATATTCACCTGTTTTAGGCAAACATATTATATTTTCAACTTGGCATTGCTTTAAGAACTCTATTAATTCTGTTAGATTTACTCCTCTATCATTTCCACCAATTATTAATGTATTTACATTTTTTATTGATTTAATCGCATTGATTGTGGCTTCTGGAATTGTTGCAATTGAATCATTGTAATAATCTACTCCATCAATATTTGCAAAATATTCCATTCTATGTTCTAATGGCCAAAAATCCTTAATTGTTTCTATTGCTTTTTGTGTATCTAATTTTAAAATATCTAATAAAGCAAATACAAACATGATGTTATTTAGGTTATGCTCACCTTTTAAATTCATTTCTTCATGAATATTCATTACGTCTTTTCCATTACAATTTATATAATTACCATTTATAGTTACTTTATTTTTTGTATTTGGAATTTCACTTACGGAAATAGCATAATCATTTGGTTTATGTTTAAAATTAAATTCATTCATTAATTTATTATCATAATTATATATAAAGTAATCATCATTAGTTTGAAATTTGGCTATATTAAATTTAGCAGTAACATATGCATTTAAATCTTTATAATGATCTAAGTGCTCTTCATAAACATCTAATAAAATACTTATATTTGTTGATTTTTTTACATATTCTAATGCATGTGAAGATATCTCGATTACTGCAATTGTTTTATCTGTAAAATCTTCAATATCGTTAAATATTGGCTCACCTATATTTCCAAGCAAAAACACATCTTTTCCTTGGTCTAGTAATACTTTATAAATTAATGTACTAGTAGTACTCTTTCCTTTTGTTCCTGTAATTCCTACAGAAAAAACATCTGCATATTCTAAAAACAATTCTAATTGACTTGTTATTTTATCTTTGAATTCACTTATATCAACATTTTTAAATGAAATTCCTGGAGCTTTAACTATTAAATCATATTCTTCTATTCCGACTAAATAGTCTTCGCCTAAAGATACTTCAACATATGGATCTTCCATTAAATCTACTCTATTTGCTAAAAGATTTATATTTCTATCAGCAATATATAAATTCTTTTCCGGAAAATTTCTCCTTAAAAATCTATATGTTGATTCACCTTCCATGCCAAAGCCTAAAATCAATATTTTTTTATCTTCTAAAAATTTAAGTAATCTTTCTATCATTTATTTTCCCTCTATTTTTCTTCTTAAAATAGTATCAAACTCTTTTGGTAAATTATTTTCTTTATTATAATAATTTAGCATTTCTTCTTTAGAAAGTTCAAAATTATCTTTATAGTATTTTAGTAAATAAGGCAATTTCTCATTTTTTTCGATTGTTTTCGTAATAGCATATTTTATTTCACTATATGTTCCAACACATTCAAATGGCTTAGTTTCTCCATAACCACATAGTTCTATAAATGTTTTAAGTAAATCTTCTCTTTCAAATAAATCTTCTCCAAAAATATTTACTAATTTTTCTTTATATAAAAATGGACTTAAAATTGTGAATACAAACAAGCATTTTGGACAATTACAGCACCATTTCCATGGTTCTGCTTTACTTCCGACATTACAACTTTTAAATACTTGATGATATTGTTCTATTTTTGAAAATAGCATTGCAATTTGTAGTTCACTTATTGGTCTTAATAAACTAAAATACTCTACTCTTGCTTTTAGTTCTTTTTCTGCAAAATCTCTAAAGTCATTTTCAAATTCTATTGTTTTAGAATATTGATGATTGATGTTTTCTCCTTCAACATTTGACTCATTTGCACTACTCTCATTTGATAACGATATATATTTTTTATTTAATAAATAAGCACATAAATATGATGTAAATGCAACAATTGCAGAAAATGGTGTGTGTCCATTTAAAAATCCTTTTGTATTTAATTTTAATAAGTTTTTATCAATTATTCTTCTTATTTCTATTATTTGATTATCTTCAAATCCTGCTATTTTAGCACATTCCAAAGATACTTTTTTACTTCCTATGCAAAAAGCTAAAGAATCTTTTCTATAATCTTTTAATAATTCTAATGTAACATTTGAATCTTTTCCACCACCAATTGGAATTACAATTCCGTTTCCTTCTTCTACATCTTCAACTTTTATAGTTTCACCTTTTGAAATAAAATTAATAAATTCATCTTCTTTTATATTAATTTTGTTAATATATCTAAACTCGCCTAAACCAAGAAAAAATAGTTTCTTATACCATTTTTTTTGATATTCATCTAATGCACCACATTTTATAACAAATTCAGGGCTGCATGTAGCCTTAAAATAGCTAATTGCTTCTATCATTCCAATATTAAAAACTATATTTTTTACAATATTAGTATTTATATCTTTAAAATGAAAATCTTTTTTTAATATTTCTATTTTAGGATTAAACTTACTAAGCCCTGCAATTTCAAATTCAAAATCTATTTTGATAACATCGTTTTCATCACTAATTCTATATGAATTGTAATAAAAAACCGGGTATTCTTTTCTAAGCTCATTTACATTCATAAAACTTCCTCCATAATAAAGTAGTTTTTGACATAGTTATTATACGTTACTTAAAGCATAATGTCAAAATATTCTTTCAATTAATTATAATAAAAAATTTCAATATTTATACATTAACAAATTAGAATATTTTTTCATAAACTTTATTATAAAGATTTCTAGAAAGGATTGATTATTATGGAATATGAAAAAAAGACAATTGTTGACATTGATGGATTTATAGAATCCGGAAAACAATTTGATTTAGATATAAGAGTTCCAGAAGATGATAGAAATGTTGTTTATGGAATTTTAAGAAACCAACATGGTGATCCTATTGAAGATGCTGTGGTTAAATTAATAGAAGTATGCCATGATGAAAGGAAACCTGTTTCTCATACTTTTACTGATAAAGAAGGGGAATTTGTATTTGGACCATTATGCCCAAATAAATCATATGCAATTCAAATTTGGGTAAACAGAGTAAAACATATTAAACTATGTAAAATATGCTCTAAAACTGGAGATTGCTTAAAAGGTGTTGATTTACACTGTGAAAATGAAATAAAAACATGTCCAAACGAAGACGAATTTGAAACAGATATTGAATAATATAAAGGACCAGCAAGCTGGTCCTTTTAATTATGAGTGATCATCCTATTGATTTCCATCTATATCCTCCGTTTCGTTTTCTCCTCTTTTCTTCAAGGATGTGGTCTTTTTCAAGCTGAAAAGATTGCCAATTTTTCAGCATTTCCCATTGTTTGCTTTCCGCTTTAGGGTATTCGCCCCAAATAAACGGAACGTGCAGATACGAATCAGTATGGAATCCATTTTTCCGAAGCATTGTACGAACAATTTCACATGCTGGAATGACATACATAGCATCACCATGAACAAATGCAATAATATCATTCACTTCGCGGTAGCAATTGTCCACTTCATCTAAGTCATCAGATGGATCGAAACGGCCGATTACAGAAGTCGAATTGATATAGTCATACGCAACCACATCAATTGGTCCAGTAATTTTGATCGCATTTTTTTCCATCGATTTTAGATCCCGTACAATGATTTCAACTTGTCCACTCATGTGTTCACGCTCCTTCTATTTTAGATATGAGTGTTTTCAAATGCAACACAGAATTGCTATGATATTATAACATCTTTATTTCAGCATTGCAATCCTACTTTTTCTAGTCTTTTACAAAATAAAGGAAGCGTGCGAAATCGCACGCTCCATATTCCCCTTTCTCGCTTACACTTTCATGGTGCTCCGCTTGTGGCTACGTCCTTCACCAGCCTCAATGTTCATACGGTGACACTGCCAATGCAGTAAAGCGGACCACCTTTCGGTGTTATGCACCGGATAACTGCCGAAGATGAAGGGTACCCTCATGGAGAAATCCTCGTGGAAGTGGTTCGCGTCAAGGATCTTTTTGACCTTGTTGCACGCCGGGATGGCATACATCTTGTCACCTTCAATGAAGCAGATGACATGGTCAATGATCCTGTAGCAGTGAACAATCTCTTCAAGGTCATAGGTGGGATTAAAAACACCCACTTTGTAGCAGTCCTCCTGAGGCACATACACCTCGATGGGTCCTTCGATAACGTAGGACTGCTTCTTCAGCGACTTCAGGCTCCGGATGATGATGCGTTCCATGTGTTTTCCTCCTGTCGTATCGTGATGTAGAATGAATTATATAAAGCTGATGTACAGCGTTATATATGGGAAATATAATAGAAAGCCAAAGGCTTCTACATTATATTATATCACCTTTGACTTTGTTTTGCAATTTCATCCATATTTATAAACTTTTCTACATATATTATTTCGCATCCATTATCATCTCTTACTAAACTTGATGGTCCCCAATGTCCGCCATTACTATCAACTACATAAACTAAATAACCTTGTATTCTAACAATTTGTCCTTCTTTTATTTTTGAAAATTCATCTCGAATTCCTTTATCTAAAGAAATTAAATGGTTATTCGAAAAATGTGTTTTAACATAATTATCTCCTAATTTTTCAGATAATACTTCATCCCATGAGCTCATAACCATTCTATATGTATTAGTAGTATATTGATTACTATAAAAATGATTTGAATTTTCATACAAAGCAACTTTTCCCCATGATAACGTTAAATCTATAGGAGAAATATAGTCATAAACATTTTCACCAGCAAAACTTAAAAAATTTGCCACAGGATTTGTATTGTATTCTTTTATAGCTTCAACTTTTCCAGTAATATCATAACTTGCAAGTTTTTTTACATCTAAATCAACACCTCTAATTTTCAAAGGAATATGCTCCTCAGGAACATTTTTTTGAATAGGGTCTGGAATTAGATCTTTACCTAAATTATATTCAACATATAAGCTTTGATCTGGAACATATTTGTTAAAAATTCTATCAATTATTATTCCATATAAAAAGAAATAAACCACAATTGCTAATACAACTATATAAATTATGTCTTTTATAAAGCTTGCTTTTCTGCTACGTTTTTCCTCTTCAGGCGTCTTTATTCTCATAATAATACCTCTGAAAATAATTTTACTATATAAAATTTTTTTATTCAAGATTGATTTTTGGGGACACCTTTCTAAATCAGTTTGAAAGCTAATTTTGGAAGGTGTCCCCAAAAATCAAAACATATTCCTTGCAAATTGTTTGCCTTTTTTTATCATTTTTTTCTTACCTGCATCAATACTCTCAGAATACATCATCATTGTGCTAGCAGTTAAGACAGTTCCAAATACAACACCTTTTAAAAAGTTCATATTTTATTCCTCCTTTATGTTTTTATATATTTATTATTTTTCATTTTGACTTTTCTTATACTCTCTAATTAATGTAAAAATTTTAAAAATTGTTTATACAAAAAATAAAAGTGGCTTTTACCACTTTTATTCATCTGAAATATTTTCATCTTTTATAAAATATTTTGTGCCAAGCATTTTGTCTGGTAAATATTGTTGTTCAACCCAGTGTCCCGGATAATCGTGTGGATATTTATATCCTTTTCCATATCCGAATTCACTCATTCCCTCTGCTGGAGCATTCCTAATATGCATTGGTATTGTACCTGTATCTTTATTTGCCACATCTGACAAAGCCTTGTCTATAGCTAAATAAGATGCATTTGATTTTTTTGATCTTGCATTATAAACAGCCGCTTCTGCTAAAATAATTCTGGCTTCCGGCATTCCAACCATTGTTACTGCTTGCATTGCAGATGTTGCAATAACTAAAGCATTTGGGTTTGCTAAACCTACATCTTCTGCAGCGGAAATAACAATTCTTCTTGCTAAAAATACCGGATCTTCTCCTGCATTTAATGCTCTTGCTAAATAAAATACAGTAGCATCTGGGTCGCTTCCTCTCATAGATTTGATGAAAGCACTTATGTTATCATAATGGCTATCACCTGTTTTATCAAACATTGCTTTTCTTTGATTCATACTTTGACTTGCAATTTCATCTGTAATTTCTATTGCACCATCCGAATTCATTTTAGTTGTTAAAACTGCAACTTCCAAACCATTTAAAGCTGTTCTTACATCCCCATTTGAGATTTCTGCAATTGTTTCTAATGTGCTATCTGCAATTTTAATATTAAAACTTCCAAGGCCCTCTTTACTTTTTAATGCATTATTTAAAATTTGCAAAATGTTTTCCTTTGTAAGTGGCTCTAATTTTATTACCATAGATCTTGAGATTAAAGCTTTGTTTACCTCAAAATAAGGATTCTCTGTGGTTGCCCCTATTAAAATTACTGTTCCGTTTTCCACAAATGGAAGTAGTGCATCTTGTTGAAGTTTATTAAATCTATGTATCTCATCAATAAATAATATGCATTTTCCACTTGGATTTAAAAGTGGATTATCAGCTTCTTCTATAGCTTTTTTAATATCTCCAACACCAGATGTAACAGCATTTATTTTTGTAAATTTGTAATTAGTAGTTTCACTAATTACTTTTGCAAGAGATGTTTTACCACAACCTGGAGGTCCCCATAAGATTAAACTTGATAATCTATCCGCTTTTATTGTTCTATATAACAATTTATCTTTTCCAACAACATGTTCTTGACCAACAAATTCTTCTAAAGATTTTGGTCTCATTCTATATGCTAGAGGTTGATTTAAATCCATAAAACTTCCTTTCTATCTTGCTAATAATGATAGACCTTTCTTTATTAATTCTTCTACACTAACATCTGTATTAGCAATTTTCTCAAATGCTTTTTCGATTTCTCTTTTATTATACCCAAGAATTTGTAAAGCTTGCATTGCTTCATCAACATTTTCTCCTGTAGGCTTTGTTGCTTTAATAATTTCTTCTTGCTCTTCTATAGCCATTAATTCTTTTTGCTGTGCTTTTAGTTTATCTTGAAGTTCTAAAACTATTCTTTGAGCTGTTTTAGCACCAATTCCTGGAATCTTTTTAAGTAGTTCAATATTGTTTGAAATAACAGCTAATGCAAAGCTTGCAGGAGTGATATTTGAAAGAATTGTTATAGCTGATTTTGAACCAATACCACTTACAGAGATTAAAAGTTCAAACATTCTAAGTTCTTCTTTTGCTAAGAAACCATATAAACTAATATTATCTTCTCTTACATGATAATATGTATGTACTTTTACAGTATCTCCCAAATCGCCAATATTATTTATGGAAATATTTGACATAAAAATTTTATATCCTACTCCACATGTTTCTATTACTACATAATCATTAGCCTTTTCTTCTAATGAACCTTTTATATATGCAAACATACTATTTCTCCTTTTAAAGCAAACATCTTTTTGCTATATTCTATCATAAAATATCAATTTTGCAAGTACTTTTTCAAAATTGACCAAAAGTGCAGAAAATGGTATAATTATTTTATAAGAGCCTTAATGGCCTTTTTAATAAATTCCCCCATATAACGTCGCAATTGCGACTAACGATATCATTATTTTTTTCACAAAGACCAATCAACTACTAAAGAATGAGATGGAGGTATGACTTATGAAGTGGAATCTTTATGAACTGGACATCCCGAGCTATGTTACCTGTGAGTATATGACTCTTATTCTGGCTAGTATTTCGATTATCATGGTAGCTGTTTTTATGTTTTTTGCTCTTAAAGGGCATACCATAGTTTCGAAAACATCCATCAAGGGTCTGCTCAACAAGTTGGCATACACTCTGGATCAGCGGCACATGTACGGCTATATTGTCACATTACGTATTCTTTCCCTTTTGACCCTGCCAATTTGTGTTTGGCTAATAACCGACAATTTTGATCACTGGTATTATATCGAAGATACAACCATATGGCATTCGTCGTGCTTTGGCTATCTGGATATGGTGCCATATGCTGTCTTTCACCTGGTTCTTGTTTGCATCTCAATTTGGGATAAAAAACGCCCTGCAATTGAAACAGAATACAAACCTGTGCCATGTAGAATTGAAGACGGCTATAACGCTGAACGTATTTCTGACGGCGTATATGTGTATCCGTATCTCAAGAACAACATTGTGCCATTTAAATCAAAAGAGTAATCCACCCATTTCGTCCAGGAGCCATTGTCTCTGACATGGCTCCTAATTTTTTAATAAAATATTATTTTTTACAGTAAAAGCTTGACTTTTGCTGTTTTTTGTATTAAAATAATTAAGCATTATGTGAAAATCTGTATGTTTGCTTAATAACTTCTCCCCGGTAGTTATTAGAAAATCAAGGAATTTCATATAGTATAATTTAGAAAATTTAAAAATTGAAATGGAGGGTATTAGTACCATGAATAATACTACATATAGCCCAAAAGAAGGCGAAATTGAAAGAAAATGGTATGTAATCGACGCTGCAGACAAATCTTTAGGTAGAGTTGCTACTGAAGCTGCAAAATTATTAAGAGGAAAACATAAACCAACATTCACACCTAACGAAGATGTTGGAGATTTTGTAATAATTATAAATTGTAAAGATGCTGTTTTAACAGGAAATAAATTAGACCAAAAAGTTTATAGACATCATTCAGGATATATTGGAGGAATGAGAGAAATTTCTGCAAGAGTAATGATGGAAAAAACTCCTGAAAAAGCTATGTACTTAGCTGTTAAAGGAATGCTTCCTCACAATAAATTAGGAAATAAAATGGTTAAAAAATTAAGAGTATATGCAGGAAATGAACATGAAAATGCTGCTCAAAAACCAGAAGTTTGGGAGGTAAAATAATATGGCAAAGAAAGCTGAAAATATAGTATTCCAAGGAACAGGAAGAAGAAAAGAATCAATAGCTAGAGTAAGATTAACAGCTGGTAAAGGTGTAATTACTGTTAATGGTAAAAACTTAGATGAATATTTCGGTTCAGAAATATTAAAAGTTATAGTTAACCAACCATTTGCTGTTACAAACACAGTTGGAAAATATGATGTTGTAGTTAAAGTTGTTGGTGGTGGATTAACTGGTCAAGCTGGAGCAGTTAGACATGGTATAGCAAGAGCTTTATTAGATGTAAATAGTGAATTTAGACCATTATTAAAATCAAATGGATTATTAACAAGAGATCCAAGATCAAAAGAAAGAAAGAAATATGGTTTAAAGAAAGCAAGAAAAGCACCACAATTCTCAAAGAGATAATTACAAACACTTTTCGAAGTATCAAGAAAAGTCTTACAGAAATCCTTTGTTGTTACAGAACAAAGGATTTCTTTTATTTTTTTCCTTATTGTTTTTTTACTTCTTCTTTTACTATTTTATCAAGATTTTTCATGTAATCATTATAATCATCTTTTGTAATATCTTCTATTTTAATAGAGTTCAACATTTTCTGATAATTATCACTATAATACAATTTATTAGCATCTATATTCTTTTCTTTACCAGTAGGGTCATAGCACATTATAGACATATATAATCCTTGCTCTTCATCAATACATATATCATGAAAAAATCTTATACCGTCATCTGTATAGAAGAACCCATTTAACTCACCAACGTTTCTATATTCCATAAATGAATTTTCTTTATTCTCATAATATTCTGAATTATATAGTCTCTTTAGGTGATTAAAGAAAAGAATTTCATGATCATTATTTTTCTCAGTAATAATATTACCATAGCATGATATATTATTTTGAATATAAACATTAAAAGTACTACTTTCGAAAAATCTTTTATTAACTATTCCATCAAATGATTCTTTCATATTAGTATCTAATGATATTTTTTTAGCTTTATTAATAAAAATTATTGCTTTTTCTTCCTCATAATCGTTTACTATTTTAATCTCATCTTCTGGTGTAACACTATTTTCTTTATCAGTTTTTTTATTATCTGAAAGACAACTTATATTATATTCTTCTTTAATTATATTCCCTAATTCTAAATATCTATCTTCATTTAATTTATATACTTTAAAATCTTTCATATAAGTCATTGTTTTTAAAATATCTTGTAGTTCTTCATTTTCAAAGAACTTAACATATTCATCTAGTTCATTGATATCATCTATTGAAGTTTGATAGTATTTATAGTCTTTACCAGTTTTATAAACGGTTCCACATAAATACACTTCATCATTTAATTTTAAAATCATTTCACAATTTCTGTTTCTGTTTATATATATATTTCCTTCATAGCTATTTAGTACTATTGTTCTTTTATATAAATATTCTTTTTCTAAATCATAAAAAGATGAATTTGTTAAATTATTGTATAAATAACAAATCATATACAGTTCATTATTAGCATTTTCTATTTTAAAGTTACCATCTATTTTTAGATTATTGCACACAATGTTCCAATTACTATCTTCATCATATCCTATATATATCGCTCCATCACTATATCCGATTAAAACATTTAAATGAAGGCTTTTTAAAGTCATTTATTATTTCTGAAGCGATTATATCTACTTTTCTGTCTGGATAAGTATCTAATCGATATTTCAAAAAAAGTAATATTATCATAGATATAAGTATCAGGATAACTATAATTATATATACTTTAGTAAAACTTTTAATGCAATTATTCTTTTTCTTTTCCATAGTAAACGATAATCCTCCTTTAATATCTTTATAAGCTAATTATGTAATATCTAATAGTAGAATTATATGTTATTATTTTAATTAACTCAATATGTAAATTATAAAATTTTATAGCTTTAAGAATAAAAAAGATACCTAAAACTTTTGTAGTTTTAAGTATCAATATAATCTCGATTCAGTTTGTATTTTTTTATTTAAACTGTTTTAAGATGCTATAAGCCGTTTTGTATAATAACTTTGTAATATACAAAAACTTCTAAAAGTACTTATTTTTAAACAATTGAAATTTACAAAGAGATAATTACAAAAAACAAATATCAAACCTCGGAAGATTTACTTCCGAGGTTTTTATTATTCTTATCTTTAAATTTTTTATCTGCCTCCAATGATAAAATTAGTATCAATTCCTGTTAATAATGTGTTTATTGCTGTATCTTCGTATTTTTCGCCTTCGTATACTTCTAATATTTCAAATTCACATTTTATAGGATAAAACTTCTCTTTTGTATATATAGTTTTATAATCCACATCAAATAATTGTGGCTTCGCCGTGTCTTCTAATTCTATCATATATTCTTTATCATCATCTATTGTTAGTTTCATTTTCTTAACTCTTGAATTAGCTTTATATAATTCTTCATTCTTTGGATATCCATTTACTATAAGTATACCTAGAAGTTTATTGTAATAAGGTTCTTTCATTTTTATTGAATTTCCACTTGAGCCATTTTTTTGATAGTATCCTTCTATCATATTACCCAATACTAATTCTGATAATCTAGCAGTATACACTGTTATTTTTTCACCAATTCCGTATCCTTCTACTCCTTCTACCCAAGAATTATTTTTATCAAATTCATTTGATAAATTTGATGCACTATAATCAAATTTACCATCAACAAGTGTAGATGTTGCTGAATGCCATATAAAATCTCTACCCATTGAATCACCTAATCCTGGAATTGGCATATACTCTCCATATAAATCCCATACTTTTTCTGGAAGAACATCATCATTATATACATAATCATATCTATCATCACTAGATGAATATTTTTCATCATTTATAAAATCGGTAATAGAATAATCTAACACTCTTGGTTTTAATACTTCTAATTCTTCATTATTAGTATCATCCATATTTGGATTAGAATTCAAGAGTTCATCAATACTTATATCTGTTTCAATTTCTATATTGTCATTATTAAAAAAATAATTATTTATATTTATTATAAATACAAGTTTTTTATCATTATTTGCATAAATGGTTACATTATAAGAATCCATGCTTAACATATAATCTGCAATTATATATTTTTTTGCTTCTTCTATACTTTCTTCATCATATTCTTTCTTATCTCTTAAATATTCATCAATTTTATCTGCAAATAATTTGTTTATTTTCTCTCTTTCATTTTTTGTAATAACTTTTTCCATAATATCTCTAGTTGAAAACTCTATATTATGCTTTATATCTTTATTAACTGAAGAATACTCTTCATATTCAGTATTAGAATCTTCTTTTAATTCTTTATTTTTAATTAACGTTGAAGAAAAGTCTTGGTCCTGGTATGTATTATAATATTCATTTACATCATTTTGAACATTACTTGTTTTTAATGTGTTAAGATTAGAAGTAATCATTTTTATAATCATCGCCGCAATTATAGCCATTCCTACTATAACAATTACTATTAATTGAATTAAAGTTAATTTATGTTCTTTCATTTATCATTCCCCTTTCACACTCATTACTATTTCCTATTATAGAAAAATTATATATATTTTTATTAGTCAAAAGTGTATATTTATATTTTATACTAAATCTTATAAAAAATCTATCATAAATTTATTAACTTGAAATTATTACTTAATAATGTTAAATTATTATCATAAGGAGAAAAAATGATGTTTATAATTGTTTTGTTAGGAATTCTATTTACTATTGGAATATTTGCATTTATACTCTCAAGTGATAAAAGAATAAATAAATCACTTCTTGAAACAGGAATTGAATTATGGGCAACTGTAAAAAATGTGGATTTTAAAAGAGAATATAATTTTGATAATAAGGTGTATAATATTAATTATTTAATTACATATGAATTTAATTACAAAGAAATGTTAGAAAAAACTTTAGAACTTGATATTTACACTCATCCTGAAAAACCTAAAATTGGAGATAAAGTTCTTTGTCTATATGATCCAGAAAAAGATTATTTTGATATAAAGGAAAACGTTGAAAGCAATTCAAATTATTCTATAATTCCAGCTTTATCTGCACTTCTTCTCATTGCTATTTCGTTATTTATACCTATTTTTTCTATTTCTCATTTTTATAATATTTTTACTAATAGTATTAAGAATAGTATATTAGAAGATCCTAGTCCACTTACTCTTATAAACAGTACCTCTATTACACTACTCGTATTAGTTCCACTATTATCATTATTTGCATTATTGGCTTTTTCTTTATTTATTGTATTCAAAAGACTTAAAAAGCCACCTGAATCAGAAGAATGTGAAATTATTAATACTAAAATAATAGAAATTATATGTCGCTCTTCAACTAAACAAGGTTCTAGGGGAGTCCATTATAATTGTATACCAGTAGTTGAGTTTCCTCATGCTGGAAAAGAATATGTTTATATACTTGGTATATATCCATATATATCAACAAATATTAAAAAATATAAAATTGGAGATGAACTAAAAATCAAGTTTTATCCTGAAATACCAAAAGTATTATAAAAAAGTCTTCACATGTAAAAAAGAATAAATACAAAACAAAAACCTCAGATTTTATTCTGAGGTTTTTTTATTATATTTAAATTAGTTTCCACTATTTAGTATTATTTTTCTTAATGCAATAACATCTCCAATGTCACCAATTGTTCCCATTTCATCATTAGATAAGTTAATATCAGTTGCTTTGATATCAAAATTTTCATTATTAATAACTTCTGTATCTCTTACAAGAGCTCTTCTTAAACACATTAAATCTTCAACATTAATACAATTACCAGAAGTTGATGCAAGGTAAACATTTCCTAATTGATGAATTTCATATCCATGTTCTCCCCAATCATCATATATAACTACTCCAACAACATTTTCAAGTATAATATCTAGAATTTGTTCATCTGTTTCACCTTTTATAATTTCAACATCATTTCTTTCTCCATTTGTTTTTGAAGAAATTATCACTCTTGTCCAGGAATCATCTAAATCTAATAAATTGATAAACTCATCTATTGTTCTTCCTTCATAAAGTTTTACATATATGTTATTATTATCTATAATTGCAAAATCTTCATTTACATCATTTTCTCCAGTAACATTTACAATAACTGTTGTTTCATAAGTTTGGCTTGAGTCTTTTGCAGTTATAACACATCTTCCTGGAGAATTTGCATGTATTATTCCATTTTCATCTATAGTAGCAATTTTATTATTACTACTACTCCAAATAATGTTTTTAAAAGTCCATAATGCAGAACTTGCTGGTGTAGTATCTATAATTTTTGTAGCACAATATATTTGTTCTTCATCGCCTTTTTCTAAATTAATTTCATTTTTATTTGTTACTATATCTTTTCCATAAATTTTAGATAAAGGTATTTCCCATAATTCTTTTATTATTCCTGTTTCATTTGGATTTTCTGGATTTCTTGTTCCTTGCAAGTACATACTTTCTCCATATATATTTTGAGAATTGTCATCAAAAATAGTTGTGGCATAGTAAGCTTGCGCATCATGCCAACCCCAAATATCAAAATCCATATATGTACCATACAGTTCAACTGAATGGATAAATTCATGTATCATTGGAGGTAAATAATTTGAAAGAGCATTTCTTTCTAATTTATCAATATCTTCTGAATAATTCCCCTGTTCAAAATAAACCATGGCTTCACCTCTGCCACCTAATCCTCCTGCAGTATGTGGCACTATTGTTCTATCATATATTGAACAAACAAAAACAGTATCATACTCATTAGATATCTCTGCTATTTCTTCTATATCATGTGCATTTAACCAATAGTCATCTTGTCTGGATCCAATTCCATATTCTGTTATTATTTCTGTTGTATTATATACTTCAGTTACAATATTTACTGCATAATTTGACATTTTTTCTATTGCTTTTTCGAAAACCTCTCTTTGTTTATCAAACCAATAAATCTCTTCTTCAGATAATTCGTGTTTATAGTTTTGCACATTACCTTGATTATCAACGTCCACATCTATTTCTGTTACATATACAAACAATACTTTATATACTGGCTGTGTTGTAATAAGTGATGGATTATATTCTAAAACTTGGTTTAAAGTTCCTTCAATATGAACACCATTATTAATTAAAGTTTCTAAAACTGTTTCCATCGATTCATCATAATGTCTTAAAGGTGTAAGATTTAATTTATTATGACTAACAAGTAGAGTTTTTAAATTTGTCATATTCAAACATTCTGAAATATCTTCAATATTATTATTACTAAGTTCTAAATAATCCACATTTTCAAAATATCTCAATCCATATAAGTTTGAAATGTTTTTATTGTAAAGATGTAGCATAGTTACATTTTTTGCTTCATCATAGGATATTTCACCATCTCCATTAGAATCTATCCCTTCATTTAGCAATGCAGTTTTTAAATTGTTATCTAGAAATGCAATGTTTTCTGTTTCATTTGAATAAGAAACATTAAAGTTTATGAAAATAAAATTCACTAAAATTACTAAAATAATAAAAATAGTAATTTTTTTTATTAAAACCATTTTTTTAGAATTCATTTAAAACCCTCTTTCTTAAAAAAATTCTATTTAAATCTTATATTATAATAAAAACAATATCAATAATTGTAATTGAAAAGAGATATAAATGAGAAAAACTTCCAACAGTATTTTGTAATTGATTTGTAATTGATTTCATAAAAAGTGCTATGATATAATGTTTTTGAAAAATATGCTCTGGAGGAAATAATGTTTAAAGAATTAGCAAATGATGAAAATATTAGAAGACTTGAAATTGATCCAGCACTTATTAGGCCATACAAAAATGTTATGAGAAGACTTGAAATATATTTTCAAAAGCGTGGTTATACGCAAATTAGAGATTATCAAAAGCTATTTGAAGAAGCACTTCTAATGCCACCAGAAGATGGTAATCTTGTTAGATATGATAAAAAAGGGTATTTTGAAGGTAGAGCCTGGAAAAGAAAATTTGCATTTGAAATAACAGATGAACCCTCAAAAACTCGGAGCAGTAGCATTTTATTCTGGAAATTTACGTGCTGGTTTGCATCTTGATACTCAATATGAGCGAATTGTAATGGATAAAGAGTTTATGAGCAAAGCTACTCCAATCGAAATAGAAAAAGTTTTATGCCATGAAATTATTCATTTTTTGGTAATGGCAAAATTACTAAAAACCAAATCAGATTTAGCTATTTTTAATGGTGGATTTGTTAATGAAGCATTAACAGAAATGCTTGCTCAAGAAATATATCCAGGAGTATTTCCAACATATGGTGAACAAGTAAATATGGTTAATTTTGCTAATGTTCTTACAGGAAATGTTTCAAACTTTAGGGATTTTTTAGGTGGACATGTTGATTTTAGAGGTGATTCAAGTGAGCCACATACATGGGATAAATTTATGGAACATGCTTCAAAATATCACGAGACTTATAACTCAAGTGATTACTTAGAAGCGCAAAGATTTCTTATTGAACACTGCATTCATTACAGAATAAATGCAGAAAAACCAATGACAATGGAAGAATATATTGAATTATGCAGTAATATATCTAACCTTTCCCCTGTTCCAGATAAAGAATGGCAAAAAAGATATTTAGATAGAGTTGATAAAATTTATTTAGAAAAAGTTCAAGGAATTAGGCATGAAGATATTGAAAGAGTGGCACCTATTCTTTCAGAAATTAGAGAATTATCAGCAAGGAAAAATGAATTATCTGACAAAAGCAATGTATTTGTTCAAAGATTTATGGGACTACAATTTCAATTTGTTAGAAATGATGACGGAACATGCAATATTTATTTAAATGGAAAATTGATTAGGGAAAATCAAAATAATGGCACAAATTTAGACTCTCAATATTTTACTATTATAATGGAAAACTTACCACAAGGAAAAATATCATTAATAAACAAAAAAGATAAATCTGTTACAGATGTAGACGTATCCAGAAGAGCTATTGAAGCAAGAAAACAAGAAAGTCAAAGAGTTTCTGCTGAACTTGATGAAAAAACAAAAACTATAAGTAGCAGATTTCTAAAAAATGATTTATCCATTTTGTTTTCTGAAAAATATGATTATACTCAAGTTGAAAGTGTTGTATTGCCAGGCCTTAATTTTGAAGATAAAGCAGTACCTGCCTATATTATACATTTAAGAGACGGAAATACTATTATTGTTGATTCAAACGGCGAACCTGTACAATTACAATCGACTGTCCAAAATAGAGAAGTTTCTGATTTAATAGCATTTGTTGGGGAACCAAATGCTTTTCTATATCAATTACATAGACTAGGCAGTATAGATAAGGGTTATAGTGGAGAGCTTCCTGGAAATAAACAATTTATATTATATATAGATTCGGATGGAGCACCTCAGATTGCAAGATCTGATGCAACTTTTGCATTTATTGGTAAAAAAACTATGTTATATGATGAAAAAGGTCATGGATTGTATCAATCTATTGTTCCACCTCGCCCTGCTAAAGAAACTACTGAAGCAAAAAAAGGAACAATACTAAACATAGAAGACTTTATGATTGAGCAAGGTAAAAAACTTGACGAAAAACAATTACTCGAAATGGTTAAAGGGTTAGATCCAAAACAAAGATTTTCTGCATTAGAATACATAAGACAACTATCATTAGGAAAGGATGAAAGTACACGTGATAACAAATAAAGAAATTGATTCAAAAGCTTTTACAGAATTAAGTGAAATAATTTCACATATGGAAAAAGATTTAAGAGACAAAATCCCAAACGATATCTATAATATCATTGAACAAAACAAAGATGCCTCTTACAATTTTAAGTACCATACAAATGTTGATATTATGCCAGAAACAAAAGCATTACTTTCTGTTTTATTAAGTGAATATCTATGCTCTGATGAGAATAAACTTAAGTGGAAAAAATACGACAAAAGCTATATAGAAGTTTTAGAAAAAGAAAAAAAAGAAAAATATTCAACAAATGTATTTCAAAATAGTAAAATTGAAAATCTTGATTCTAATAATAGTGATTCTACTTCAGATATTCCAATAGAATATAAAGAAGAAAATTGGTTTAAGAAGCTAATAAATAAAATTAAAAATATATTTAAAAAAGGCACTTCAAATTAAAGTGCCTTTCTTTATTTATATTATTCTGCAAAAACTAATGCTTCTTTTACGCTTGCAAGATCTGTTATTCCATTTTTATAAATAGAATCTTGTTTTGGCATAAAGCTTGAAAATGCTTGATATAATCCTACACTATATACTCTTCCATTATAGAATGAATATAATAATTCAGCATATCCATATTGACCACTTTCATCTGTTGGAATTTCCAATTTTACTACATACCATTTAACTCCATTAATTGTTTCTTCTTTTTGTTCAGACATTTTTTCATATGATGATTCATCTAAGCCATAATGAATTGCTCTAAGACTACTCATAAATACTTGCTCTGTACCTGTTTCATATTCAGCATCAGCTACTGTAATTATATAAGATTTTTCATCAAGATTTAAATTGTATTGTATTCCTGATCCTGAGTTCTCATCTAAAACAAAATTAGATGGTGTTTTATAATGTAAATTGTCAACTACATGTTCAATTAATGTGCTTGATATTGCTGTTTCTGTGCTTTCATCATTTTCTTTAATTTTAGCTGGTGTTAATTCTTGTGATAAAGCATCTCCTGCGCTATTTTCAACTGGTGCCTCAGTTTTATCATCATTTGGTAAAAATATTAATGCACATATTAATGCTATAATTGCTATAAGTGATATAACTATACAAAAAATAGTACTTTTCTTCATTTTTTCCCCTTTCTTATAAAAACGAAATTTTATAATTTAAAAAAATTTTATCATAGTAGTTTAAATTAATCAATCATTCGCAAAAAAAAATCCTATTAAAAAATTTAATAGGATTTAAACCTTGTTCTATATTCACATTTTCTGCATAATTTGTGGAAAACTTTTCCTTCTTCAAAACCAGTTTTTATATTTTGACTTAAATTTGTATTTAATATTTTTTCTAGGTCATCTTCTAAAATATTTCCAAGTTTTATTTCACCATCTTGATCTAAGCAACATGGTACTACATCACCATTTACTAATATTGCAATTTGGCTTCGTAACCCCTGGCATGTTCCCACATTAGATATATCCTTGTTTAGCATATTTGGCCATTTAAATTCTGTATCTTGGTTTAAAAACACATTTGTTTTCAATTCAATAAAATCGTTTTCTTTAGCCTTATTCTTTATATCTTTTAAATTATACTTTTCTTCTATTTTTTCTAAAATAAAAGTATTTTCATCATTTTCAGATATACTTTGTAAATTCCATAATCTATATGAAATATAAAGATTTGGATTTGACTTCGTTAGTTCATCCACTGTTTCAAATACTTTGTCCAAATAATCACTACTCATGTTTTCATTTTGAGTAAGACTATGAAGAGAAATGTTCAACTGCCTTAACGAAATACTTTTTAATAAAATATCTTTTTTATCATATAGCAATGTGCCATTTGTAGTAATATTTACTTTTAAATTATTATCATCACATATTTGCAAAATTTGCTCCAGTTCCGGATGCATTAAAGGTTCTCCCTTTACATGAAGAGTAATAAGATTAGTATAGTTTTTTATTTTTCTTGCTATCTCTCCAAAGTTTTGAACATTCATAAACGCCTTTTTCCTTTTGCTATCTGGACAAAAAGAACATTTTAAATTACAAATATTTGTTATCTCAACATAAACTTTTTTAAATCTCATCTTTTCCATCTTATTAATAAAACAGTTCCAAAATAGGTTTCAAAGGTTTCAAAGGGACGTTCCTTTTAGTGCCACTTTGGCACTATAGGGACACTCCTTAATTTTTAAGGAGTGTCCCCTTGGTTCCATTTTGGAACCAATAGGAACGTCCCCGTGAAACCGTGAAACCGTAAAACTTATTCTTCTTCCCTATCTTTGCTCCAATATTCATTGTACATTTTTACTGCTGTAAATGGACTATCCACTCCTGTTGCATTTTTTATTGGAGAGAATTCATCTTCTCTTTTTCCTCTTAATATTGCTATATCATCAAATAGTTCAAATGAGTCAAAAATGAATGCTTCAAATTTATAGCTATTTGGCTGAGTAGCATCTACTAGTTTTCCATTTTCATCTAAAAAGCTATTTTTCTTATGTGCCACATGATATGGCATTTTGTATGTTGCTGATTCTTTTAAAGCTTTTAATGAAAATAAATTAAACATTATGTGTGCTTCACCATATGTAAGCTCGCCATCCTCATTTATTTCGTTTGCCATATCTTCTGGTAATTCTGTGTATTCTATAACTTTTACTTTATTATTTTTCTTGCAAACAACACCTAATTTTTCTTGAGGGTAATCTTTTATAATTGTTTTTGTTGCTATTTCACAATTGTTATTTAACGCTAATCCTATCAAATATGGGTCTGCCATATTTACTAAAATATTATCAACACCACAAGAAAATATCCATTTAATTCCCTTTTTCTCAAACTCATCTAAGATGCCTTCTCTTCTTAAGGAACTAAACATTCCACCATTTCCATCAGCTGCTTCTTTTATTTTATAATCTTCTCCTACTAAAACTTCACCATTTTCACTTAATAATGGAAGCTTAGCCTGTTTGAAAAACTTAACAGTATTAGGGTTGCATCCAAAATAGTTGTGGTCCTCAAAAAACTTAACTGTTTCGCTGTTATTTTCTTCACTAGTCATAATATACCATGGAATTTCAACACCATATTTTTTATTTGCCCTTTGAAGTGTTTCACTTAAAATTTCAAAAATATATTTTTCACCATTTATTGTTTGTAATTTAAAAGTTCCTTTTGGACCTTTATGATTAAGCCTTGTTCCTTGACCACCAGCCATAGTAACAATAGCATATTGATTGCTTTCAATTACTTTTTTTCCTAATGCATATAAGACTTCTTTTTCTTCCTCTGTCATATTTGCTTTTACTAGTGCTTTTTTAGGCTCAATGCCAGATTCATCAACATCTAATTTTTTCATAGACTCTTTGTATACATTTGTAATGTAATCAAAGTCAACCCTTAAAATAGACTCAGCAAGTGTTTCTTGCTCTTTTTCATCTAAAGTATTAAATAATTTTAATACACTTTTTTGATTATATTTTTCTAAAGTATTTTTTGCTTGATTAATAACATTTTCCATCTTAAAATCCCTTTTTATAAACTATTCAAAAAATGCCTAGATGTTACTATAAATTTGCACCTCTATATATTAGCATAAATTTATATTTTTTGCAAATTAGAAAGGAGCAATTATCTTGCTCCTTCATCATCTTCAACTCTCTTTATTAAAGCTGTTTTCATGTTGTTTCTTCTTCCACCATAAATATCGTCAAACAAGCTATTTCCAACCACCAGAACTTTGTCTGGATCAACTTGCATTTTACTGCAAGCTTTTTTGAAATTTCTTTTTAAAGGCTTACATGCAAAACCAATATAATCGATTCCATGTGATTTCATGTAGTCTTCTATATCTTTATCTATTCCATTACTTAAAATAATTACTTTTATTTTTCCTTTTAAGCTCTCTATCCATTCCTTATTATGTTTTGGAATACTTCTAAGTTTATCTTTTCTAATTGTGTCATCAATATCTAAAATTATTGCTTCTATTCCATATTGCTGTTTCAATTTTTCTATTGCTTCACCATCTAAATCGGTAACCTTATCAAAAGTAATATCTGGTTTTATTAGTTTCGCAAGAACATAATGAGTCATATCTATTAACTTATCTGCTATAATATCTTCTATTTTTCTCATACAACATCCTATATTATTTATATTTTTATTATACCACATTTTACTAAACTTTAAAAATGCTGTTACATTTTTTGTAACAGCATTTATTTTTTAACTATCTCTTCTAAATAAATCTCTTGTATAAACTTTGTCTTTTACATCAAATAAGATATCTTCATATCTGTTTGCAATAATTACATCTGCTTCTTTAGAGAACTTCTCAAAATCATTTACAACTTTGCAACCACTAAACTCTTCTGCTTTTAATGTTGGCTCATAAATTATAATTTCAACATCCTCTTCTTTTAAGCTATCAATTACACCCTGAATTGCACTATATCTAAAGTTATCTGAATCTGCTTTCATTGTTAATCTGTAAATACCAACAATATCTGGATTTCTTCTCATAACCATATTAGATATATGTTTTTTTCTAGTTCTATTGCTTCTTACAATTGCTCTTATTAAGTTTTGTGGTACATTATCAAAGTTTGCTAAAAGTTGTTTTGTATCCTTTGGTAAGCAATATCCGCCATAACCAAAAGATGGATTGTTATAAAATGTTCCAATTCTAGGATCTAAGCAAATTCCATCTATGATGTCTTTTGTGTTCAATCCTTTAAGCTCTGCATAAGTATCAAGCTCATTAAAATATGAAACTCTTAGAGCTAAATATGTATTTGCAAATAATTTTACAGCCTCTGCCTCTGTAGAATTCATATATTTTATTTCTATTTCTTCTTTTAATGCACCATCTCTTAGTAAATTTGCAAACTCAATTGCTCTTTCAGATTTTTCGCCAACAATAATTCTTGAAGGATAAAGGTTATCATATAAAGCTTTTCCCTCTCTTAAAAATTCTGGTGAAAACATAATATTGTCTATTCCATATTTTTTCTTAACGCTTTCTACATATCCAACAGGAATTGTAGATTTTATAACCATTGTTGTTTTAATATTCATAGAAATAACTTTTTCTATAATATCTTCAACACTAGATGTATCAAAAGAATTTTTCTCATCATCATAATTTGTAGGTGTGCTAATTACAATATATTTTGCATCTTTAAATGCATCTTTATAATCTAATGTAGCTCTTAAATCTAATTTCTTATTTGCTAAAAAGTCTTCAATTTCTTTATCTCTTATTGGAGATTTTCCACTATTTATTAAATCAACTTTTTCTTGCAAAATATCTAAAGCAACAACCTCATTTCTTTGTGCTAACAAACATGCAATTGAAAGTCCAACATATCCTGTTCCTGCAACAGCTATTTTCATTTATAAAACCTCTTTTCTTTTATATACTTACATATAAAACTCTTTATACCACTCAGCAAATTTTCTTAAACCTTCTCTTAATGTTGTATGTGGTTTAAAACCGAAATCTCTTTCAAGTGGAGTTGTATCTGCATAAGTAACTGGTACATCTCCTGCTTGCATTGGTACTAATTCTTTATGAGATTCGAAATCATAATCTTCTGGTAAAACTCCAGCTCTAACTAATTCTTCTTGTAATATTTGTACAAAGTCAAGCAAGTTTTCTGGGTTACTATTTCCAATATTGTATATTTTGTATGGAGGTATTGGCAAACCATCTTCCCCATTTTTCTTTTCTGGTGGTTTCTTCATTACTCTTACTATACCTTCTACTATATCATCTACATAAGTAAAGTCTCTCTTGCAATTTCCAAAGTTAAATATTTTTATTGTTTCACCTTTTATTAATTTATTTGTAAATCCAAAATAAGCCATGTCAGGACGACCTGCTGGTCCATATACTGTAAAAAATCTAAGCCCTGTTGATGGAATATTATATAATTTTGAATAGCTATGTGCTAATAATTCATTTGACTTTTTAGTTGCAGCATATAAAGAAACTGGGTTATCAACTTTATCATCTGTTGAAAATGGAACTTTTTTATTTCCACCATATACAGATGAACTTGAAGCATATACTAAATGTTCTACTGGATAGTTTCTGCAACATTCTAATATATTATAAAAACCTATTAAATTTGCTTCTATATAGCTATCAGGATTTGTTATACTATAGCGTACACCTGCTTGTGCAGCTAAGTTTACAACTATTTCTGGTTTATATTCTTTAAAAATATTTTCTACTACTTGTCTATCTGCTAAGTTGCCTTTTATGAATATAAAATTATCATATTTTTTTAATTCTTCTAACCTATATTCCTTTAATTTTACATCATAATAATCATTCATGCTATCAATAGTTACTACTCTAACATCTTTTTCATCTTCTAAAACTCTTTTAGCTAGATTTGCTCCTATGAAACCAGCAGCACCAGTAATAAAATAAGTTTTCATTTTATTCTCCTTTTAATATCTACAATTCATACTTTGTTATATTATCATATTTTAACATGTATTGCAAATATAAAAAGAGCAATTTCTTGCTCTTTATCTTTCTTCAGATTCAACTTTTTTTGCTTTATCTTCTTTAACAGGTGCATCAAAACTCATACCATCTGCAGTTTGACAAAAATAAATTCCAAATGAGTTTCTATATTGAGGAAATTTTGCAAGATACTTATCTGTAACTTCTCTTAAGATTGTATCTCTACATTCTGGATTTACAATTGCTAAACAACATCCTTTAAATCCTGCTCCAGAAAATCTTCCACCATAAATTCCAGGAGTATCTTTCATAATCTCATGAATTTCTTTTAATTCTGGTGAACCAGCTTCATAATTGTAAATACTACTATCTCCACTTTGGAAACAAACTCTACCAAATTCTTCTAAGTCTCCTGCTTCCCATGCTCTAACTCCTCTTTCAACTCTTTCCATTTCTGAATAGTAATGATCTGCTCTTTTTCTAAAGTTTACTGGTAATTTATCTTTATACCAATCGTATACCTCAAATGGAACATCTCTTAAAACAGTATCTGCATATTTTCCATACTCCATACCACTTAAAGCCTTAACACAGTATGCGGCACTTTTTAATTCATCAACTCTTGTATTATAGCTACTTCCTACTAAAGTTCTTTTTACACCACTAAATATAACTGCAATTTCATATGGTTTCATATTTGGATTTGCTGGTATTGTTTTATATTCACCAGTAGAAATATCCAAATATAAAAGTTCTCCTGCTTTTGAAAGTGTTTCACATGATTGATCTAGAAGGCCAGAACTTACACCTACAAATTTGTTTTCTACTTCTTGAGATAACTTTATTGCTTCTTGGTTTGTTATTTTAATTCCATTTGCATCACAAAGTGTTTTCATAAATGAAAGTATTACAGCAGCACTTGAAGAAATTCCTCCTATTGGTAGACTTCCATCTATTAAACATTTAGCTCCTCTTGTTATTCCATATTTATCACGCAATACTTTGGCAGTACCTCTTATATAATCTGCCCAATCATTTTGCTTTTCAACTATTCCTGGAATATCAATCCTTTTTGTACCATCAAAATTAAAACTTGTGGCTTCAATACTTCCATCATCTGTTGGAATATAACCAATTGTAATTCCATGATCTATTGCAAAACCAGTTACATTTCCTTTTTGATGATCAATATGCGCACCAACTGGACATACTCTATATGGGCAAAAAGAAAATGCTATATCATCTTCTTTTGTATTTGGATATAACACTTTCATTCCTCTTATTATTTTTTCTTTTGTAAGTTTTTCTCTTAGTTCTCTTTCTTTCATTTCAACATCCTTTTTTATCTTATTATTAATTATTACCTATAAAATTAATCATATCATATTCATTTGAGATTACATTAAAATCGTAATCTATCATTATAAATTTATTATCATCCTCATTACATGTTACAAGAAAATTATCAAATTCCACTAAACAACTGGCCTCAAGTAGTATTTTTCCGTTTGTATCTATTATTATATGCGAATAAATAGAATCATTTTCCTCTTCTGTGATTTTTTGTATAATGATCTTACCATCTTTAATATCTCTTATTTCATAACTTACATTTTCATTTTCAGCATTTAAAACATGTCTATTTCCATCAGTATCATACCATCCTGTTTTTTCTCCATCCATAGTAGTAAATAATATACTTCCATCGCTACATGCTCTTATTTTATTATCTCTGCCCCAAACTCCTTCATGAATATTCAAGTATTCTTCATTAGATGTTACTATATTATTTTGTTTGTCCCTTAATATAACAAAATAATAATCATCATCTTCTGTTACTTCTTCTATTTCCAAAGAGAAATTATCATTTTTATAATAGTATTTTGAATCAATTGTCTCTAGTTCATATTCATTATTATTATCTAATTCATTTCCATTTTGAGTTCCATACAAATTAGTTCTAAAATAGATTAGATTTATAAAATTAAAAAAATTTACTTTAGTAAAACTATTATTTAATTCTTCGGTAGAAGCTACCTTTCTTTCGAAAAAATTATAATATAGACTATTTAAAACATTATCATTAATCTCTATTTTATAATTATCTTTAGATATAATATAAAAACTCTCATCTTTCTTTGCTAAAGCAACACTATATTTTTCTTCTTCATCTAAAAAAGCAAAATAACTAACCATATCATATTCGCATGGAATAACTTCTTTTCCATTTTCATCAACAAAGCCATATTTTCCATCATTTTTAACTACAATAAGAGCTTCATGATTATTAAAACTATCTATACTCATAATTTCATTAGTTAAATTATTAATTCTTTTTTCATGTGTAATACCATTTATTTTTGAAAGTAATAATGAACTTAATACAATTAAAAGTAAAGCAACAGTTATTATTAAGTGTAATATATAAAATAATATAATATTTACTTTTTTTCTTATCCCTACTTCTTCTACATCATCTTTTTTTCTTATTAAAATGATAACTTGAAATATCATCAATAATATTGGGATTGCAGTATAAATTGTAAAAGATAATAACTCGTTTGATATTAAAACGTCTTCTGTATTAAAAGCGATAAAATTTATCAGTCCTATAATTCCTATCATAAATTGACATATAGCAAGTCTTTTATATTTTATATTCTCAATTGCTGATACTATATTAGGTATTGTAATGGCTAAAGCTTGTATAATGAAAAAAACTTTAATATTGGAATATAATAACTCTGTTAATTTTATTCCGTATTCACTTATAGCCACTCCATTCTCTATTCCTGTTATTAATTCATGATCAAAAATGTAATTCGAAGAAAAGTTAATAATATTATGAAATACCACTATTAACAAAAAAGTACAGATTAACACCAACCAATTTGTTTTTTTACTATTCATATCTTTTCTCCTTTCTTTTGTACCAATATTATGCCATTTTTATATTATATTTTTTTATATAAGCAGCCTTTGCTTTTACCGGGCTGTCTTTTACTGGTTCATATTCTTCGGCTCTATCTACCATATATACTCCCAAATGATCTACAAATGGAAAGTAATCAAAAATGTATTTTTCATATTTAAAAGCATTTGGAGAATCTGGATTAATAACTGTTCCTGATTCATCTAAAAACTTTGCTTTCTTTTTATTTACATGATAAGGAATTTCTTTATTCTTTATTTTTTCTATTGTATTTACATTAAATAGATTGCAATTAATATGTGCATTTCTTAAAAATAATTTTCCATCTATATCTTGTTTTTTAGCAAGTTCTTCTGAAAGCTCTGTGTATTCAATAACACTTGGCTTATTATCTTTTAAGCAAAATACTCCACTTTTTTGCATTGGATCTATTTTTTCTACTGCTTTTCCAATAATATCTAAATGATTCTTTTTTGCAATTCCAACAAACACATCATCTACAAGTTCTATTAGTGGATTTTCTACAGGTGTTACAAATAACCATTCTATGCCTTTAGATTCAATGTCTTTTAACATTCCCGTTTCTTCTAAGGCAATAAATGTATCTCCATGTCCATTTGCACCATATTTTATTTTTCCATTTTCATCCAAAAATTCTTTTCCATCAAAAGTTTTCATTGGAATTTCATGTTGAATAAAAAATGTTATATGATCTTTTGGATAATTAAAATAATTATTAGCCTCAAAAAAATCTATTGTAGCACTATTATTCTCATGGCTTGTCATAATATACCAATAAATTGTATTTCCGTACGCTTTTCTTGCTTCTTTTAATTTATCACAAAGGATTTCAAACAATGATTTATTTGGAATTAATTCAAAAGTACCTTTAGGACCTGAATGGCCGAGCCTTGTGCCTTGCCCACCAGCTAGTGTTAAAATAGCAAGTTTTCCAGCTTTTATTTCTTTACTACCAACTTCTTTATATTCATTTATTTTCTCTATTGATAATTTAGTTTTATCTATGCTTTCTATTTTTTCTATATTCATTTTTTTCAGCTCTTTCTTAAAATTAGAATGCTTTTTTATTATACCAAAGAAAACTTGATTTTGCAACAAAACATGATATAATAAGGAATGCATAGTTATTATTAATTAATATAAAATATTTTTAGAATTTATAAAAAGGAAATAAAAAATATGTATTTATTATATACAGATGAAAGTGGTAGCACTGGAACAAATTATGATGATCCTCAGCAACCTATCTTCTCTTTTACAGGAATATGTGTTGAAGATTGTAAATGGAATGAAGTAAATAATAAATTTGAAGAAGGAAAAACACGAATCTATCCAGAGTTTAGTGAAAACGAAATTCATGCTTGTGAGCTTTTCAATCCTTCTAAAAAATCAACATATAAAAAATATTCTTGGAGACAAAATATAGAAGCATTAGAAAATGTTGTTGATTTAATAACAAGTCTGGATATTACTATTTTTAATGCTTCTCTAGATAAGAAAGTGTTTAAAAAGTATATTTCAAATCAGTTTGGAAGTGCTATAAAAATAGATCCATACCTATATGCTTTTGGTGCTACATATCAAAAGTTTAACAAATTCTTATTACAGAATAATTCTTATGGAATTATATTTTCTGATGAAATTAAAAGTGTAACTGAAGGCTTGGAGCTTTTATATCCAAGGCTAAAACAAAATAATGCAAATATAATTGAAAGCTCTTTGTTTTTAGATTCTAAAAAGAATAATTTAATTCAAATGGCTGATGTTTGTGCTATTTACTTTAATAAATATTTTTGCATCGCCAAAGGATATCATAATTACAATGAATTAAAACAAGAACATTGTTTAAAAATGTATAATAAGTTACTTTCAAAACTATATATTGCTCCACAATCTAATGAAGTAGCATCTTTAAATGAAATTGATAGATTATTTGAATAAAAATATTAAGACCATCTTAAAGGTATAACTTAAGGTGGTCTTTGTTTTTATAATTATTCTCTGTCATAAAAATAAAAGTAGCAAGAGCCATTGGAATAGAAAATATTCCGGAACTCCACCATGGGAATTCTCTGGCTCCTGCTTAAGTTAATTATAACAGACTATTGGGTTGGTTGTCAATTTTGAATACTTCTTATATACTTTGTATAGCAAAACTAAAGCTTTGCCGCTCCCCAGACTATCTGGAAATTTTATGAAACAAAAATCCGGTTTTTACCGGACTTTTTTGCTTGAAAACCGGACTATCGAACAAACCTATATTTACTACCTTCTACATTTTCAATCATATTATTTGATAATAATAGCGCTAATATTTCAGATGCCCTAGAATTCTGAACCTTAAAGAATTTTTTTACATCTTCCCTTGTAAATAATTTATCATACTCGAATTCGGAAAAAAACATCTTTATCTCAGATAATGTTTTAGCCCTAATTTTATCGCCTAAGTTTTTATATAACTTTATCAAAAAATAATCTTCATCTGATACAATATTCTCATTTTGTCCGGTTTTTACTGGATTATTTATTACTAAAACCGGACTATATCCTTTATTAGGAAAAATAACAGTAAATGATGATTCATCTGATAAAAATCTCGGTTTTACAATAAAATCATTATAACTTTCAATTATACGACTAAGCCCACTTCCCCTTCTATCCATATAATGAAGTCTACTAAAAATATCTGATATAATAGTATTTCTTCTCATAGAAGGAATTTTTCCTATTTCCAAATTTTGAATTTGTGATCCATCTATCATGCCTCCCGGAGAAACAATTTCCAGCCTATCATCATACATATCAATATGAATTTCTGAGCCTAATATTTGATAGTCTCTATGAATGAGTGCATTTACAATTGCTTCCCTTCTAGCCGTTACTGGATAATCTTCATATTCAATTCTCTCCATCCCCTTTATTTGCCAACTGGTTTTGGAATTATTTTTAATAAATGTATCCGCATTTTCTAACAAGCTAATTAGGCTACCTGTATACTCCTTATCATCAATTGCATCCTCTCGTATAGAGCCTTTTGTTAATCCATTCCATCTAGTACAAACTACTTTTGATTGTTTTAGTGCCCCTTGATCACTTAGTAAAACACCACCGTTAGTTAACCTATTATTCTTGTCAGATAGTCCTAATGAAATGTAATCTCTATCTACATTAAATTTCTTTCCTGTTTTATCTTTTATAGTTGCAGTTAACAATGTAAAACTTAAATCACCAATATTATATTCGCTCGGTAAAGAATCATAAGTAATATTTTTGCCTTTTAAAATCAAGTTTTGTAATATATGTGCGGGTGCTGGTATACTTTGATTTCCAGATCTTATAAAGGCTTCTTTTCTGCCATCTGCAACATAAAAATACGGTGTAATTGGTCCATCACCGATTTTTAATTCTATGAAATCTTTTCCGTTTTCTTCAAAATAATTCAATTCATATCTTGGTAGAGGTTCAATTCTATCATTTATTAATTCGGATATTTTTCTGTTGCTTTTACTACATCTGTTATTCCTTTTTCTTCGTGTGTTTTGTCATCCACTCCAAATAGAATTATTCCACCTTTTGTGTTTGCAAATGCTGAAACAGATTTTAACCAACTTTTAGGCTTATTCTTTTCCACACTAACTTTAAAATCTATATTAGTTGTTTCAACTTTTTTATAACTTTTTAAATTCACCTAAACCCCTCCTATTAGTTTTATATTATATCATATGTATTTAAGAGCAACAATACAGATTCATTCTATCTTATTCGACCTAAACTAACATATTAAAAAGCAAGCATCACTGCTTGCTTGGCGTGTAGATGGGGTTCGAACCCATTGCTCTTAATCTATATCCATTTTAGCATAACCTATTTCTATCATCACATCTGTTTCTACACATATACAAGAGCACACACCATGTGATTTCTTACTCATATACATCATCTCCTTATATATTATTGATAAGTATATTGAAAATATTACTTCAAAAATACTAATAAATAATGTAGGATTCATAAATGAGATAAAAATAGATATAAGCATAACTAAAATGATATATAGCTAATTAATATAATATTTATTTTATATGTATATTATTTTTCAATATGAGTATAATTTATTTATAGATAAAAGTTTAGACTGTATACCTTTTATCTATTAAAACAGTCATATTGCATTTTCAAGGAATGTATTAAAAGAATCATTCCTTGATTTTGCTTTTTCTATGTCAAACTCTTCTAATATATATATATTTATTTCTAATAGTGTTTTTCTGCTGTTCTTAAATATGCTCTCAAATATTTCTTTATCATCACATTGAGTATCTTTTAGTATTTTATTTTTTATTATATTATCTTTTGATGAATATTTCAACCAACTATTTCAGACACTCATTAATACATTGCCTTTTATATATAAATTTCCATTTTTCTAATGTAATTTTGCTATTTCATCAAATAGTAGTTTAAAATTATTAATAGTTGTTTTATCATATTTATCTTCATTGCATTTTATTTTTGTAAGAATATTCGAAGCAAAATTGTATTTTTTATCTTTATACTCAGCTTTATCAAAACCATATTTTTCTCTATCTTTTTCTGAAAAAATATCCTCTACTTCATAATCAAGATCTTTTTTCTTTTCTCTAGATAAATCTGTAAATAATACTTTATCAATAAATGGACTACCTGAATCCTTCAGACTATCGTATACAGATTGGCCTTTGTTATCTTGGTCCAATAATATCACAAAATCATATCCCCAGCCAAATAATATTGTAGCTATTGATGGAATATCGTTACCTCCATTACTTGGAATTATGTTGTAATTTAGTTTTTTACCTATACTTTCTCCATATCCTAATAAATAAAAATAATCTGTTGGCCCCTCTGTTATTATGTTACATTGAGAGTTTGTTGGTCCAACACAATATGACATATCACACCCCATTGCATATAAGATAGGTGCTAAAGTATCATATCTTCCCTTTTCATTGGTTGGTATTGTGGTAACCTTATTATATATATGTGTATTTCCGTCATCATCTTTCACCACAGCCCTTATATCTTTAAAGTTATCCTTATCTATTGTAAAAGGAGAGTGTGTTGTATATATTATTTGATTATTATTTTTTGATAAATCTGATAATAGATTCCTTAACTCTATTTGAGCATTAGGATGCAAAAATACTCCAGGCTCATCTAATAGTAATATGTATACCGTTTCTTTTCCACTAATTTTTTGATTATACATCAATTGTATAAAAATACTAATATACCATTTAAAACCATTACTTCTTTCTGAATAATCTAAATATGCTCCGGATGTACTCTTAACAATTATATCTATACAATCTGGCTTTATGTCAATTGCAAATTTTAGAGTTTCCTGTGAATAAAAGTCTTTGAATTTTTGAGTTAAATTTTTATCTATAAGTTCTTGTAATTCATCTTCAAACTCTCGGATTTTCGAACTCTCCTGACTTTTCATTACAGATATTAATCTTTCAGTGTTTATTTCACAAATTTTAAATAATTGATACAATATAGATTTTGAATTGTATTCTGCCAGCTCTCCGCCTAATTCAGATAATGTGTATCTATTTTTAAAATCTAAATTTTCAATTTTGATAAAAGATGGAAAGTTCATATATATGTTGTCTAAAAGATTAATCA
>JAEESU010000020.1 GCA_016290095.1 Clostridia bacterium
CAATCTAAACTAGGTAAATTTGATTCAAAAGAAATTGCAGAAGTAACATCAACAAACACAATAGATTTTACAGAAATAGGTAAGAAGAAAACAGCAGTATATGTTATTTCTTCAGATACACATACAGCATATGATTTCTTACTTACAATATTCTTCTCACAAATGATTCAACAATTATACGATTTTGCAGATTTAAGTGGTGGAGAATTGCCAGTTCCAACATATTTTATACTAGATGAGTTTGCAAATATTGGACAAATACCAGATTTTGATAAAAAGATTTCTACATCAAGAAGTAGAAAAATATCATTTAGTGTTATTTTGCAGAACTTAGACCAATTGGAAGATGTTTATGAAAAAGCATACGAAACAATTATTGGTAACTGTGATACACACCTTTTCTTAGGATCAAACTCTCAAAAGACAGTTGAGTATTTTTCTAAAGCATTAGGTGAAAAAACAATTACAAGAGATAATGTTTCAGTAAATAAAGATAAAGATGATTGGAAACAAGGAAAGAGTGAATCAGACCAAGTAATGGGAAGAACACTTATGACACCAGATGAACTTAGAAGAATGGATATGGATCTTTGTATTATTTATGAAAAAGGTCTAAAACCAATTAAAGCTAATAAATATTATTATTTTAAATATCCAGAAGGAAAGATTATTACAAAATACAAAACTGATCATAATGATGTTCATGTTGAAAGAGGAGTTTGGAGAAAATATAATCCATATAATCCATATGAAGAAGGTCAAGAAGAAAATGGAGGAGGTTCAAATCCATCATTAGAATCATTAGATGATTTGTTTGCTGACGAAGAACCATCAGCACCAAAATCTAATGCAGAGCCAGTCCCACAATTTGTTGAACCAAATGAACCTAAACAAGAACCAAAAGTAAATTCAATTTCAATGGTTGATGAAGAGGAAGAAGCTAGAAAACAAGCGGAACTAGTAGATATTCAAAAAGAAATAGAAGCTAAATTTGATGAATTATTTGGCTCAATGGATTCAGATGATGACGAAAATAATTAGTAAATATTTAACAAAAAATAGCCAAATATTACGGCTATTTTTTGTTTTGCTAAAATCAAGATAAAGCAGCTGTAGAGCCGTATTGAGGAATCGGAATACTTGAAAAACATGCCAGAATATGGTATAATATAATTAGTGTTTTATACCTAATTATTTAAATTAACTTTTCGTGATTTCGAAGGTTATAGAATGGAGCTAGACATGGAAGATGAGAAAGAAGAATCATTAGTACCAGAAACAAAAAAAGACAATGGATCTGGAGTTGGAAATAAACTAGCAAATAAAGGAAAAGAAAAGGGTCAAGAAGCTGCAAAAAAAGCACTAAAAAAAGTTGCTAAAGAAGGTGCAAAAAAAGGTGCTTCAAAAGCAGCGATGGGACCAGTCCTTTTTTGGGTTATTGTTGTCATTGTAATAATTATTATACTAATAGGTATAATAATGTTTTTTGCAACAATGCCTGGAATGGTTTTAGAAAAGTTAAAAGCATTTTTTAAACAGCTGGGAAATTGGATTTCAGCTTTCTTTGGCGCGGACACATCAGAACAAATAGATGATACACAAATATTTGAAACATTAAATTATTTGGAAGATTTAGGATATGATGTTAAAGGTTTTGGATTTTTAACAGATTACTATAAAAAAGGTGAAGAGAGTGAGATTGAAGAACAGCTTACACAAAATCAAAAAGATGCAGGATATAATATAGACGAGAAGGCCGGAGTTGTAAGACAAAGTGGAAGTAACGAAATAATATTAGCGCATTCTGATTTTTTATTTACATATGCTGTATCTGAAAACTATGCTTATACTCTTAAAAATCACAATGTTGTTACACAGGAAAGTGGTAGAGGAGGATTACTAGGATTTGTAGAAGGTGTATGGAATGGTATAAAATCTGCAGCAGCAAAAGTTGGGCATTTTTTAGGAATAGATATGCTTTGCAAAAATTTATTTAAAATAATAGGAATAAATATGCAAACACCAGCTGAAGCTTGGGGTAAAGGATTTATTGCTATTTATTATGAGAATGGAGATTTAGTTAATGATGATGCTTTGCTAAATTTCGATTCAATAAGTATAGATATTCCAAAAAGGAAGTTAGCTATTAAAAGAGGAAGTTTATTTAATGGAAATAACCCAATGGAATTCTCTCTTGATGGATGGACTGGAAGATATAGTATGCCAGTAGATTTCTTACTTTCAGTTCATGTTGCAACAATGATGCCAGATTTAGCATATGACATGGCTACAAAGTTTAATACAACAGCAAATTTATATTTACATGAAGCAGAGGGTGAAGTAATAGCTGCTTATTATACTAATAAAGGAACATATGTAACATTTGGAGAACTAAATAGCAAAATAAATCAAGGTGATGGTAGAAATTTGTTTAGTAGAGTTTTATCTTGGTTTGATAGTTTGGATACAAGTGACAAAGAGATGGAAATAGCATCAAAAATGGGGATAAGACACTCTCCAGATTGCACTTGTACATATGATGTTGTTAAAGACAAGAGAATTAAAATAAAGAATGAAGCAGATGAAGAAGAAGAGCACATAGTAACAGTAAGAGAAGGAAAATATTATTATATTGATATTGAATTGAATGAATGGTTGGCAATGCCTAATGATAAACAAATGGATGAAGACTTTTTACAATCACATTTAAAAGAAGTTACAAATATAGCAGATATCTATGAGGTTGAACTTGGAGATAGAGAATATACTCATTTTTGTGATGCATGTAAAAAATATTTAAAGACATTGATAGACATGCTAAAAGCAACAAATGACTATGACTTTGCATATTATATTCCTTACCTAAAGAGCGTAATTAATCATTGGTATAGAGATGTATATTTTATGACAAATGATGATAATAAACAATTTGTTACTACAGATACAGACTATGAAACAGTTTATAAAGAAAGATGGACATTATATGAATCATATGGCCCAAGTGACACAACTGATTACGCAAAAGAACATCAAGGAGACTTTAAACTATATCTTCTTATGAAAGATACAGGAGAATATGAATATACAGCAGCTCTTAGTGCATATTATTCTAGTGATGTTATCAATAAGTTGGTTAGAGAGAATGGAATATATAGATTTGATGGAACTCCAGAAGAAGCAGAAGAATTAGGAATAAATGTAGCTAAAAAAGCTGTAACAGTTCATGGAGATGATTTAACAAATTATGGTTGGCATAAATCTGGTGGCCAATGGTCAGCTTATAATTTTACAAGTAGTCACTTTGAAGATGTCTACGTAAGAGTTTATTCAGATGAACAAGTTAAAGAGGAGACTGATGAAGCAAAAGCAAGTATAAAAGAATTTTTATATGATATAATGAATAGTAATGCTGATGTTATACAAGTTGGAGAGGGTATGAGAACTCAAACAAATCCAACAATAAAAAAGATGTTCTTAAGTGATACATTTTTTAGATATGATGGAACACCAAAAACAGCAGAGATTATTACAGATTTAAGAAATGAATTAGCTAAAGAGTTAAATGCTAATAGAGTTGAAAAATGGTACAATATAGAAGAAGCAGCAATACCTTTTGGAGCTATAAATGAATTATGTGATAATCATGGTAATAAAATGTCAGATGATTTAACTCAAAGAGAATATCAATTAACAATTGATGGAAAAACAAATACATATAAAGTATCAGATTATTCTGGACAAGTAGTACTAAATCAAGATTCATTAAATGCATTTACAATGCTAGAGAATGCTCATACACTTGACGCGGATTATATTTATAGAGATTTTAAGGAATTAGTAGTAGAACTTGGATATTTCACAAAAGAAGAATTAACAGATGAGGTCCCAGAAGTTCTAGCATTTCCAGTAGTTGATATTGGTTCATATCAATACCCTGATAGAAAAATTGATAAAAGAGAAAATGAGTATGGAACAATGATACACTCTGAAGGTGATATAGCTTCAAATGTAGAGTTATTAAACGAAGAAACTGTAGAAAGAAGTGGAGCAACAAAAGGTGTTGATGAAGAATTAGAAGATATTTTATATAAAGGCTATAGTGGATACGAAGCAGTTGTATCACCTGTAACAGGAATTCTTCTAGAATATGGTACATATGATTCAACAATGAAAGACTCTTTAACAGATGAACAATACAGAGTAAATGTAGACTTAAAATATGGACCTATAGCTTTAACAGAAAGTCCAGATGGATTCCAAGAACAAATTGTATCAGATAAAGTAGGTTATGCCAAAATATTAGTTTTAGATGTAGATAATTATTTGAGACTTGAAAGATTAAGACTAGTTGATGATGATGGAAATGTTTCTACCAACAATACTTGGATGGGAAATAGCCTTTATAATCCAGATACTAAGAAATTTAGAGAAGATATTATTGCTTCAGGAGGAAAAACAGCTGAAGAAAAAGCAGAGGAGCTAAATGATTTAGATGAATTTGTTTATGGATTTAAAGAGTTTACAGAATTATATGAGACAGTTGGTATAGCAGGATATACAGTAATTATTGATGGATTTGTTTGCGAAGAACCAGATCCAAGCTTAATAGGAAGTAATTATACAGGAAAGACACCTGTAAAAGGTACACCAATGTCAGTATCTAATTTTAAATCAAACTATAGATTTAGAAATGGTTATGTTTATACTGATCCAACATTAACTTCATTATACAAAGTAGATGATAATAATCAACTAGCTAGTGTTGAAGCAACAGATAAATTAAAAGCAGAAAATATAATAAAAAGAGATGCTATAGAACACATATATTTCGGAGAAAGTGATAAGTATTTAAGCGGAATCTTTATTAAAGAAGGTACAGTTTTAGGAAGAACAATGACAGATGAAGAATTAAGAAGCAGTGGAGGTATAAGAGAAAGTTCATCTTCTATCAATTATGATGCGGGAATTACAGGAAATTATATCAGAATGATTATGAGAGATTTAGATGGAACACCAGTAGAAGACATTGAAGATATGATTAAAAAAGATACAATAAAAAAACGTGTTGATAGAGAGAATGTAGAGTAATATTTTTTAAAGAACAATAGAGGTAAAACTCTATTGTTCTTTTTTGATTTTAAGAATAAATGTTCGCAAAAATATTGACTGAAAAAATTTTGTATGATAAAATCAAATCGCTAGAAAAGGAGAGTTTATGAGGTTTGTACATATTGCAGATATGCATTTTGATGTTCCATTTACAAGTTTAAATATCAGACCAGATTTATGTGAAAAAAGAAGATTAGAACAAAGAAGTGTATTAAAAAAAGTAATAGAATATGTAAAAAAAGAAAACATAGAGTATTTGTTTATATCAGGAGATTTATACGAACATAGTTATATTAGAAAAACAACAATAGATTATATAAATAATCTTTTTAAAGAAATTCCGCAAACTAAAATATTTATTTCTCCTGGAAATCATGATCCATATACAAAAGATTCTTTTTATGATATGTATGACTTTTCTGAAAATGTTTATATTTTCAGAAATTCTCGTATAGAAAAATATGAAGATGAAAATGTCAATATTTTTGGGATGGCTTTTACAGATTTTTATTTGAATAGTTCTCCATTAGAAAGAATATCAATTCCATTCTCAAACAAACTGAATATTTTACTTGCACATCTGGATTTAAATGGTGTAAATGATAAAAATGGTTTTTCTTATAATCCAGTGTTAGAATCAAAATTAGTTTCACTAGGATTTGATTATTGCGCAATTGGACATATACATAAAAAATACTTAAACAGAAAGGATAGAATTTGCTATCCCGGTTCAACAATTGCATTAGGATTTGATGAACAAGATAAACACGGAATGATAGTTGGTAACATAACAAAAGAAAATTGTGAAATAGAATTTGTGGAATTAGATGAGAGAAGTTTTCAAGAAATAGAATTAGATGTAAGCAATATATTTTCTAAAGAAGAACTTGTTGAAAAAGTAAGAGATTTAGAATTTGAAGATAACAATGTCTATAAAATAAGTTTAATTGGCAAAAGAAATATTGAAATCGATGAAAGAGAAATAGCAAGGCTTGTTAACAATTATAATATATTAAAAATAAAAGATAATTCTACTATAAATATTGATATAGAAGAGTTAGCTAAACAAGAAAATTTAATAGGATATTTTGTAAGAGAAGTAATAAATAGATATAATAATGGTCTATGTACAGAAGATGAATTGCAAAAGGCGATAGAAATTGTACTAAATGCAATGTAAGAGGTAGAAGTATTGAAAATAAAAAAACTAAAAATAAATGGTTTTGGAAGATTAAAAGATAAAGAAATATCTTTTAATAATAAATTGAATATTGTAAAAGGAAATAATGAATCTGGTAAATCTACATCTCTAGAGTTCATATTATCAATGCTTTATGGAATATCAAAAAACAAAAATGGAAAAGAAATATCAAATTATGAACAGTATTTTCCATGGACTGGTGATAATTATTCTGGAAAAATAGAGTACATTCTAGATAATGGTGATAATTTCGAGGTATACAGAGACTTTAAAAGAAAAAATTTAAGCATTTATAATAAGCAAAAAGAAGAAATATCCAAAAAGTTTCCTGTGGATAAAAATAAAGAGATTAATTTTTTCTTAGATCAGACTGGAATTGATAAAGATTCATTTTTAAATACAATTCTTGTTGAGCAAGGTGAAGTAAAATTAGAAAAAAATTCTCAAAATTTATTACTTCAAAAAATGAGTAATAAAATTTCATCAGGAAATGAAAATATTTCTTATAAAAAAACATTAGATTTAATTAATAAAAGACAAATTGAAGAAGTCGGATCAGATAGAACTATTCAAAAACCTATAAATGTTGTTCAAAACAGAGTTACAGGGCTTGAAGAAAAAAAGAAAGAGTTAGAAAAATACAAAGATAATTGGAATAATGTTTTTTATGAACTTGAGGAAAAAAAGTGTGAGTACTCTGCGGAAGTTAAGAAAAAAGAACTTTTAGTAGAACTAAAAAATAGACTTGATAATAACAGGGTAAAAATTGCAGAAATAAATTATAGTAAGAATCTAGAAGAAAAAATTAGTAAAAATATACAGAATTTGAAAATAGCTCTTACTGACAAAAAAAACAATAAAAAATCAAAAAAAGTTTTACTTTATGTTATTTTATTAATATCAATAATAATTGTATTTACGGCATTGATTTTTTTAGGTAACAATAAAAAAATTTACTTACTTTTAATAATTCCTTTTTCTCTAATTTTATTAAAAATGATACTAGAAATAAAAAATAATAAAAAAACAGATATAAATAAATTAGAAAACGAAATGGAGATTCTAGAAAATAATTTAAAAAGTCAGCAAGAAGAATCTATTGAAAGGCAGAAAAAATTAGAAAGTGAAAATGACATTTCAAATAAAGAATTAGTTAAAAAGTACATTGAAGATGTTGATATAAAATCATTAGAAAAGCTTATATATGAGAATTATGATGAAATTAAAAAAGAAATTGATATTAACGAAAAAAGTAGTAATGCACTAAAAGTAAGAATTAATTATTTAGAAAAAGAGCTATTGGAAATAAATCATTATTTAGATGACTTGGCAAAAACAGAAGAAGAATTAGGAAATGTGTTAAATGCAAAAGAAGCATTGGAAAAACTAAATAATTCATATAATATTGCAAAAGATTGCTTAGAAGTTGCTTATAATAAATTTAAACAAAATATTAGTCCAAAGTTTATGAATAATTTTAGTATGGTTGTTTCTAATATATTAAACGAAAATTCAAATGTTGTATTAACAGATGAAAGTGGTCTACAAATAGAAGGAAAAGACGGAAAATATATTCCTGTTTCTAGATTAAGTATTGGGACAATAGATGAGATAAATTTAGCATTTAGAATTAGTTCAATAAAAGAAATATCAAATGAAACAATGCCTATCATTTTGGATGAAACATTTACATATTTTGATGATGAACGTTTATCAAATATTTTAAAGTATCTAAATACATATGATAATCAAATCATTATTTACACATGTTCTAATAGAGAAATAGATTGTCTAAATAGAATGAATATAGAATATAATTTAATAAACCTTGAAAAATAGGTAAAATTGAGTTATAATTATTTATGTTTTTAGTTTATGAATAGAAAAAGGAAGAGGTTTTTATGTTTCAAAGATTAGATGACGTAGAAAAAAGATATGAAGAACTAAATGGTTTAATTAGTGATCCAGCTGTTATTGCTAACACTAATGAGTTTAAAAAATTAATGAAAGAACATAGTGATCTAGAAGAAGTTGTTCAAAAATATAGAGAATATAAGAAGGTAGCAAAAGATTTAGAAGAAGCGAAAGAGCTTATGAATGATCCAGAAATGAAAGAACTTGCTGAAGCAGAAATGTTAGATGCAAAAGAAAAACTACCTAAAATAGAAGAAGAGTTAAAAATTCTTTTAATACCAAAAGATCCAAATGATGATAATAACGTTATTTGCGAAATAAGAGCAGGTGCTGGTGGAGAAGAAGCAGCATTATTTGCAGGAGTATTATTTAGAATGTACTCGATGTATGCTGAAAGGAAACATTTTCAAATTCAGGTTATTAATGAAAATGAAACAGGAATAGGTGGTTATAAAGAAATTTCATTTATGATTACTGGTAAAGGAGCATATAGTAGATTTAAATTTGAAAGTGGTGTTCACAGGGTACAAAGAGTTCCAGATACAGAAAGTAGTGGTAGAATTCATACTTCAACAGCAACAGTTGCTGTATTACCAGAAGTTGAAGATGTAGAAGTAGATATAAATCCAGCAGATATTAAAATGGAAGTTTATAGAGCATCAGGTGCAGGTGGACAACATGTTAATAAAACGTCATCTGCAGTAAGATTAATACATGAGCCAACAGGAATTGTTGCAGAATGCCAAACAGAAAGATCTCAAGTTCAAAATAGAGAGTATGCAATGAGATTACTTCGTTCCAGAATTTATGAAATAGAGAGAGAAAAACAAGAAAAAGCAGTTGCTAGTGAAAGAAGAAGCCAAGTAGGTTCAGGTGATAGAAGTGAAAAAATAAGAACATATAATTATCCTCAAGGAAGAATTACAGATCATAGAATAGGATTAAGCATTTATCAAATGGAAAACTTCTTAAATGGAGATATGGATGAAATGATAGATAACTTAATTGCTACAGATAGAGCAGAAAAATTAAAAGGAAATGATGAATAATAAAAAGCTGAGATTTTATCTCAGCTTTTATTTTTAAAACTCATTATATCTAGTTATCATCTTTTTCTGATAATTTATTAATGATAAGAAAGAGATCGCAACTCCTGTAACTAAGATTACAGTGCCTCTTATAAGGTTTACTTTTGAAGCATTATATGTTGAAATTAAGTCTGCGCTTAATACATTATTAATATAGTCTTCAGGGTATACATTTCTAAATTGTAATTTATATAGTTCAATATATTTAACTTGATATTCTAGATTATAGTAAAGCATTGTTGAAAATAATATGATTGTCAAAATAACACAAAATATAAAAAATAAATTTAAATATTTAGTAATATCTTTATAGTTTTCTGGATTAGTTTTACATTTTTTGAAAACATCATATGTACTGATTCTACATATGCCATGTATAACAAAATAGATTGTAATTGCAACCATTAGAGGAATAGTAATGTATAAACCATTTACTTGTTTTCCAGTAAACATATTCAAATAGTTATTTCCGAAAGCTATTAATAAAAAGCTAACAAACATTGTAATTATTCCATAAGAAACAAATCCTGTAATGATAGCTTTTATCGTTGTTCTAGAACTTATTTCTTTCTTTTCCATAATTAATCTCCTTTATATAAAAGCTATAAAAATATTATCATTAAATGTGTATAATTACAAGAGAAATGCCATTTTTGTTATAAAAACGTAAAAAAAGAATGAAAAAGAGAACACGTTCCGAAATCAGCTTTCAAACTATTTCGGAATGTGTTCATCTCTTTTAATTAGAAATCAAAGAACCAGTTTTCTTTTTCATAATTTGTAGTATTTCTTTCTGCAATTAATTTATCTAAAATATCAATTTCTTGTTTTAGGTCATCATCACGTAATACTTCTTTTTCAACTTCAATGTAGTCTTTCATTTGTTTAAATAATTCTTTATATTTATCACTTACTGTTAGTTTTACAGATGTTCTTTCATGTTCGCCTAGAATTCTAGTAATTTTTCCTTCTGTATAACCAACATCGAAAATACCTGTATTTTCAGTAATTAAAAACTCTTTCTTTCCGCTACTTCTTTCATATAAAATCCAATCTTTTAATAAATTTGCATATCTAGTTAAAACAATTCCTTTTCTTATTCCAGTATTGTCATAATATTCATTTTCTCTTTCTTCAAAAACTACAGTTTGATTGCTTTCATGTTTTTCGTTACTTACATCTCTATAAGTAACTTCAAGAGTGATTTTTCCATTATCAGAATTGTTTTTCTTTGAAAGTTTTAAAAGAATTATTCCACCTTTTACTTCATCATTGTCATTTCTTCTTGAAGGGAAAAGTGTATTTACATGCATAATGTTTCCTTTTTTATTATTTTCAATATCTGTTCCATAAACTGCTTCTAATTCATAATCTTTTGATTCAAAATTTAAATTTAAATCAAATACTAATGGAGTAACCATTAAATCAAAATCATCACTCATTTGAGTTTTAAATTCTTCTTTATTATGAACAGAGAAATAATTTGCTCCTTCAACAGTTCCTAATTTTTCTATAAGTTCAGTATTGAAATCAACTCCAACTCCAACAAAACTTGTATATATTTTTTCCTTAGCACTTGCCTCAACCATTCCCATTAAAGAACTTGAACTAATATCTCCATCATTTGGCATTGCATCAGTAATAACAATTATTCTGTTCTGATAATTTTTATTATTTGTACCTAAATTTTCAAACACTTCTAATGCTTTTTTATAACCATCTTCAAAGTTAGTACCACCAGTATCATGTATTCTTAAGATATTTTCTTTTAATGATTCTATATTTGTTTCGCCAATTTCATTTAAATATTTTGCTATTTGAGCATTACTATTAAATATAACCATACCAAATCGATCATCTTCATTTAATTGATCGATTAATGTATTAACGCAATTATTCGCGATTGACATTTTTGATTGGTATTTGTTGCAATTATAAGTTCCATCATAGTAATATGAGTTAAAACCAGATCCCATTGAACCTGAATTATCTAAAACAACTACAAGATTTAGTTTTGGTCTTACAAAATCACTTTCTTTAATGTTTGAATTTAAACCAACAGACATATAATATTCTTTTTCTCCAGAAATAATATCTTTTGATATAGCAGTTGTATAAGATGGATAAAATAATTCATTACTCTGAATTCTTGAAAAGCCAGTATCAAAAGAATAGTCATAAAATAGACCATTATATGTGATATCAGTTGAGATAGGGAAGAACCCATTTTTAATATTTTCTCTAAAATTTTCAATTGTTTTAGCACCGCCAGTTGCGAATCCTAAGTAGTTATTTGAACTTGCTTTACCAATTACATCCATTGCACTACTAGAAACAGATGCTTCCAACATAGGAATAGAGTCAAAACTCTGGAAAGAAAAACCAGTTCCTGTTGACTCTAATGCAGAAGTTGGAAATAAGCTTGAGGAACTATCAAAATCTTTATTATATAACCATTCATCTGAACGGATAAGTTGTCTTTTGTGAAATCTGAAATAAAAACCTGTTAATAAAATAATTAAAATAATAATCATTATTAAAATCTTCTTCTTCATATTTAAATCTCCTTTTTAAAAAATATAAAAGCGTCTAAATGCTTTATTCATTATTTAGACGCTTTTGATTTATTATTTTATTGGAAATTTTTTATTTTTTTTTTAATTTTTTCTTAAATACAAAAAATATTGTTAAGAAAATGAATATTATGCAGACAATCGATAATATAAAACTAAAGTCGATTTTAAATATAGTACTAGCACTTTCTATTGTGCCAACAGTTTCAGAAGATAAAAATTGAGAAGTAGACATATCAGATAGAGAAAAACTATCAGATTTTCCAGATGAACTATGCTGACTTTCTTGTGGAACTGTATCGCTTTGAGGTAATTCTTCTTTTGAAGTGTGTACACTTTTCCATACAGTGAATACAATTATAAATGCAGCTAAATTGCTAATAGATAATTTAATATAATGAAGAGATTTATAGTATCTCCATTCTACTGTACCAATAGGCATATTTAACATTTGAGCTATTTTATCAAAAGTGAAATCTGATAATATTCTAAGAGATATAATTTCTTTATCTATTGGTTTTAGATTTTCTATTAAGTTGTAATAGGAAGACATATCTACAATATCATTAATTTCATCGGAATCTGATTCTAATGAGTATAATTCATCAATATCGATAATTTGTTTTTGCTTTCTTAAGAATTGAATTGTTTCATTCTTACTTACTGTATATAGCCAACTAGCTTCGCCTTGCGAAGGAAGTTGATTTTTATCAATCTTTAAGATTTTTGCGAATACATTTTGAACAACATCTTCACTATTATCTTTGTTTTTCAAAATAGAAAATGCTATACCATATACAATATAATGATATTTTTCATATAATAGTTCAATTCCTGATTTATCATCTGATTTTATTTTTTGAATTATTTCCTTTAATTCAGCTTCATTTATTCTTTTCATATTTTTCCTTCTTCCAATAAATATTAATTTAATTTGAAAAGTCTTAATAATAATATACTACAATTTGACATAAGAGTGCAAGAGTGACATCTTAATAAGATTAAAGTAAGTAATAAAAGAAAAGTGGAGAAACATTAAAATAACGTTTCCCCACCTTTGAGTTGGAGGCGCCTATCGGAATCGAACCGATGATCAGAGTTTTGCAGACTCGTGCCTTACCGCTTGGCTAAGGCGCCATATATAATTTTGAATAAAAAAATGGAGCGGGAAACGAGGCTCAAACTCGCGACCTTCGCCTTGGCAAGGCGACGCTCTATCAACTGAGCTATTCCCGCATCGATTACAGCATAACTATAATAACAAAATTTCGAGGAAAAGTCAAGATTTAAAATGTATTTTTTATATTATATGAAATACTGTAAAAATGTGCTATTAATTTTGTTTGCTTTGTCCTTTAATAAAGATTTCGTTAATAACACCTGCATCATCATAAGAATATGTAACATTGTATTCACCATTTGAACTGAGACTGTTAATCATTTCTTTTAATGTAGCAATATATTCATCTAAACTATTTGGATAATCCAAATTATATACGGCATCAAACGAAGTATTTTTATCAAATAAAAGATCACTATAATCAAAATGAACTGATGGAATTGTTGTGTGATTTGATGCAAATATTTCTGTTTTTACTACTAAGCTATTTAATAAAGCTCTAACTTTTTCAACGTTTTGATTTCCTTTTAAGTCCTCAATAAATTTATTAGCAGCAACAATATCTGCATTTGTAGAATTAGTTATAAATCCGAGTATCTATTTTAAAAGAATCATTAAAAATGTTTGATAAGATATATACTATTATTAATAGTGAAACAACAAAAAATATTACAATAAATCTTTTTATTTTTCTGAATATACCAAATATCATAATTTCTCCAATATTTAATTATTTAATACTTGAATAAATTATATCTATAAATAAAAAAATAGTAAATAATAATTTGTATAAAAAGCGATTATATGATAATATGAGTTTCACAGGGACGTTCCTTTTAGTTCCACTTTGGCACTTTGGGGACAGTCCTTAAAATAAAACTGAAAGAGGTTTATATGGAATATAGAAAATTTAATGATGATTATGTTGTCAGATTAAACAAAGGCGAGGAAGTAATTAGTCAGTTAAAAGAATTATGTAGTAAAGAAAATGTTAAATTAGCTGAAATTACAGGACTTGGTGCAAGTGATTTAGTAGAAATTGGAGTGTTTAATCCAAATACTAAAGAATATAAGACAAAAGTTTTTGAAGGAATGTTTGAAATTACATCTTTAGTTGGAAATGCTACAAGAAAAGATGGTGATGTTTATCTTCATATTCATATAAATTTCGGAGATGAAATTGGAAATGTTAGAGGCGGACACTTAGTACAATCTAGAATTTCTGCTACTTCTGAAATTGTTGTGAGAAGAATTAATGGTGAAGTTGGAAGAAAACTAAGTGATGAAATTGGATTAAATTTATTGAGTTTTTAATTGAAAATTGGAAATAATATAAAGGAGTGTCCCCAAAGTGCCAAAGTGGAACTAAAAGGAACGTCCCTGTGGAACTGTGGAACTCTGGAATGTAAAAGGAGAAAAAATGGGAAGAACAACTGAAATTTTAAAAGATGGAATAAAAGTGCATTTTATCAAAACAGATGTATATAAAACAGATTTGTCTTGCGTTATTTTAACTGTGCCACTTAAAAGAGAGACTGTTACTAAAAATGCTTTAATTCCATTTATACTTAGAAGAGGAACTGCTATATTTCCAAATCAGTATTTGCTAAATAAAGAAATGGAAAATATGTATGGTTCGGAATTTAATTGTGGTATAGATAAAATGGGAGATAATCTCATTATTAAATTTTATATAGAATCAATAAATAATGGTTATGTACTTAATAATGAGAATATTCTAAATATGAATATTTCAAATGTTTTAGATATTGCTTTTAATCCAGTATTAGAAAATGGATTATTCAAAAAAGGATATTTTGAAACAGAAAAAGAAACCTTAAGGAAAGTAATAAATAGTAAAATTGACGATAAAGATTCCTATGCTTACGATCAGTGTATTAATGCAATGTACGGAGATAATGGCTTTGGATTATATAAGTATGGTTATGAAGAGGATTTAGATAGCATAACATTAGAAGATTTAACAGAACAATATAATACACTAATCCAAAATTCTAAAATAGATATTTTTATTTCTGGAAAAGTAAATGAAGAAGAAACGAAAAAATATTTATTAGAAAATGAGAATATAAAAAAATTGAAACCTAGAACAGAAAATTATATTTTAAATAATCAATACACAGAAAGCAAACAAAATGTGGAAAACACTAAAGAGATTTTTCAGTCAATGAATATTACACAAGGAAAATTAGTAATTGGATTAGATGTATGTTCTAATGATGAAAATGTAAATATGGTAGCTCAAGTTTATAATGCTATTTTAGGTGGTAGTGCTAATTCATTTATGTTCCAAAATGTCAGAGAAAAAGCGAGTTTGGCATATACTGCAAGAAGTAATTTTGTAAAGCAAAAGTTGAATATTTTTATTAGGTGTGGAATTCAAATTGAAAATTTTGAAAAAGCATATGAACTTACAAAATTGCAAATAGAAAATATTAAAAATGGAAAAATAACTGATGAGGACATTGAAAATGCAAAAACATTTTTAATTGCAAGTATTGGAAATATTGAAGAAGAACAAGATACAGAAGTAGTTTATTATATAGGACAAGAAATATCAAAAACTAATATAACACCTAAAGAATATATTGAAAAAATAAAATCAGTTTCAAGAGAAGATGTTATTAATCTTGCAAATAATATAAATATAAATACAATGTACTTTTTAAAAAACTAGTGGGAGATTTTTATGCAAACAATAGAAAATAATAAAATTAAAGAGAGAGTTTATGTAGAAAAATTGGATAATGGTCTTACAATTATGGCATTTCCAAAGAAAACTAAAAAGAAATATATTATATGGAGTACAAATTTTGGATCAATAGATAATAAATTCTACTATAACGGAGAAAGTGATGTCACTATTGTTCCTGATGGAATAGCACATTATTTAGAACATAAATTATTTGAGCAAGAAAATGGAACAAATAGTTTGGATACATTAACAACAATAGGTGTTGATGCAAATGCTTTTACAACAAATGATCATACAGCATATCTCTTCGAGTGTACAGAAAATTTTGATGAAGCATTAGTTGAATTTATGAATTATGTTCAAAATCCATATTTTACAGATGAAAATGTTGAAAAAGAGCGTGGAATAATAGAGCAAGAGATAATGATGTATGATGATTCTCCAGAGTGGGTATTATACATGAATTTGATGAAGGCAATGTATAAAGATAATGAGATAAATATTGACGTCGCTGGAACAGTAGAAACTATTTCAGATATTGACAAAGATAAATTATATAAGATTTATAATGCTTTTTATAGACCGGAAAATATGGTATTAGTTGTTTGCGGGGATTTTAATCAAGAAGAAATAATTAATAAATTAAAATCAATGGTAACAATGGAAGGCGGAAAATTTAGTACAAAAAGAGTATACAATAAAGAACAAGAAGAGATAGTTGAAAAATATACAGAACAGAGTATGGATATTAGTATGCCACTATTGATGATTGGATACAAAGATAATAATTTTTCTGATAGCAAAATCAAGAGAGAGTTAGGAATGGCACTTTTAGAAAATTTATTGTTTAATAAATCATCAAAACTATTTGAAAATTTATATGAAAATGGTAAAATAATTTCTGAACCAGGTTTTGATTACGAATTTTCAAAAAATTATGCACATGCTTTGATTCAAATAAAAACTAATTTTATAGATGATGTCACAGAAGAAATTAAAAATTATATAGAAAATGTAAAAAATGACGGAATTAGTGAAGAAGATTTTGAGAGAGCCAAGAGAGGAATATACGGAGATTTAGTAAAGGAATATAATGAAGTTTCCACAATTGCAACTAACTTAGTTCAAGATTATTTTTTGGGTGTAGAACCATTTGATTGTTTTGAAGAATTTAGTAGCATTACAAAAGAATATGTTGAAAATTTGCTAAAAGAAGTATTTGTAGAGAACAAAAAAGTTGTGTCAGTAATTAAACCAATTTAATAAAGGAGGATAAAAAATGAATTTGGTTTCATTCCCAGGATTAGGGTTAAATTTTGAATTTTCAAAAATAGCATTTACAGTATTTGGTATTGCAGTATATAAATATGCAGTTTGTATAGTTTTTGGTATTGTAGTTGCTTTAGTTTTAGCAAAATTAAGCAAAGAGAAATTTGAAGTAGATTTTTCTTTTGTTTTAGAATCTGCAATTGTTGCAATCATTTTTGGAACAATTGGTGCAAGGCTTTATTATGTATTATTTAATTTAAGTTATTATTTTAAAAATCCAATTGAAATATTTACTTTAAGAAATGGAGGACTTGCAATCTATGGTGGATTGATATTTGGAGCACTTTCAATATTTGTTTATTGCAAAATCCGCAAAAAAGATTTTATTAATTTACTAGACTATATGGTACCATTTATTGCAATAGCACAATTTTTTGGAAGATTTGGAAATTTCTTTAATGTAGAATCATATGGATATGAAACAAAATCATTTTTAAGAATGGGGTTAGGAAGCGGAATAGATTACATAGAAGTTCACCCAATGTTCTTATATGAGGCAATTATTAATTTATTAATTTTTGTATTTTTAAGAATAATGCAAAAAAGAAGAAAATTCAAAGGGCAAATTTTATTATTGTACTGCATGTGTTACTCTGGTTTTAGAGCAATTTTAGAGGGATTTAGATCAGACAGTTTAATGTTCTACAATTTTAGAGCATCACAAGTATTATCTATAATTATTTTTGTTGTATCTACAATTTTATTTGTAAAAAGCATTAGAAAAAATAGTAATAAAACAGAAGTTAAAGAAGAAGAAAAAGCAAACTAGTAAAATTATACAGAAAAAGCACTTATTTTGTCGAAAATTGTCTATCAAAAAAGTCATCAAATACTGATATTTTATTGACTTTGGTGTAACAAAATGTTATTTTTAATTTATACAAAAGAGAAAAAGTTTAAAGGAGAGTGGTATTGATGTTAGATGACAAAATTTGTAAATTGAGAAACAAATTAAATAAGTGTATTTCTGATGGAGAGGATTACTCTGTTATATATAAAGTTAGTGTTGAATTGGACGAGCTGATTGCAAAATATTATGAAAGTATGTTAGAGATATGAATGATAGTAAAATAGAAGAAATCGCAAAAAAACTATATAATTTAAGTGAAGAAAACATTTATGATGTAATAGAAAAACTTAAAAACAATCAAAATATTGATCAAACAATAACATATGTATATATTAAAGCTTTATATATGCACTTAGTTCAAAAGTATTATGCAATAAAGAATAATCAAGAAGATTTTCAAAAAATTTATGATCAATATAAAAAAGACTTAAAAGAGTATTACATAGAAAATAATGCTAATATAAGTAATGAATTATTAGATGATATTATGCAGATTTTTGATAATTCTTATCAGTTCTTAGAAACTTTGCAATTTAAAAATATTAATGATAGTTATGAGTTAAGGCATCATATTATTGCATGTATGGAACTATTAAGAAAAATATTAGAAAATAAATCTAAAAGTCAAATCAGAGTTGATATTTTTGATAATTCTATTGGGAAGATTAAAGACGAAGCGGATGAGATTTTAGATTATATCAGAAAAGTTTGATTTTTTGGGATATAAAGACTAGCCAATATATGCTAGTCTCTTTTTATCTTCGAAAAATAATTTTGAAATGAGTCTCTAAAAATCGTTTAAAAAGTATATACTTTTTTTTCCATTTAAGATATAATTTAATGTGTATAATTTTACGGAGGAATCGCTTTGAGTAAATTATTAAATGAAGAATTAAAATTTGAAGGCCCACGTTTTAAGGTAGTTAGAAAAGAATATGAGAGAGATGATGGCCTAAAATATATTAGAGATTGTGTAGAACCTGGAAATGCTGTAGTAATATTACCAGTAAATGAAAATAATGAAGTTATTTTTGTAAAAGAAGAAAGAGAAGTAATTGGTAGAATTTCTATGGGACTACCAGCAGGAATGATAGATGAAAATGAAGATCCGAAAGATGCTGCAAAAAGAGAACTTGCAGAAGAAACAGGAATAGAAGCGAAATCCTTAGAATTTTTAATTAGTTATTTTCCATCTTGTGGTTATACAAATGAAAGAATATTTATATATTTAGCAAGAGATTTCACATACGGACAGCAACATTTTGATGATACAGAAGAAATTTTAAGTGTTGAAAAAATAAAGTTAGATGATTGCTTGAAAATGATTAGTGAAAATAAATTTTATCATGCAAGTGTTAATATAGCTATTTTATTATATTATTACAAATATTGTAATGGAGGAAATAATGGAAGTAATTAAGCAATGGTTATCAACAATTGATATTAATAGACTTCTTACTATTTTTGATATACAGATTGCAATTGGTGTATTTGTATTTTTCATTATATTTAGAAATGCATTCACCAAGTTAATTATTATGTTTTATTATAAACTAATCAAAAAGAAAAAGAACCATAAAGAAAGCAGTATGTATGGAATATTTAATGTTTTCTTTGTTTTGCTAGGCTTATATCTAGCAGTAAGAATTCTATATAAAAATGCTCAAATTGTATATTTTGCCAATAAAACCTTTGAAGTAATTTTGATTTATTGTGTTACTAGAGGAATTTCTTCTCAATTAGTAGTAGATTCTTTGCTAATGAAAAAACTATTCAAAGGACAAGAAAACGCTATTAACCAATTAATCTGTAACTTGCTTAAAATTCTACTTTGGATTGTATTTTTATTTATAATTATCAATTTATTGGGATTTGACTTAAGTGGTTTTGGAGGCCTTGTTACTGGACTTGGAATTGTATCTGCTGTTGCAGCTTTAGCAGCACAAGATATGGTAAAGAGTATTTTGAGTGGTTTAGTAATTTTAACAGACAAACCATTTACAATTGGTGATTGGATTGAAGTAGGAGATTATGAAGGAACGGTAATAGACATTACATTTAGAAGTGTACGTTTAAAATCATATAATAATGCCATAGTAACAATACCGAACTCAACAATAACTCAAACATATGTATCAAATTGGAACAAATTAACAAGTAGAAGATTTGATTGTACATTAGGATTAAGCTTAAATACGCCAACTGAAAAGGTAAGAAAAGTTATTAAAGAAATTAGAACAACACTTAAAAACCATAAAGATGTAATTAGTGATACAGTTACAGTTTGTTTGAATGATATTACAACTGGAAGTATAAATATCAAGATATTTTTATATATGTCTGAAACAAACTATGGACTATCATTAATGGTTAGACAAGATATTTATTGTAGTTTATTATATTTAATGGAAAAAGAAGATATTGAGTTAGTTTCTTATCCAACTCAAACAGTATATTTAAACGGAAAGGACGAAGAAAAAACAGAACAATGAGCCTAGGATTAGCATTAGCAGGTGGAGGATTAAAAGGGCTAGCATATGTTGGAGCAATAAAAGCATTAAGAGAACTTAATGTAAAAATAGATTATTTATCAGGAGCAAGTTCAGGAAGTATTTTTACAACATTTTATGCTGTTGGTTTAACACCTGAAGAAATACAAGAAAAAACCATGCAACATTATAAAGAACTTGTAAATATAAAGAATAGAAATATTCTTAAAGCTGGTATTACATATATGACTTCTGGTGTTGCCAAAATCGAAGGACTAATGTCCGGAAAAAATATAGAGGATATCGTTGCATCAGTTATAAATGAAAAAAATATTACGAATATGAATGAAGTGAAAATTCCTTATGCAATAGTAACAGTTGATACAATTTCAACAAAAGAATGTATATTTTTATCTAGAGATTTTGGATTAAAAAATACAGATGAAATAGATTATTTATATAATGTTCCTATAAAAATAGCAACAAGAGCAAGCATGTCTTTCCCTGGAGTATATACTCCTTGCCAATATGAGAATTATAATTTTATTGATGGTGGTACAAAAGATAATTTGCCAGTTCAAGTTTTAAAAGATATGGGAGCAGATAAAGTATTAGCATTAAGTTTTAAAATAGATGATTATGAGCCAAAAGAAAATCTATTTGGAATATTATTACGTACAGTTGATATATTTTCACTAAAAGATGTAAGAAGGGCTCAAAAAATTGCAGATTTAGCAATTGAAATAGATTGTAAAGGAACAACATTATTAGAAATTGATGATTCAGAAAAAGTAGTTAATACAGGCTACAATACAATTATGCAAAATAAAGAAAAGATTTTAGATTTACTAAAGTAATAATAATTAGGAGTGAGAAAATTGCCTGGAACAAATAATACCATGATGCAATATTTTGAATGGTATTTACCTAGTGATTCTACGCTTTGGAACAAACTTACAAAAGATGCACTGCATTTAGAGAACATAGGAATAACACATTTATGGTTGCCACCAGCATATAAAGGAGCTGGAGGAAAATATGATGTAGGGTATGGAGTCTATGATTTATATGATCTTGGAGAATTTGATCAAAAGGGCTCTATTGCGACAAAGTATGGAACGAAAGATGAATATTTAAATTCAATTAGAATATTGCATGAAAATAATTTAAAAGTGTTAGCAGATGTTGTTTTAAATCATAAAATGGGAGCAGATGAAACAGAAGATGTTTTAGCTGTCATTGATGATTATAATGACAGAAATGTGAGCTTGTCAGACGAAGCAATTCCTATTAAGGTTTGGACAAAATATAATTTCTATGGACGAAACAATTGTTATTCAGACTTTAAATGGAATTGGACACATTTTCATGGAATAGATTGGGATGAAAATACAGGAAAAAGTGCAATATACAAGTTTTATGGCAAACATTGGGATGAGGATGTTGACAAAGAAAATGGCAACTTTGATTACCTGATGGGAGCAGATGTTGATTTAAATAATTTCGATGTAGTAAGAGAATTAAAAAAATGGGGAAAATGGTATTTAGAAATAACTAATGTAGATGGCTTTAGATTAGATGCTGTAAAACATATAAGAAGTGAGTTTTTCCCAGAATGGTTAGCAGAACTTAGAAATACATCAGACAAAAAACTATATGCAGTAGGAGAGTATTGGAGTGCTAACATTGATGTAATTAATAAATATATAGAAAAAACAGAAGGTTGTATGGCATTATTTGATGTACCATTACATTATAACTTTTTTAGAGCCTCAATTAGCAATGGCGAATTTAATATGAGTCAAATATTTGATGGAACAATAGTAGGAACTAATCCAGAAAAGGCTGTTACTTTTGTCGACAACCATGATACAGAACCAGGACAAGCATTGGAATCTTGGGTTCTAGATTGGTTTAAACCATTAGCATATTCACTAATATTATTAAGAAAAGATGGTTTTCCATGTGTATTTTATGGAGATTATTATGGAATACCAGAAAAAGATGTAAGTTCTAAAAATAATATATTAGACATACTATTAAAAGTAAGAAAATATTTTGCTTATGGGGAACAACATGATTATTTTTACGATAGAAATAGAATAGGATTTACAAGACTCGGAGATTATGATCATCCAGATTCTGGACTTGCAGTTGTAATGTCTGATGCAGAGGGCGGATGTATTCATATGAATGTTGGAAAAAGATTGGCAAACACAGTATTTTATGATGTTACAGGAAATTTGTCTGAAACTGTATATGTTGATAGTGAAGGAAATGGAATTTTTTACTGTAACGGTGGAAGTGTTTCAGTTTGGATAAAGCAAGGAAAGAGTGTTAATTAATGAAAGTTTTAATTACAGGAGCATCTTCTGGAATTGGAAGAGATATTGCAAAAGAATTTGCAAAAAGAAATTGGGAAATTATATTAGTTGCTAGAAATGTTGATAGATTAGAACAAATCAGAAAAGAAATTTTTGAAGAATACAGAGCATCTGTATATTTTGAAAGTGTTGATTTGACATCTAGAAATAATTGCATACAACTATTTAATAAATATAAAGATGTTGATGTAGTTGTTAATAATGCGGGATTAGGTGATTTTGGACTATTTGAGCAAACGAATCTAACAAAAGATTTAACATTAATAGATACCAATATCACTGCATTACACATTTTAACAAAATTATACTTAAGAGAATTTAAATCAAAAAAAAGTGGAAAGATTTTAAATGTTGCATCAATAGCAGGTTTTTTACCAGGACCTCTAATGGCAACATATTATGCAACTAAAAGTTATGTTGTAAAACTTTCCGAATCAATTAGAGAAGAACTAAAAAAAGAAAAATCAAATGTACAAATTAGTATTTTATGTCCAGGACCTGTAAAGACAAATTTCAACAATGTTGCAAATGTTAAATTTGATATTAAATCTATGCCAAGCGAAACAGTAGCACAATATGCAGTTGAAAAGTTTTTGAAAGGAAAATTTTATATTGTACCAGGATTCGGAGTAAAGTGTGCAAGAATATTTTCGAGATTAGTACCAACGTCTTTTGTTGCAGGTTTTGTATATAAAACACAAAAAAAGAAAGAAGGATAAAATGAAAATACTAATAGGAACCAGAAATCCAGGAAAAATAGAAGGAGCTAAACTTGCATTTGAAACATTTTATAATGATGTTCAAATAGAAGGCATACCAGTAGAATCAGGAGTCGGAGAGGAACCTGTTGACTCAGAAATATACCAAGGAGCAAGTAATAGAGTAAAAAATTTAGTAAAATATGCAGAAGAAAATAATATGGAAGCAGATTTTTTTGTAGCTGTAGAATCTGGAATAACTAATAAACTTGGAAAATGGTGTATTATTCAAATAGCTGTTATTAGAGATAAAAATGGCTATGAAAGTTTTGGAACAGGGCCAGCTTTTCCAGTACCAGATAAATATGTAGATGAAATAATAAAAACAGATTTAGGAAAACTAATGGATGATATATTTAAAGAAAAAGCTTTAAGAAATTCAGTTGGAGGAATAGCTTTTTTAACACATGATGCAGTTACAAGAATAGATATGACAAAAGAAGCGTTTATAATGGCATTAACAGAACATATTAATGATGATATATGGAAATAATAATTAGATATATGATTAAAAATACTATTAAATAAGCTTATTAGTAATTAATACTAATAAGCTTATTTTTATTTGACACAAATTATATCTACATTACTGTAACCAATATTCCTAGATTTTTTCTAAAAATTCCGGCCAATATTATACAAGTAGTAGTTGATAAAAGAAAAAGAGATTAACAATGAAACAAGAGTATTTTTTACAAATCGCAAATCCTTGCGGAAGGTTAGTTTATAAGAATAAAAGTTACAAAATATTCTCAAAGCATTGAAATTGTAACTATTAATTAAAAAAAGTAACCAAAAAAATATAATTTTAAAAAACATGAAAACCCTAGAAAAATGCTAAAAACAAGCTGAAAATGTAAGAAAATTGTTATAGTTTTTTTCATATAAATATATTATTAATTAATTATATATTTAATTTAAATATTTATTTTAAGTTTGAATGGAGATTGTGCGAAAATGAAGAAAAAGAACTTTATTAGTAAAAAAGGAATTTTGATTTGTTTTATAATTGGAGTTTTGCTTGCAATAGGAGCTTGCAGAATTATACAATCAGAACACAAAGAAATTAATATAATAGGTGCAGAGCAAAAACATCTTTTAGCTAATATAGCAAGTGGAACATCAGGAAGTTGTGATTGGGTAATTGATGAAGATGGAATACTAACGATAAGCCCAACTAATGGGACAAGCGGAACATTAGCAAATTTTGAAACTAATAATGATGTACCATGGTATACATATAGAGAAAGTATTACTAAAGCACAATTTCAAGGAACAATATATGGAAACACATATTGTGTAAAAATGTTTGATTACTGTTCAAATATTACTGAAATTGATTTTACAAATTTTGATGTAAGTAATGTAACAAATATGTTTGGTATGTTTGATAGTTGTAGCAATTTAATAAGCATAAATTTAGGAGATAACTTTGATACAAGTAATGTAACAAATATGGTTGGTATGTTTTATGAATGTAGCAGTTTAACAAGCTTAAACTTAGGAAATAATTTTGATACAAGTAATGTAACAAGTATGATCTCTATGTTTGCTGGATGTAGTAATTTAACAAGTTTAGACTTAGGAGATAAGTTTGATACAAGTAATGTAACAAGTATGATCTCTATGTTTCAAGATTGTAGCAGTTTAACAAGTTTAGACTTAGGAGATAACTTTGATACAAGCAATGTAACAAATATGACCGTTATGTTTATGGGTTGTAGTAGTTTAACAAGTCTAGATTTAGGTGATAAATTTGATACAAGTAATGTAACTAGTATGACTGAAATGTTTTGTCAATGTAGCAGTTTAACAAGTTTAGACTTAGGAGATAACTTTGATACAAGTAATGTAAAAATCATGCCTGCTATGTTTTTTGATTGTAGTAATTTAACAAGTTTAGACTTAGGAGATAATTTTGATACAAGTAATGTAAAAAGTATACCTGCTATGTTTGGTGGTTGTAGTAGCTTAACAAGTCTAGATTTAGGTGATAAATTTGATACAAGTAATGTAACAGAAATGAGTGCTATGTTTGAAAGATGTAGCAGTTTAACAAGCCTAGACTTAGGAGATAATTTTGATACAAGTAATGTAAAAACTATGCCTGGTATGTTTTATGAATGTAGCAGTTTAACAAGCTTAGATTTAAGTAGTTTTGATACAAGTAGTGTAACTAACATGAGTAATATGCTATTTAATACGGCATCATTAAGAAGCTTAACACTAAGTTCAGATTTTGAATTCAAATCAACAGATGTATTAGATGATTATACAAATCCAAGTAAATGGCATAGAGTAGGAACAAATGAAAATTACACATCAGCAGAATTAATGAGCAATTATAATGGATCAACAATGGCAGGAGAATATAGAAGAATAGAATATACAATAGAGTTTAATGGAAATGGCGCAACAAGTGGAAGCACAGCAAGTATGTCAATGTACGGAGGAGAAGCTAAAAACTTAACATCAAACGGATTTACAAGAACAGGATATGGATTTAAAGGATGGAATAGTAAAGCAGATGGAACCGGTGTGTCATATGTAAATGAGCAAAGTGTAATAGATTTAACAGAAGAAGATGGAGAAACAGTAACTCTATTTGCACAGTGGCAAAAAGCAGAATTAATGCAAAGAGAAACCGCACAATCAAACCAATATTATGTAATAGGAGCAGATCAAAATGCTAGCAATCCAAGAACAAATACAGGATATCTAGCAGAACAAATATCAACAATAACATTAGTAGATAATAAAACAACTATGCCAAACACGGGTGTAGTAGATAGTTGGGATGTATCAAAAGATAATGATGGTAGTGTAATAGCATGGATAACAGATGCAGGAATAGTAAATGAAGTACAAATGTACAATTTATATATAGGAGGAAACGGAGCAGGAAGTATTGTCGCTCCTAATAGTGGATATAATAATGGACTATTCCAAAACTATAATAAATGTACAATTATAAATGGACTAGAATTTTTAGACACAAGTAGTGTAACAAATATGAATAATATGTTTTATAATTGTAGCAATCTAACAAGTTTGGATTTAGGTGACAGATTTGATACAAGTGGTGTTACCAATATGCAGAATATGTTTTTAAACTGTAGCAGTTTAGCAAGTTTAGATTTAGGAGATAAATTTGATACAAGTAATGTAATAGATATGAATGCTATGTTTTATGGTTGCAGCAGTTTAGCAAGTTTAGATTTAGGAGATAACTTTAATACAAGTAATGTAACAAATATAAGCGCTATGTTTTATGGTTGTAGCAGTTTAACAAGTTTAGAATTAGACGATAACTTTGATACAAGTAATGTAACAAATATAAGTGCTATGTTTTATGGTTCTAGTAGCTTAACAAGTTTAGATTTGGGAGATAACTTTGATACAAGTAATGTAACAAATATAAGCGCTATGTTTTATGGATGTGGCAGTTTAACAAACCTAGATTTGGGAGATAAATTTGATACAAGCAATGTAAAAAATATGAACGCTATGTTTTTAAACTGTAGCAGTTTAGTAAGCCTAGATTTGGGAGATAAATTTGATACAAGTAATGTAATAGATATGAGTGCTATGTTTTATGGCTGTAGCGGTTTAGCAAGTTTAGATTTAGGAGATAACTTTAATACAAGTAATGTAACAAATATAAGCGCTATGTTTTATGGTTGTAGCAGTTTAGCAAGTTTAGATATAGGAGATAACTTTAATACAAGCAATGTAACATATATGGGTTCTATGTTTTATGAATGTAGCAGCTTAACAAGTTTAGATTTAAGTAGTTTTAATACAAGTAGTGTAACTAACATGAGTAATATGCTAACCGGTATGACATCACTAAGAAGCTTAACACTAAGTTCAGATTTCGAATTCAAATCAACAGATGTATTAAGTAATTATACAAATCCAAGTAAATGGCATAGAGTAGGAACAAATGAAAATTATACATCAGCAGAATTAATGAGCAATTATAATGGATTAACAATGGCAGGAGAATATAGAAGAGTTGGATATACAGTAGAATTTTATCAAGGAAATAATAGTACATTAGCTGGAGCAACAAAATTAGGAGAACAAATATATTATTCAGGAGAGACTCAAAATTTAAATGCATATAATGGAACAGTACCAAGTGGATGGATATTTGCAGGATGGGGAACAACTCTAACAGCGACAAATGTAACATATACAAATCAACAGAGTGTGACTAACTTAACTGATATAGATGGTGATGTAATAGAATTATATGCAATATTCAAGAGACAAATAAATTTCTATGAAGGTATAGGTTCAAATTCAACTAGAACTCAATATTACAATCCATATCAAACAACAGGAAGTATAACATCAGTAACAGTACCAGTGTTGAATGATTTGAACAGATGGACAAAACTAGGATATAGAACAGATACAGAAGTAAGTACAGCAACAGTAGTAGTAACAACAGAAGAAGTGTCAATAACACCTCCATATGATCAAACAGAATTAGATTATTATGGAGTATATGCTAGAGACATATTACTGTATTCAGGAATAGCAGAAGCATCAAGTGTAACAAGAACACAATATTTAAATGTAGCAAATAATGGTACAGTATCATCAATAAATGCACCAACTCCAATAACAATTAGTGGTTGGACAGTAAGAGGATACAGTGAAGATACGTCAGCAACAAGTATTAGTTATGAAATAACAACTGATACAGATATAACACCAGCATATACATCAGACAATAACTTGTATGCAGTTTACAATAGAACAATATCTGTTGTATATTTAGGAAATGGAGCAACATCAGGAAGTGTACCAACATCAGAAACAACACAGTATTATAATACACATGGAGATATAACATCAAATGTATTAAACTTAGCTCCAAACGGATATACAAAAACAGGATATACAGCCAAGACACCAGTATGGAATACAAAAGCAGATGGAACAGGAGAACCACATGCAGCAGAAGAAAATTATACATTTGCACCAATAGTAGATGAAAATGCCACAATAACAATGTATGCACAATGGAGTGCAGAAGAAGATATACCATATGTAGTAAAACACTGGCAACAAAAATTAACAGGGGAAGCAGGACAGTATGATAGCACAAATTATGATATAAAAGATACACAGAATTTAACAGGAGAAGCAGATAGTCAAGTAACACCAGCATTTAATACATATGAAGGATTTACGCCAGCAGGAACAGAACAAACAATAACAATAGCAACAGATGGAAGTACGGTAGTAAATTATTACTATAATAGAAATAGTTATGATGTAACATTAAATAAAGGAACAGGAATAGAAGAAGTTACAGGAGCAGGAAGTTATTTATATGGAGAAGAAGTAACAATCAATGCAACAATGAAAGAAGGATACCGCTGGGTAAATTGGACTGGAACGAATAATATAACTACAAAAAACTATACATTTACAATGCCAGCTGAAAATATAAATGATACAGCAAATGGAGAAATAGATGAGAACCAAACAAAGATGCTAAAATATACTGTAGAGTATTATAAAGATGGTATTTTACAAGATACACAAACGGAAAGCAAAGAAGTACAGGTACTTGAAGATGATACAATAGATGTTGACCACACAAAAATAAATATAACAGATAAATATGAAGGTTATACATTTGAAAGGACAGAACCAGAAATTATTCTAGATGTGGTTGATAATGGAACGATAATAAAAGTATATTATATATCAATAAGAAAAATAATAGTAAAATATGTTGACAAAAATGATCCAGAGAATGTATTACTTGTAGAAGAAAGAAAAGGAAAACATGGTACAACAGTTGAAACAGAAGCAAAAGACTTTGATGGATATGTATTGGTAGAAAAGCCAGATATAGAAGAACATACATTTAATGAAGAAGAGCAAGTGGTATACTACTATTACGCAAAACAATCAAGCGGAGTCATAGCAAAATACATAAATATACTTAATAATAATCTAGTAGCAGATAGTGAAGCATATGAAGGCTTAGAAGGAACAGAATATGAAACAGAATCAAAAGAAATAGAAGGATTCAACATAGTAACAAATAAAGAATATTATGATATGATAGTAAGAAGAGATGAGAACTTCTTAAGTGATAACGAAGTGGAAACTGTAGAAGAGTATTTAGAGAAGAAAGGTATTGACGGAGAAGAAGAGTATATACCAAAAAATGCAAAAGGAGAAATGGCAGAAGAATTAATAGAAGTAAAATACTATTATATGCCAAAAGTAAAATTAATAGTAAAATATAAAGATATATATTCAGAAGAAGACTTAAAAGAAAACATAGATGGAGAACTTGTAGACTCAACATTAGAATATGAGGGAATAGTAAACGAAGAATATGAAACAGAAGCAAAAGATTTTGAGAAGTATTACAAGGTAACAAATAAGATTTTCTACAAAGCATATTTAAGAAATCATCCGGAAGTATTAGAAGAATCAGAAGCGGAAACACTAGAGAAATACTTAGAAATAAACAATATAGATCCAGAAGCAGAATATGTACCAGAAAATGCAAAAGAGAAATACGAAATAGTAATGAATGAAGATGGCACATATACAAATGAAATAATAATAACATACTACTATGTAGCAGAAAGAGAAGTAAAAGTTAAATACTATGATAAGACAACAGGAGAAGAGATAGCAGAAGAAGAAATAAAAATAGGACCAGATGGAGAACTATATGATTTAGCAGATGAAAAGAGGCAAATAGAAGGGTACACATTAGTAGAAGAACCAGAAGAATCGAAAGGCGTCTATAAAGAAGATAATGAAACGAAAAATTACTATTATGCAAAGAATACACAAATAATAGTAAAATATGTGGACAAAGGAACAGAAGAAGAGATAATAGAAGATGTAATAATAGATGGATATGAAGGAAAAGAATATATTACAGAAAAGAAGGCATTTGAAGGTTACGAATTTGAAGAAGTAGATGGAGATGCAGATGGAACGATGACAGATGAACCAATAACAATAAAATATTATTACATTAAGAAAAAGGCGGAAGAGCAAAAAGATGAGCCTAAAGACGAATCAAAAGAAGAGAATAAAGATTCTAAAAAAGAAGAAAACAGTAATAGTGGAAAAACAACAATTATAAATAATTACTACTATACAGATAGTAAGAAAGATAATACTCAAAATAATCAATCTACTTCAAATGTAGCAAAAAATACAGTAAATAATACAAACATAAAAAATACGGCAAAAGAACAATCTAAAGAAACGTCTACACCAAAAACAGGAGATATTTTGCCAATAATAGCTTTCGGAGCAATTGGTATAGTGGTATTAGCAAATATTATACAAATGGCATTAACTAAAAAGAAAAAAGATAAAAAGTCAAAAATAGAATAACAATCTACGATACAAAGAGGACAAGTATAAAAAAGAAGAATATACTATAGTGAACTAATATAGTGACACTTAAAAAGAACCTATGGGACTACATTAATTTGTAGTCTCATATTTTTTATTTTTGATTGTTAGTTTTTTTCATAAAAAGACACCTCCATTTAGTATTTTAACATGAATTCTTTTTTCTTTACCTACTAAATGGGGTGCATTTCAGAATATTATAGTTTTTTTTATTCTAGCATTCCAGTTACTAAGATACCTAAATTTTCTCTATATATTCCTGCAAATTGAGAGATAGGAATAGGATTTTCTCCAAGCCCGACTTCAATTGTAAATCCAGGTTTATTAAAGTAATCTATAAACCAATCTTTATAGCCGGCAAATCCAGAATTATAAGGCACATCCTCTAAAGTGTACCCAGAAAATTCACTAAATTTTTCTGCGATTTCACGTCCCATAGGAGGAGTTTTATCTTGATATTTATAGAAAATTACTCTTCCTTGTGTGTGATAAGTAATTATTAAATTAAAATTATGCATCAATGTGAAGTTATACAAAGCAACTGATTCTGGAGCTGTAAGTGGGCCATAACCTACAAAATCTCTTGGAGCTGGTTTATCAAATCCTTGATTATATTTAATTTCTTTTGCTTGATTCCAACCAGCTGGAAATTGCAGATTTAGGTCAATTCCTTCACAATTCGCTTTCCATCCATTAGGAAAAGGAATATCTGAAAAATTATTTGCAATTCTACGAGCATTATTATATCCCCATGTGTTTTCAGTTAGTAATCCTGTTACTAAATCTACACCATCAGGATTTATCATAGGCAATATGTATAATGAAACATTATCAAATAATTTTCTACTACTAACTCCAAAAATATTCAAATTATTTGCATAACTTTTACATAAGTTTTCTAAGAATTTCATCAATAATGGAGTTGTTATCCATTCATTTGCATGTATTGCAGCAGAATAAAAAACTTCTTTTTGACCTTTTCCAAATTTTATAACTCTAAGTGGCCTACCTAGAACACTTCTTCCAATTGTTAAAAACTCTAAAAAAGGATAAATATTTCTTAATGAATTCAGGTTCATTGTGAGTAAATCAGAAGTGTAACTAACATCTGTAGGAACAACACTTCCTATTGGAATTACAATTGTGTTTCCTATGCTTAAATTATTCGGATCCAAATCAGGATTTGCAGTTTGAATAGCATCTACAGTTGTTGAGTATGTATTTGATAATTTAAAAAGAGTATCGCCTTCTTTAATAGTATAAACAATATATCCATCTATGTATGGCATAAGTGCATTCCATGTGTTTGGGCCTACAATTCCATCTACTGTTAAACCATTTGACCTTTGAAATCTTTGAACTGCAGAAAATGTTTGAAAACCAAATATTCCATCAATAGCTCCTTGATAAAAGCCAAGTTCTCTTAATGTACTTTGCAATAATTCAACAAGAGGGCCTTGAGAATTTAATCTTAAAATATCCATATTAAATTCCTTTCTTTACTAATTTTATAATATTTTATTCCAAAATTTTTTAAGAGTTACTTTTTATAAATAATATATCTAAAAACCTTGTAAATTTAGATTTTTTATTATAGAATAACGTTGTATATTAGACTAGTTAAGGGGTGTAAAAGAAGTGCTAGTAGAAGCAGAAATGAAGGAGTTAGCGGATAAAAAAGAATATACAAAAGTTTTTAATTATTTTCATGATGAATATACAGATATGTTGCGTGATTTTTTAACAAGAAATGATATAGAAATAAATGAAGAGGATTGTTTGATAGATTATATTGTTAAAACTAGATTTTTTATGCCAAAATATAATCAATTTACAATTCCGATTACTAATGCAATGTATAATGAAGATTTGTCTGAAGAGATGAAATACGAATTACTAATGACAACATATAAAGATGTAAGAGAGGCTTTTAATAAATAGATGGACAGTGTAAAAAAGTTTTTAAGTAAAAATGGAAAAGTAAGTGTTATTTGTGCACAAACAACAGAACTAATAGAAGAAATTAAACAGATTCATGATTTAACTCCAACTACTACAGCGGTTATGGGAAGATTTGCAACAATTTCTGGAATAATGGGATTTACAAATATAAAAGAGGATGATGATAAGCTTACAATACAAATAAGAGGTGGAGGCCCTGCAGGATCATTAGTTTCTGTTGTAAAAAGAAACGGAAATATCTCAAAAATAAAAGCATATTTAGATAATTCACATGTAGAATTACCATTAAAAGAAAATGGCAAAATTGATGTAGGCGGAGCAGTTGGAAATCAAGGTTTCTTAAATATAATTAAGAAAAATGAAATGGCTGAAGAAGGTTATACAGGTTTAGTACCACTTGTTTCTGGCGAAATAGCAGAAGACTTTGCTGAGTATTTTGCTAAATCAGAGCAAAAACCAACAGTGCTTGCATTAGGAGTTTTAGTTAATAAAGATGGTGTGCAAGCAAGTGGTGGATATATGATTAATCTTATGCCTGATAGCACTGATGAAGATATTAGTAAAATAGAAAATGCTTTATCTGTAGCTCCAAGTATTAGTCAAATGCTTGCTGAAAACAAATCGTTAGAGGAAATAGCAAAAACAGTTATAGGAGACGAAGTAACACTATTAGAAGATAATTTGAAAATAGAATTTGAATGTGATTGTAGTAAAGAAACATTTGAAAAGGCATTAATTTCACTTGGAAAAGATGACTTAAATGAAATTATTCAAAAAGATGGTAAAGCTGATATAGTATGCCATTTTTGCAATAAACAATATCATTTTACAAAAGAAGAATTAGAGAACCTAATAAAATAGAAGGAAAGTGAACAAATGAAAAAATTTGAGAGTGTAGCAATGGTTCCCGGAAGTGAAAAATGGGAAAAAGCTATATCTAGAACTGAAGAATTGTATAATCCTATTTCAGGAGATACACCAATGAGAAGCGAATTTGATAGAGATTATACAAGAATTATCAATTGTAATGCATATAGAAGATTAAAACATAAAACACAAGTGTTTTTCTCACCAAAAAATGACCATATTTGCACAAGAATTGAACATGTTAACTTAGTTGAATCAATAAGTAACACAATATCAAATTATTTAGGATTAAACTCAGAATTAACAAGAGCAATTGCAGTATGCCATGATATTGGACATAGCCCATTTGGACATCAAGGTGAAAGAATATTATCAGAAATAGCTCAAAGAGAATATGGTGAAAAATTTTGGCACGCAGGAAACGGATTGCATACTGTTGAGGATTTAGAATTATTAGCTGACTTGAACGGACATAAGAAGAATCTAAATCTTACTTATTCAGTTAGAGATGGAATTTTAGCACATAGTGGAGAGCCTATAAAAGAAGGACAAAAAACAAGAGATGAATTTATAGATCTAAAAGAGTTTAATTCATCAAATAAATTTGCTCCATATACATGGGAAGCATGTGCGGTAAAAATAGCAGATAACATTTCTTATTTGGGTAGAGATATTGAAGATGCAATAGAAATGAAATTGATAAATGAAAGAGATTTATATTTCTTTAATAAAGCAATTGAAAAAATAAATGTAAATAATTCAAGTATTATAGGATATTTAATAAGAGACTTATGCGAGAACAGCTCGATTGAAGAGGGAATGAAATTCTCAGAAGAAGCTCATGAAATAATGATGAAAATTAGAACATTTAATAATGAAAAAATTTATAAACACGAAAAAATACAACCTACCATAAGATATTTTAAAGTTTTAATGCACGAAATTTTTTATATTTTAAAAAATGAATATAATGGAACTGCTACAGTAAGAAATATAAAAAAGATGAAGAGATATTATCCTAATTTAGCCAATCGTTTTGCAACATGGCTTGAATCATATTCGAATTCAGATGATAGAGAAGCTGAAAAATATTATAATAAAGTAATATATGATTTAAATAAACCAGAAGATTATTATAGAGCAATAATAGATTATATGGCAGGAATGACAGATCAATATATAGTAAATGTTTATAATGAAATAGTTAGTTTTTAAGGAGAAAAATATGATAAAAGAATATATACCAGAGGGCGTTTGCTCTAGAAGAATAATAATTGAAACAGAAGATGATATAATAAAATCAGTAAAATTCTTAGGTGGTTGTGATGGAAATACTCAAGGTGTTGCATCACTACTTGTTGGAATGAAAATAGATGATGCAATATCAAGACTTAAGGGAATTGACTGCAGGGGAAGAGGAACATCATGCCCTGATCAATTATCAAAAGCATTAGAAGAGATAAAACAAGGAAAATAATATTAATAGTAAAAACTCGTAAACATTGTTTACGAGTTTTTTATCATATATTCAGCTATTTTTTTGAAATCTTCTAAACTTAATTGTTCTGCTCTAATAAGAGTATCTATATTTAAATTTATAAGCATGTTTTCTAAATAATTTTTATCTTTTATTCCAGAGTTAGATAGAGAATTAACAAGCGTTTTTCTTTTTTGTAAGAATGCAAGTTTGATTATTTTAAAGAACTGTTTTTTATCACTGATTTCTATTGGCGGATTATTCAATATATTTAATTGAATTACGCTAGAGTCGACTTTTGGAGCTGGAATGAAACAATCTCTAGGAACATTTAATACTATTTCTGGTTTTGTATAATAGTTTATTGTATAGGTAATTGCTCCAGTATCTTTACCACCAGGCTTTTCTGCAAGTCTTTCTGCAACTTCTTTTTGTACCATCACAGTTATACTTTCTAAAGGTAACTGCTCTTCCAAAAGTTTCATTATGATAGGTGTTGTGATGTAGTATGGAAGATTTGCAACAATTTTTGCTTTTTTGTGATTTGAGTCTTCAATTATTTTTTTAATATTAATTTTTAAAATATCATCATTTATTAATTCAAAATTAGAGTACATTGAGAATCTATCATTTAAGACAGTAATCATTTTAGGATCTAATTCAACACAAATAACTTTTCCTGCTTTTTCTAATAATGGAAGAGTTAAATTTCCAAGGCCTGGGCCGATTTCTATAACTAAGTCATCTTTTGAAACATTAGCTTTTTCAATAATATTTTTCACAATAGAATCATCAATTAAGAAGTTTTGACCATATCCTTTATTTGCTGTAATATGATATTTATTCATTATAAATTTTGTTTCTTCAAATAAATTCATTATCTTTTCCTTATTTACATAATATATAATATTTTACTACAATTTTTCTATTTAATCAATATTTTAATTTTGAAGCAAAGATATCATTTTAATAGGGAATAGAACACATAAAAGAAACAAATTTCTATTTTATTAAAACTAATCTTTGCTCTTTTGTATATTAACTAGAATAAGTAGTCTTTTGTAAAGAAAAAAATAACTTGTGAAATTCTTGCAAGAACTTGCTATAGAATTGTTTATACAAAAAAGATTATTTTTGCACAAACGCAAAAAATATTAGCTAAAAATGTAGTAAGGAAAGAATAGAGGTGTCGAAAAGTGGTGGAGATGGTGCGCTCACAAAAGAAAAGAGGGCCTCTCTTATCTACTGATGAGAAAGGCCCTCTTTTTAGTTTTTTAACTTAATATTTTAAATAAAATTTTATATATCTTATTTTATTATTCTGCTTTGTTTGTCATTGCTTCTAGGTCTAATAATTCTTGCCACCTTGCGTCAACTTCTTTTTGGAATTCTTCAATCATCCACTCATTTCCTGGTTTAAACATGTGTTTAAATCTCTTTTGAGGTTTTAAGAAGTTTTCGATTGGTTGTTTGTTAGTTGGTTTATATGTTATATGATATACTCCATCAACAACTTCATATAATGGCCAGTAGCATGTTTCAACAGCTAATTTATTGATTTCCATTAAATCTTCTGTGTTATATCCCCATCCTCTTGGACATGGCGCCATAACATTTAAGAAACAAGCTCCTTCTGTATATATAGCTTTTTCAGCTTTTTCATATAAATCTTTGAAATTACCTAATGCTAAAGTTTGAGCAACATATGGTAAGTGATGTCCAACCATAACTTTTGCTAAATCTTTTCTTGATTGCATTTTTCCTGGAATAACTGATCCAGCAGGAGAAGTAGTAGTATCTGCAAATCTAGGAGTAGCTGATGATCTTTGGATACCTGTGTTCATGTAAGCACCATTATCATAGCAAACATAAACCATATCATGTCCTCTTTCCATTGCTCCTGATAAACTTTGTAGTCCTATATCATAAGTTCCACCATCTCCACCAAATGCGATGAATTTTGTATGGTTATCTTCTGGTAATTTACCTTGTCTTTTCATAGATTTATAAGCAGCTTCGACACCACTTAATGTAGCTCCAGCATTTTCAAATGCTGTATGAACAAAAGAATCTGTCCAAGCAGTATATGGATAGATGAAAGTTGAAACTTCCATACATCCTGTAGCACAAGCTATAACTGCATGATCTTCTGGTTTAACAGCTTTTAAAACCATTCTAGCAACTGCTGGTGCACCACATCCAGCACACATTCTGTGTCCAGATGTAAGTCTTGAAGGTCTATTTGCTGCAACATCTTTATGATTATATGCCATCTTCAATTACCCCCTTAATCCTAAATATCTGTAAGGATTTTCAACCTTATCATTTCCAACTACAGAATTTAAATCAGAATATACTGAATTAATTTCTTTAGTTGTTGTATCTCTACCACCAATACCATAAACATAATTTACAGTTGGTACATGAATATTATTTGTATACATTGCTGATACAACATCTTCAAATAATGCTCCACCAGCACCATTTAATGAATCAGATTTATCAAGAACAGCAACTGCTTTAGCACCTTTAAGAGCTTCTGCAATTTCTTCAGCAGGGAATGGTCTAAACATTCTAACTTTAATTAAACCTACTTTTTCACCTTTTTCTCTTAATTCATCAACAACAGCTTTTGTTGTTCCTGCTGTAGAGTTCATACAAACTATAACTCTTTCAGCATCTTCCATTTTATAGCTTTCAAAGAATTCATATTTTCTTCCTGTTAAAGCTTCAAATTCTTTTGAAACTTCAGCTATAACTTTTTTAGCTGCTTTCATAGCATTTCCTTGTTGAGCTTTATGTTCAAATAAATATGCTTGTAAATCTAATGGACCAATTGCAATTGGTTCTTTTTCATTTAATAAATAATGTTCTGGATGATATTCTCCAACAAATGCTTTAACTTTATCATCTTCTAATAATTCAATATTTTCTATTGAGTGAGAAGTAATGAAACCATCTTGGCAAACCATTAAAGGTAGAAGAACATCTTTATGTTCGGCAATTCTATGTGCCATTAATAAATTATCATATGCTTCTTGATTGCTTTCAGAAAATAACATTATCCATCCAGCATCTCTAACACCCATAGCATCTGAATGATCATTATGAATATTTAATGGTCCTGATACAGCTCTATTTACTAAGCTTAAAACTATTGGAAGTCTTAAACTTGAAGCTATATAAATCATTTCCCACATTAATGATAATCCGTTTGCAGATGTAGCTGTCATAGCTCTAGCTCCTGCAGCTTCTGCACCAATACAAGCGCTCATTGCACTATGTTCACTTTCAACAGCAACAAATTCTGTATCTACTTGTCCGTTACTTACGAAAGTAGAAAAGTATTGTGGTATTTCTGTTGAAGGAGTAATAGGGAATGCTGCAACAACATCTGGGTTGATTTGTTTCATAGCGATAGCTGCTGCTTCATTACCACTTAATCTTTCTCTAATTCCCATAATATAAAATCCTTTCATTTTTTATAATTTATTTCATCTCGATTGCTTTGAAAGGACATACTTTAGCACAAACGCCGCATCCTTTACAAGCATCATAATTAAAATCTCCTCTGCATCCATCTTTACCAACAGGAATAGCATCATCTGGGCAAACAGGGAAGCATAGACCACATTGTTTACATAGATCTGAGTGGAAAACAGGAGTTATTGAACGCCAATCTCCAGTTTTGAACTCTTTAGCATTACCAGCTGTATATATATTTCCACCTATTGTTAAATCATTTATAGGTGTTTTATTATTTAATACGTCTTCAGTCATTAATAAACTCCTTTCTAAACCTTAGTAACTTCTTTTAAAGCCATCTCTAAAGCTTTCATGTTTCCATCTATAACTTCAGGTTTTTTAGCAAATTTGTGCTTAAATGAACCTATCATATCCTCTAAGAATGCTTCATCAGTCATAATTCCACTAACTTTTACAACAGCTGCAAGCATTGGTGTATTAGGAAAATATTTTCCAAGTGTTTCCATAGAAACTTTTCTTGCATCAATTTTATATACATTTCCTGTATATCCTTTTAGTGATTTTCTTAATTCCTCACCATCTTTTGTTGAATTAATAATAATTGCTCCTTCTGGTTTTAAACCAGCTGTAACATCAACACAGTCTAATAAAGTATCATCAACAACAACTACATAATCTGGTTCGTAAATGTTTGAATGAACTGTAATTGGAGTATCACTTATTCTATTATAAGCTGTGATTGGTGCACCCATTCTTTCTGGACCATATTCAGGGAAACCTTGAATATATTTACCAGTATTGAATGCTGCATCTGCTAGAAGTAAAGATGCTGTTTTAGCGCCTTGGCCGCCTCTACCGTGCCATCTAATTTCGATTAAATTACTCACTTTAAACCTCCTATTATATTTGTATATTTTTTGTTTTTTTTAAACAAAAAAAATCTAATTTAACATACACAGTATATATTTTTCCTTAGTAAAAGTCAATATTATAAAACACATTCCCGTAATAAAAAATGTAATATTACAAAAATATTACAAAAATATTTCCATACGCATTGACTTTTGACGAAAAAAAATATAAGATATTAGATATTTAGTGAACATTAAATTCAAAAGTTTTTGAAGGAGGAAATTTAATGGGAGAAGTTATTGTTATCACATCAGGAAAAGGCGGAGTTGGTAAAACTACTACTACGGCTAATTTAGGTTCAGCATTAGCCTTAGCAGGAAAAAAAGTAGCTTTAGTTGACACTGATATAGGATTAAGAAATCTAGATGTTGTTCTAGGTTTAGAGAATAGAATAGTATATGATTTAGTTGATGTTATAGAGGAGAAATGTAAATTAAGACAAGCTCTTATAAAAGATAAAAGATTTAAAGAACTTTTCTTACTTCCAGCTGCTCAAACAAGAGATAAGACAGCTATTACAGAAGCTCAAATGAGAGATTTAGTAGGAAAATTAAAAGAAGAGTTTGATTACATATTAATAGATTGTCCTGCAGGAATTGAACAAGGATTTAAAAATGCCATAGCTGGTGCTGATAGAGCATTAGTTGTTACAACTGCAGAAATTTCATCAATAAGAGATGCAGATAGAATAATTGGATTATTAGAAGCATCAGAAATTAAAAATCCAGAATTAATTGTTAATAGATTAAGACCAGCAATGGTAAGAAGAGGCGAAATGATGGATGTTAATGAAATCGTTGATTTATTAGCAATTGATTTAATAGGGGTTGTACCAGATGATGAGAATATTATTACTCAAACTAATAAAGGCGAACCAGTAATTTCTAATAAAAAAGCTCCATCTGGAAAAGCTTATATAGAAATTTCAAGAAGGATTTTAGGTGAGAACATCGAGGTAACAGTTCCTGGTGTTGAAAAAGGTTTAATCGCAAGATTAAAGAGGTTGTTTGGTAAAGCTTAAGTAGAATATTTGGAGGGAAGAAAGGACAATGTTTGAAAATTTAGGAAATTTTTTCAAAAGAATGGTAAAAACAGAACAACAAAAGGAACTTGGATCTAAAATGGCTGCAAAAGAAAGATTGCATTTGGTTTTAATGCAAGATAGAGCTAATGTTTCAGCAGATTTTTTAGAGCTTATGAAACAAGAAATAATAGATGTTATAAAAAAATATATAGTTGTAGATGAAGATGCAATAGATGTTAGATTAACAAATAAATCAAATGAAGATGGAACAAATGGAGCTCCAGCTTTATATGCAAACATACCAATTGTAAATATTAAAAATGACATGATGGCAGAAAAAATCAAACAATTTGAAGGAATTGATTTTAATAAAGAGATGGGAATCACACCGGCAGTTGTTATAAAAGAAAACGATAATGCAAATGTTTCTGAAAATGTGTCAGCTTCTTATGAAGAACAAAGTGTTGTTGAAGAAGTTGTAGAAGCAGAGAATAAATCTCAAGAAGAAAGCCCATTAGTAGAAGAAAAGCAAGAAAATAATGTGGAAAGCGAAGAAACAGAAGTTAAAGAAATATTTGAAGAAGTTGACGAAGATGATGATGACGATGTAACTTTTGATGATTTGTTAAAAGCAGCTGAAGAAGCTGATAAAAAGGCGGCAACAGAAATTGATCCAGCCACAGTTACTAAAGTAAAAAATACAAAATCAAGAGGAAGAGCCAAAACTTCAAGTAGTGATACAAAGGACAAGCGTAAAAAGAAAGATTAGGAGTTAAAATTTAATGGGAAATAAATTACTTAAAAATACAGAATGGGCAATTCTTATTGTAAGTATTATTTTATCTATCATAGGTTTGGTTGCTCTTTATTCAGCCACTTTAAGTACAAATAATGAAGAGTTCCATAAACAAGTTAGATGGATTCTTATTAGTATCCCATTCTTAGTTTTAGCATTTTTAATAGATTATAATATAATAGTTCGTTTTTCTACTCTGGCTTATATTATTTTAATAGGCTTACTGATAGGTGTTTTATTCACAGAAGCAATAAGTGGTGCTAGAAGCTGGTTTAAATTCAGCGAAAATATTTCTTTCCAACCATCCGAAGTTGGAAAAGTAATTACCATTTTATTTTTAGCATTTATTTTAAATAAACTTCAAGTTAGAGGAAGAGAAGAAATAAATAAAATATGGAAACTGCTTTTATTTTTTGCGTTTGCATTTTTACCAGTTTATTTAATTATTTTAGAACCTGACTTTGGAACAGCAATTTCTTATATTATTGCAATAGTATTTATTTTATTTGTATCAGGAATAGATAAAAAATATATATTAGCGGCACTAATTCTTATAGCAGTTGCTGCACCAGTAGTTTATAGTAAATTACCTGCTCATGCACTTCAAAGAATAGAAGTCTTTTTAAATCCTGAACTTGATCCAAGAGGTGCTGGTTATAACTTAATGCAATCTAAATTAGCAATAGGTGCTGGAGAAGCATTTGGAATGGGATTGCTTAAAGGAAATCAAACACAACTAGGCTTTTTACATCCTAAAACAACAGATTTTATTTTCTCAGTTATAGGAGAAGAAATGGGATTTATTGCAACATGTTCTATCACAATTTTATACATTGTGCTTGTAACAAAATCTATTTATGTTGCGAAAACTGCAAAAGATAATATAGGTTCATATATTGCAATAGGAATAGCAGGAGTTTTCTTTTTCCATATGACAGAAAATATATGCATGACAATAGGATTACTTCCAATTACAGGTGTACCTTTACCATTTGTAAGTTATGGCGGTAGTTCTCTTATAACAAATTTTATTTGTATAGGGCTATTATTAAATATTAGTAGTAGAAGACAAAAAGCAATTTTTGTTGAATAGAGAAAATTTAAATAAAACAGATTACGGATTCATAAAAACAAATGAATCCGTTTTTTAAAAGGAAAATAAAATGTATCTAAAAAAATTAAAAATAGGAAATGTTGAGTTAGAAAATAATATTATATTAGCGCCAATGGCTGGAGTAACAGATTTGCCATTTAGAAAGATTTGCAAAAAGTATGGAAATCCAGGATTAGTTTGTAATGAGATGGTAAGCAGTAAAGCAATTTTTTATCAAGATGAAAAAACTTTAAAAATGGTTCATACAGATGAAGAAAAACCAATATCAATGCAGATTTTCGGAAATGAGCCTGAAACAATGGGTGTAGCTGCAAAGTTCATTTGTAATTATGCGGATATTCTAGATATTAATATGGGTTGTCCTGCTCCAAAAGTAGTAAAGAATGGAGATGGAAGTAGACTATTATTAGATTTAGAATTAATTGGTAAAATAACAAAAGAGGTTGTTCGAAATTCAAATAAGCCTGTCACAGTAAAAATTAGAAAAGGTTGGGATAATAACCATATTGTTGCTGTCCAAGCTGCAAAAATAATAGAAGAATCTGGAGCATCTGCAATAATTGTTCATGGCAGAACAAGAGAAGAATATTATACAGGAAAAGCAGATTGGGATATCATAAAAGAAGTAAAACAAAATGTATCTATCCCTGTTATAGGAAATGGTGATATTAGAAATGAAGAAGATGCTAAAACAATCTTTGAGCAGACAGGTTGCGATGGAATAATGATAGGTAGAGCTTCTTTAGGAAACCCTTGGATTTTTAAACAAATATCGCATTATTTAGAAACTGGAGAAAAGCTTCCTGATACTTCAAATGAAGAAAAATATAAAGTAATTTTAGAACATTTTAGTTTATTGCTAGATGAGAAAGGCGAGTATACAGCAACAAGAGAAATAAGAAAACATATAGCATGGTATGTAAAAGGAATGCCAAATGCTTCTGAAATGAGAGATAAAATAAATTCAGTAGAAACAGAAAATGAATTTAAAAAAATACTAAAAGAATATTTTAAATAGAATAAAAATGTTTTTTATAAATAAACTTTAGAGAGATTTTTAATCTCTCTATTTTTTATTGGAGTTGTTTATGAAAAAAGTGTTTATTTTTGTTCTAATTTGTATGATTATTTTTTCAATTTTTACTTATATTTTATTGCAAACAGGTAATAATAAAAATAGAAACAAAGAAAAAAGAATTGATGACATTTTAGAAAAATATTTAAATTATGAAGCTGAAGTGACAGTAACTATATTTAGTAACAAAACAGAAAATATTTATGAAATGAGACAAGTAGTTAATCAAGACAATAGTAGATTCTATATGGTTAAACCCGAGAATTTATCTGGTATAATAGTTGAGCAAAATAAAAATTCTTTAAAAATCACAAATAGTTTATTAAATGTGGAAAAGACATATGAAAACATTCCAAATTTATTAAATAATTATTTGTTTTTAAATACATTTATTTGTGAATATAAGGAAGAATTAAGCAATGTGGAAATAAAAGATGATGAAATAATTGTTTTGGTAAAATTGGATAAAAATCAAAATACATATGTAAAATATAAGGAACTATATATAAATGCAAAAACAAAAGAACCAATAAAAATGTTAATAAAGGATGATGCCAAAAAATTGATAGCAAGCATAATATATAATAATATAAAAATTTAATAATTTAATAATTTAATAATTTAAATTTGTCAGCAATTCTATTCTATATGAAATCATAGGAGTGAGAATGATGATAATAAAAAGAGGAGATATGTTTTATGCAGATTTAAGTCCAGTAGTAGGTTCTGAGCAAGGGGGAGTAAGACCTGTTTTAATTATACAGAATGATACTGGAAACAAATATAGTCCAACAGTTATTGCAGCAGCTATAACATCTCAAACAGGAAAAAATAAATTGCCTACACATATAGAAATAGGATCACAAGAAAATGGATTGAAAGCTGATTCAGTTGTTTTAGCTGAGCAAATAAGAACAATAGATAAGAGTAGATTGAAAGAAAAAATTGGACATATTAATGATTCTAATGTTATGACACAAGTAAATAATGCAATAGGAATTAGTTTTGGCTTAGAATGATTTTAAAAGAAATAGTTTTGTATATAGCAAAATTATTTCTTTTTTTTTACAATTTGGTTAAAAATAATTAATTAAAATATGTAAGTGATATAATTATTATGTATTATTATATTTAGGAGTGTCAAAATGGGAGAAAAAATTACAATTAAAGGTAAAGAAATAGATGTTGATTCTTTAACTGATGATCAATTTATAAAGCTATTCTCAGATTTGAAAGAAAGAGAATTAGCATTAATGGAAAAGATTGCATTACTTGAGCAAAAAATTGAACAAGACCAAAATAATTAATAGAAGGGATAAAAAGATGAGTGACGTTGAACAAAAGAGTAAATTTTTAGGGATTGTGAAGGAATTATCACAATTTGAAACAAATGAACTTGAATTAATGTTAGCCATTTTCAAGAAAACTGTAAATAAGTCTGTAGATGAGCAAACAGAAATCTTAACAAATGAATTTGATAATGCTTGTGCAGCATATGGTAAAAACCCATCAGAAATGGTTGCATTAAGAGATGAGATTGTTGGTGGATATGAAAAAGAATTTTACAGAATAAAAGAAAGATTAGAAGAGCAGTATGTCAATTTAATCTTTGAATTACAAGAAATTCAATCAAATCAAAAAATTGCTGTTACAAACTTTATGAAATTAGCTACTAAAGATTTTACATCATCTGAAGATATGGAGACAATGGATATGCTAATTGAAAAATATGGCAATTACTGTGGATTAGAAGAAGAATGTTATAAAATGATGGAAGAATGCGTAATTGGCGTTCCATTCTTAATTGAGACTGTTATGAAATTTGAAGATAAACAAATTGCTACAAAAAATAATATAGGAATAATTAATAAAATAAAAACTTTAATTAGAAGTTTATTCAAATCAAATAAATTTGAAATAAATTTTGTTGAAGTTAAAAGAGCTAAAATAATTAAAATTAGAGAGAATACTGATAATGTAGTAGAAGAGATAAGAGATAATACAGTAAATTATGTTGAAACTTTAGCTTCATACAAAAATCAAATAAAAGAAGCTGCTAATGCCAATATAGTAGCTTAAGATAGGAGAAAAGAATATGGAAGTTTTAGGAGATACTTTTGTTGACGGCAAAATAGTTAGTCTTGAGAAAACAGATATAAAAGAGTTAAATAAATACTTAGAAAAAGTTAGAGCAAAAAAAGCAGAAAAAAAAGAAGATTTAAACAATTTTTTAGGTCAAATTTATAATTAGGAGATGTAAAAATATGGAAGAACAAACAAAACAGGGAGATAGAGCTCAAAAAATAGAGGGGTATTCTCAAGATATAAAAGATGCAAAAGCTACTTTAAGTAAGTATAAAACAATGCTAAAAGAAGTAACATCTGCTACAAAAACATTGATTGTTGCATCTGCAAAAAGAGGTCTTACTTCACAAATTGATAAAATTCAAAGAGCATATGAAGAAAAAAAGCAAGCTTTAACTGATAGAATAGCAGAAGGAAAAGAAGCAGTAAAAAGATCAGAAACAGCTCAAAAGAGTAGTATAAAAAGAACTAAAACAAATATGGAAAGATATGACTCTAATTTAGTTCAAAACAGTGAAGAACATGGTGGATTTAGAGCACATGTTGCCAGAAGAATAAGAGGTATTGATAAGAGACAAACTGCAAGATATACTGTTTCTGCAACAATTGGTGGAAAAACACTTACTACTTTAGCTAAAGCAGCAGCAAGTGTTGGAATGAAGAAAACAGCAACAAGAATTGGTGTTGCAGGTGCAAATTACGTTAATAATAAAATGGATACAGCTTCTAAAAAAGCAACAGCAAGAAGAACGGATTTTAGAGCAAGAACAACCGCATATGATAGAGCAAGTAAAGGAGCAGATAAAGTTCAAGCAGCTACAGATAAAGCATATTCAGCAGAAGATAAAAAAAGTAAAGAATGGAGAGAACAAGAAGGACCTGGAAAAATTACAAGAAGAACTATATCAGGAATTGCTAAAGGTGTTTCTGCAATGGCTAAATTTACTTCAAAAACAAGAACAGGATTATATGAAATGGCAGCACATACAGCAGCAGCTCTTGGAAATGCTGGTAGATCAAAAAAATTAATGGAAAGAGCAGAAGAAAAAGCTAAACGCACAATGGGAAGAGCTCAAGCATTTAATGAAGGAATGAGAACTGGTGCTGATGCTGGAATAGAAGCAGGCGAAAAGGTTAGTGAAGGTGTAAAGGCTTTCGGAAGAGGAGCTAAAGCTATAGGAAAAAGTACAATCGATTTTACGGTTGGAGCTGTAGTCATTGCTGGACAACAAGTTACAGACAAGGCTATGACAACAAGAGATAATGTTTCATTAAGATATCAAAAATCAAAACAAGGATTATTAGGCCTTATTAGAAGAGGTGCACAAAGTATTGTTGGTAGAATGGATGAATCATTAGAAGTAAGTAGAGCAGCAGCATCTAAAACTCAAGAAAGAATTGATGAAAGAAAAGGAAGTAAGAAACAAGAAGAAGCTGGACAAGAGAAATAGTTTATGAGTGAAATAAATATATATCAACTAAGAGAAATATATATAAAACGAAGAATAGGAACAGTTGTCAAAGCATACGATAAAGATGATGAAATGAAATATTATTTTTACGTTTGTAAAAAGCTTTCAGAAAAATATCCAGAAATAGTCAAAGGTAAAGAAACTCTTGATAAGATATCAGGAGAAGGTAGAATATTAACAGCAGGTTTAGATAATAAAAATAATGGAATGTTTGATGAAGAATATAATAATGTTTTAATAAATCATTTTTTAGATAGGATGACAACTTTTCTTTTTCATGAGGTTGTTCACAAGATTGGTTTTATGAATAGTAATGGTCAAAAACAATTACCAAGGCCAATGAGAGAAGCAGGGACCGAAAAAATAACAGCAGAAACTATGATGAACAGAAATACAAAAGGATATATTTTTTCTAATATTTGGGCAAGATTTCCAAATACAATTTCAACATACTTTTTAGACTATACAATGATTAGCCAACTAAGTTTTTTTACACCTCATAATTCGCTAGAATCAAGTATATTAAACGGCGATTGTAGTTTTTTGGAACAATTAAAAGACACTTTTGGTGATGAAGACTCAAAAGTTATTATAAATAGCTTTAATGAAATGAGTAAGCAGTATGATTATTATTCAAAATTTTATAAAGTATTAAGTCAAAGAGAAAAGAATACAAAATTATCAGAGATAGAAAAAAATATTGCAAGAATACAAAGTATTACACTTAAAGCATTTGATAAAATGGCAGAAGGAGTATCAACAACAAGACAAGCAAACGTTCTATTAAGCAAAATGCTTGAATATTCAGAATATAGAGTAAGAAGAAAAGAAGATGATGGGTTTCATGATGATGAATTTGAAAATTATTTTAATATGATAAAAGCAAGATTACAAGAAAGGTTTAAAAGTGCTAAATTTAAACAAAGTTTTAATTCGAATTCTTGGAATGGATTAGAAGATTTTCATGAAGTAGAACAAATTTTACCTGATGAGAGAACTGAAATAGATGGATTAAAAAGAAAAATTTTAATTGATACTAAGAGAACAAAATTATTAAGCTTATTAAAAATAGAGATGTTTAAAAAAGGTGACAGGGAAAAATAAGTTAGCATTTTGCTAACTTTTTTCTTTTATATTCAAAAAGGTTGAAAAAATAAAAATATTCCTATATAATAGTAGAAAATTTAGAGGAGGAGCTAATATGAGCAATATTGAAATTAAAGAATTATACAGAAATGCAGAAAAATATTTTTCAAAAGAAATTCAAGTATCTGGTTGGGTAAGAACAGTTAGAGATTCAAAAACATTTGGATTTATAGAATTAAATGATGGATCATTTTTTAAGAATTTACAGGTGGTTTTTGATAATGAATTAAATAATTTTGAAGAAATATGCAAATTAACATTAAGTACATCTATTACTGTTGTAGGACAACTAGTAAAAACTGAAAATGCTAAACAACCATTTGAAGTTAAGGCGAAAGAAATAAATATTATTGCTATGTCTTCTCCAGAATATCCACTTCAAAAGAAAAGACACACAATGGAATATTTAAGAACAATTGCACATTTAAGACCAAGAACCAATACATTTAATGCAGTATTTAGAGTTCGTAGTGCAGCTTCTTTTGCAATCCATAAATTTTTCCAAGAACAAAACTTCGTTTATGTTCATACACCAATCATTACTGGAAGTGATGCAGAAGGTGCTGGCGAAATGTTTAATTTAAATTCTTTTGATTTAAATAATGTGCCTAAAAATGAAAGTGGTGAAGTAGATTATACAAAAGACTTTTTTGGAAAACCAGCACATTTAACAGTAAGTGGGCAATTAAATGGTGAAACATATGCACATGCATTCAAAAACATATATACATTTGGACCTACATTTAGAGCAGAAAACTCAAATACTGTAAAACATGCTGCAGAATTTTGGATGATAGAACCAGAGATGTGTTTTGCTGATTTAAAAGATGATATGGATACAGCAGAAGCAATGCTTAAATATATTATTAAATACGTATTAGAAACTTGTCCAGAAGAAATGGAGTTTTTCAATAGTTTTATTGATACTACAGTATTAGATAGATTAAATAATGTTTTAAATTCAGAGTTTGGAAGAATAAGTTATACAGATGCAGTAAAAGAATTAGAGAAACATAATGATGAATTTGAATATAAAGTTTCATGGGGTGTTGATCTTCAGACAGAACATGAAAGATATTTAAGTGAAAAAATATTTAAAAAACCAGTGTTTGTATATGATTATCCAGCAGAAATAAAAGCATTTTATATGAAACAAAATCCAGATGGCAAAACAGTTGCAGCAGCAGACTTATTAGCACCTGGAATTGGCGAAATAATAGGTGGAAGTCAAAGGGAAGATAGTTTAGAAAAACTACAAACTAAAATAAAAGAACTAAAAATGGATGAAAAAGATTATTGGTGGTATTTAGATTTAAGAAGATATGGAAGTGTACCACACTCAGGATATGGACTTGGATTTGAAAGATTAATAATGTATATTACTGGAATGCAGAATATACGTGATGTTATTCCATTTCCAAGAACGCCAAAGAATTGTGAGTTCTAATAGGTTACAAAAATAAAATATAAATGTAAAAGAAGTAGAAAAGCTTATGTGTAAAGGCTTTTCTACTTTTTGTTTTAAATAATGGATTGACTTAGAAATAATTTATTAATATAGTAAAATTAGATATATTATATTGATAAGAGGAATTATAATGGCTGATACAAAAGAGAGAAGAATAATTTCACCTGAAGAGTTTTCTGAAAGAAAAAATGGAATAGAAAAAGTTAAAAAATTGATAATACCTTATATAATTATTTGCTTAAAAGAAAAAGGAAATAGTTTAGAGGATATAGCAAGTTTATTTGAAGTTTCTGCAGATGAAATACTTCAAGATAGAGAATTAAATGAAATTATTAATGTTCAAAGTGGGACTAGAGAAGATTTAGATAAGTTAATACCTGAAGAAATAAGACCTGTATTTACGGAAATTATAGAATTACCTATTGATGGTCAACCATTATTTGAAAATGAAAAGTTCAAAGAAATAACACAAAAAATTAGTGATTATTTAAAAAATCAGAGTATGGAATTTATAGAAGAATTATCAGAAAGTGATTTAAGCCAAATTCCTCCTGAAATGTATCGTAGATTACCACAGTTAGAATATTTAAGATTTGAAGGGACAGGTGCAAGATTAGATTTTTCACAATTTGATTATTCAGATACAGTAACAGGGTCTTTAAAAGGTTGTGAGCTTATATCATTTAATCCTACTCATTACAATAGAGAAAGAAGTGTGGATAATGACGCATTTAAATCAAGTACTATAGATGCTGATTGCCTTGATGAAAGCCAATATCAAGTTGTTCTTGATGGCTATAGATATGGCAGTTATATTCCAGTTGAAATATTTTTTCTTTTTGAACTACCTGAAATACAAGAGAATAATGATTGGTTTTTTGAAGAAATGTTAACTGATGAAGAAGTTTCTGAATACAAAATAAAAGAAATATGGAAAGTATTAACACCAGAAAATCAGGCAAAACGAAAATACTTATTAGAAAGAATTATTGATAGATCAAGTAGATTTGATGACATTTCTTTATTAAATATGCTATCTAATACGGATGGTAGTTTAATAGATGAATATGAATTTCAAATTAGAAATATATACAAAACTGAAGACGGAAGAGTTAGTTTAAAAGACTTTTTAAAAAAAGCATTTAAATACTATCCACCAGTGGTGCAAGTTAGTAAATTTGATACGATTATCCAAGAACTTGAGAATAGCAAGGATTTAAGTGGAGAGCCTATTTCACATGATGAAGCAATCGAAACAGTATGGGAAAATTTGAGAAAAGAAAGCCAAGAACAGTTATTGCAAAGATTATATGGTTTATGCATAAACGAAGATAAAACAATAAATACATCTCTATTAGTTGGAATTATAGTACGGAAAAGATAGAGATTTAGAGTTACCCCAAAATATTTTAGATACTGTTTTTGAACTATATAACAGTGGCGATATACAAAGAGGCGATACTAGAGTATGGGCTAATATTGGAAAAGAAAATCAAAAAAATAATATAGTTAGTTTTATAAAAATGCAAATAAAAAATGGCGTTGATATAAATAGTATTTATGAGTTTTGGAATAGAACTGACTTAAGAGTAAGAGAAGAAGTAATAGATGATGTTGTATCTGAGATTATTGAGGAAAATCCAGAACTAGCGAACATCATAAAAAATAAGGGATATATACAAATATTACACGATCTTCCAAAAGAAGAAAGGGAAGAGAAAATAAAAGGTGATACATCTAGATTTATAGAAGCTTTATGGGGAAAGTATAATTTAGATGGAAAAGAAATACCTAAAGACTTAAAAGATAAGTATAATGTAGAATTTGCTAATATTCTTTATATGCTTGAGACTAAAGGAACATTAGACCAAACAAACTTTGACATAATTATCGAAAACATACCTAGACTAGGATATGAAGTTATAGATAGAACATATAACAGTAATTCAGAAATGATAAGAAATTATGCAAATCAATTAATAGTAAGTGTAGCTGGATTACCAGTGGAAGAGGCGCATGAAACTTTAAGAGAAATAGAAGACGTTTTTTCTAATGATAATGTACCAAACTTTATTAAAATATATAAATATTTTGAGATATTAGTTGGTAAAAAAATAATTGAATCAATTTCGAGATCGGATTCACCAAAAATATCTCCAGCATTAAACAATTCAAAAAATGAGAATTTAACAAAAAGAATAATTTTTTCTGATTTACTTAAAATCTCTATGGATTCTAATAATAAATCATTACTAAGATTTATTGATATATTACAAAGAGGAAATGAAGTTTATAATAAGATAGCAAGAAACAATTTTGATGAAAGTAGTTTAACTGTTGATGAAAGAAAGACTTTACAAGATTTTGTAAAAACTATTTACTTTATGTACGAAGAGTCAGATGCTAGCAAAACAGATAAGAAATTAGGACAAAAAATTTTTTTAACAGGAAATTTAGAAAAAGATGCTATGGTCATGGGAACAAGATATTCTCATGATGGACATATAGATGATTTAGCAGACAGAGTATTTCAAGGCTATATAGGTGGATACCGTGAATTATTTGGTGGCATAGATACAATATCTAAAATCAGAGATTATATGATTCAGAAGGTAAATGATAGTAATTCAAGACATAAGCAATTAGCTGAAGAATTAAGAAGAACAGGTAGACTTGACTTAGCAAATGGTGACTTGGTAAAAGGTATTGGATTATCAAAAGGTTTTGGAGTATTTACATCTATTATAGAAGATGGAATAAGAGCAGGAGAGTTTTTAGGAACTAGCAATCATTCTGATGCAACACCATTAGATACAGATTTTGGCATTATAAGAAATATTACTCCTGAAATGACAATTTCTCAGATTATTTCTAGTACTCCAGCAAATGGATATGGTCCATTATATGCTATAGTTAAATATGATCCGCAAAAAATAGAACTATCAAGAAGAAATGGAGCAATTGAAAGAGAAGTAGATAAGGATTCTTTAGCAGAAAGACTAAAAAACAGAAGAGAAAAATCTGAAATTAAAAGAAGAATTAGCAGAAGGACAACAGGAAATTATACAGGAAAAAGATTGGAAATGTTTAATAGTGATGTATTAGGAGAACAGCACTATGGAATAAGAACTGGGCTTGGAATTGCAGATGTTGATTATTTTGTTATTGATAGATATGACAAGAGAATTGGTTATGAATTAGCAATGAGTGGTATATATATTCCAATTGTTTCTAGGAGTACAGGTGAACTATTATTTACACCAGAACAATTTGATGAAATAAGATCTCAAATGCAAGGACTTGAACATTTTCAAACAGGCAAATTTCAAGTAGACAGAAGTGCATTTACAAGTCAAGCAGGAGAAATAGTACAAGAACTATTTCCTGATGGAAATGTAGAAGAATCTGTTAGTGAAATGGATGCTAGAAAAAAGAGATTAGCTATACAGTCAGAAGTAGAAAGAGTTTTATTTGAGGAATTAGGATTAAGACTAGAGAATCAAATAACAGGTAATTTAACAAATGGATTTGTTGAGTTTATTGACACTGGCTCTACAGGAAGAGGCACTAATTTACCTGGAAGTGGTGATTTCGATTTCACAATGAAAGTTGACAGGAACATAATTGATAGCCCAGAGAAAATGGAAAAATTAAGAGAAGAACTAAGAAAAGCTCTAGCAGTTAGAAGTAGTGATCCTAAGTGTGCTTTGACTGAATATGGTGGAAACTTTAGATATAAAAAAGTACAGGTTAATGGATTAGATCAGCCTTTAGACATAGATCTTTCGTTCA
>JAEESU010000021.1 GCA_016290095.1 Clostridia bacterium
ATTTTGTCCTATCCATACATCATTGCCAATTATAGTATCTCCTTTAATTGGTAAGTCATTTTGTGTTGGTGGAGTTTGCTCCCATCCTTCTAAAGTATAAAAAGGAAATGTTGAAACGCTATTTATTTGATGATTAGCTCCATTCATAACAAATTCAACTCCTGAAGCTATCTGACAAAACTTTCCTATAACCAATTTATCATTATTCCATTCATAATGGTGTGTTACATGACTCTCAAAATCAGAATCTGCAATATATGAAAAGTCTCCTACAATAATATTTTTATTCTTTATTGTTGGCTTAATATATATTTCTTTATCATATCCACTAATTGGATTTATTGTATTTGGATTTGGGATTTTTCCATCTTTCATATTCTCAATCTCCTTTTTATACTTGTTCGCATTATTACAATATTCTGCATAATTATTAAATCACATTTTAAATGCATTTTCAATTTCCTTATTTCAACAAATGACTGCAAAATAGAAAATGTTTAATTACTTTTTATTGCTTTTATTTACTTTATATTATCTCAAAAAGCATTGGTATATCCAGAAATTTGTTTCTATACATGTGTTATATCGATTCTTAGTACTGTTTTTGATGCAAAATATTTTGAAGTCCTTTATATCATTAGTTTACAGGTTTTAATATCAAAAGCAATTCTTTCCGCCTCGACCAGAATCGGAAACGAGAAAAAGTTTGAGAAATCAAGCTTTTTTCATTATGTATTTTTTAAAATTTATTACAAGTATAATAAAACAACGCAAGGAGCACACAAACCTTGCGTCGTTAATTATATTATTCCAGAATTATTGTATTCCGGAAGGATTTCCATTTAATACAGGGGGTAATCGTCAGGATAATAGTTGAACCAATATACCAATTCTTTAAGGTTGGCCTCGTTGTTCCATTCATTTTCGATATCATCATCCATTATGCTATCCCATATTTCGTAAAACAAATGTATATAATCATTATAGAATTTCGTTGCATCTTGCTCATCATAGCCTAATTCCATAACTAAATTTTTAATACCATTCTCATATGCTTGTTCATCATTTCTTAGGAAAAGTATTAACAAATTGAGTGGTATCTTTTCATCAAACCATCTCAATATATTCACAACGTTATCATAAGGACATCTGCATTTTTTTATATCACACTTATTCTTGCAAAATTCTTGAGTTAACCATTGAACATAGAATTCTTCCTGCTGTTGTGTAATAAAATGCCTGCCATGCCTAACGAAATGTATGATTTCATGGACAAGTACTGTATACATTTGTTCATCAATATCTTGTGGAAACTCTGGTGGATTATTTAGACTGATAGCCCTTATATGTTGAAGATGTGTTCCAGCCGGCATTCTGTATCCTTGCCGTTTTTTCATTAAAAGCACTCGCATTTTGGAATACTTATATTCTGTTGTATCTCCAACATCATTCATGAATTCAATGATCTCTTTTTCAAGATTGTTGGCATATAACTGCCACTCACTGTTTAATTCAAGCTCATCCAAACTCCTGTTATACCGCATCATACCCACAAAAACAAATATTACAGATATTATCGACATTACTAGAAATACCAGCAATAGACAGTTGCGAATGGTATACATCCATTTAGGTATAGGTCTGTTAAGGAATTCTTTAATTGTTTCAAATTTTCTCTTCATGTTAATTCTCCTTTGTACAGTCTGTAACACCATTTTTACGAACTACTCTTCTTTTACCTCCTCTATTATTACTGTGTGCTTTTTCTTCAACAGTTATACTACTATTATTATACATCATTTTGGCCTTAATATCAATGTACGTGGCTACTATAAGGACATCCTTGTGTTATACTCGCTTATTAAAAAAGAGTTTTATACAATTAAAAAAAGCTTGAGAAATCAAGCTTTTTTAATTGTATATTTTTTCTTTAAAATAATGGCAATAAAGTTCAAGTACTCACAAGCACCTGCATCAATTGCTTTTTTATCATTTCTTGAGTATTCATTATCACATTTTATCCAATCATTCCAACATTCTTCATTGCTTTCCATTTCATGAATTGAGACAATTTCACTGTCTTTAGATTTAGAAACAATGTTTTTCCAATATTCAATATCGTGAATATAATCTAATTGTTCTGGTGTCCAAGATAACAATAATTCTTTAGGAATATCCTTATGACAGTCTTTTTTCATTCCTGGCACAACTATATAAATATAACCACCTTTTTTTACAAACGGTAATAATTTTTCATCTAAATATTTTTCATCTCTTCCAAAATAATTATAAGAGTCTGTGCTAACAACAGCATCAAAAAATTCCTTTTCGTATTTTAAATCTGTTGCATCTGCTTTTACAGGAATAATTTGTTTATCTGTTAATCCCATTTCAGTAAAAAACTTTTTATTTTCTTCTGGATTACTCCAAAGGTCTGTTGCATATACTTTAAATCCATACTCTTTTACTAAAAAAATTGATGTAATTCCTTGACCACTTCCTAAGTCCATAACTACACTACCTGTTTTTATGTGATGGTTATCCATAAGTTCTTCTTCCAATTTTAATGGGTTAGGTCCCATAATTTTTTGATTAACTAAATCAATATTATATTTTTCTGCTCTTTTATATTCCATTTCTTAATTCTCTCCTTATATACCTCTTTTTATGTATTACTATCTGCCACAAGTTCTTCAATATATTTTATATATTGTGTAGGATTATTTATACTAAATTCTCCATGAGAATAATTCGGTATTATTTCTATTCTACTTTCTTTTATTTTTTTATGAATTATATGGGCTGATTTTTTCATTATTGATTTTTCTCTATCTCCAACAACAATTAAAGTTTTAGCTTTTGTATCTTCTAATGCACTTTTAATTTCATACTTTGAATTAGCTTCCATAAAATTAATCATATCTTCTTTTTTAATTTCGCAAGTATCTCTATAATAATCTTCAAATAAACTTTTCTTAATTTTTAATGAATTGAATTGCATTTTAGAAAACCATTTTTTTGCTATTAGTCCATAACTCATAGAAAAAACAGGTCGAATCATTTTATATGTAGTTTCCATAGGAACAGCTAATGCGCTTTCAATTATTGCGTAATCGCAAATATCACTCTTTTTTGATAATATCTCTAATAAAACTTGCCCTCCTAAAGATAACCCACCTAACAAACCAATATGTCCATTATAATTATCATTTATAAAATCAATAATTTCCTGTGCATTATCTTCAATGCTTGTGAAATTTTTATCACTACCAGCATGTCCATCTAATATTGGAAGAATAATGTGATATCTATCTTGCATCCTTTCGGCTTCTTCTTTATAATTCCACCAAGATAAACCTCCACCATGTAATAAAATTATAGTTTTATTATTGAGATTTCCGTATTCTTTAAAATTCATATTTATTCTCCTATTTTTTTATTATATCATCCTTTTTAAAAAAAGGCCAAACATATTTATAAAAATTTTTTTAACGATAAACGTAAAAAAATACTTGACAAACATTAAAAACATATTTATAATAATTTTAACGATAAACATTAAATATTTTATTTGGGAGGTTAATTATGGAAAACACAAATATTAAAAAAATAAACACAGCAGGCTTAGTTGGCTATATTCTTTCTGTCATTCTTATTGTTGGTGCAATTGTAGCAATGGTTTGTATTGTTCTATGTACAATCGGAGCAATTACTATTTCAGATAATAATATAAACGTTAAAATAGCAACTAATGTTGAAGTTAATTCAACAGGAAATTTTTTAGAAAAGCTAGGTTCTTTTATTTCAATTGATGGTATTGATAATCTAAATGCATTTACTGAAGATGCTAAAGATGGTATTAAAGTAAATGATGAAGATCTTTCAGAACTTCAAATTCAAGAAAATGATGGTGGGTTTGTTGTAAATGCTAAAACTAATGAAATAACAATCAGTATGAAAAGAATTATTGTTGCTCTAATTGCTGCTATCGTATTATTAGTATTCACTATTTATGCATTATTTACAGTAAAAGCATTAATGAAAGCCTTAAAAGATTGTTCAACACCATTTTCTGAAGAAGTAATTAAGAGAATGACAAGATTCTCTTATGCTATTATCTGTGTTGTAGTTTTAAATACTCTTCTTAGTGGATGTTGGTCTTCACTAACATCAAAATTTACTTATAAAATAAATATCAACTTGGAAAGTGTTTTACTTGTAGCTATTATTTACATACTAACTGTAGTGTTTAAATATGGTGCTAAGCTTCAACAAGAATCAGATGAAACTCTATAAGGGGTGATGATATGGGAAAAATAATATTAAGATTAGATAGAGTAATGGCGGATAGAAAGATGAGCCTAAACGAACTATCAGAAAAAGTTGGCGTGGCAAATGTAAATCTTTCAAAATTAAAAAATGGTCACGTAAGTGCTATTAGATTTTCAACATTAATTGCACTATGTGAAGCACTAGACTGTCAGCCTGGCGATATAATAGAATATGAAAAGTAAACTTATATTAGCTCATAAAAACAAAAAGCTTGAAACTATTTGTTTCAAGCTTTTATTTCTTTTTTTGCATAATTTATTTTTCATTTTCTTCTTCATGATCATCTCCAGCTTCATCACTAACTAATCCAGCATCTGATACTATTCTATCTCTTCTGTCTTGCTCAATTATTTCAGAAAGACTTTCTACTCTTTGTCTTAATTTATCTGCATCTAATACAGTTATTATACCTCTATCTGATACTTCAATTTCTCCATTTTCTATTAGTTTATCAAAAGATATAAATTTTCCTTCTCTTGCAGAATCAATAATTACTTTTTTACCAACTTTGTTTGCACGTTCTATTATCATCAATAATTCTCTTTGATATTCAGCAATAGCCATTTTCTTATCTATCTTGCTCCTATCATCACTTTCTTCTCTTGATTGATCAATTCCCGAATCGTGTATCATTACTACGTCTTCTCTCTCTTCTGATAGAATAAACCAGTCTCCATTTTCACTCATAGAAATACCGTAGTCATCTGGATCTGTTATATCTCCATAGTAATCTATTTCATCTATTATATTCTGAATAGAAACTATTTTTTCTCCAAAAATAGTATCTTCGCTTCTTCCATTTCTCTTTACCATTTCATTTATAATAGCAATTTTATCAGGATCTATTTCTCCACCACGTCTTCTAAATATTTCTCTTATTTTAGTATATCTTATTCCTACATCTTTTACTTCAAATGCAACATGTTTATGATCATCTTTATCAAATTCATCATTATGAGTTATTAATATCGTTTCCCTAGAATCAACATATAATCCTTTTTGTGTTGCTCCTTCATAAGTCTTTCCTAATTCTAGTGGTCTAATACTTGCTACTTCTGGATGTTTTCTTCGTACTCCGCTAGATAGATTTCTTATTAAATCATCACAACCTTTCCCCATAGTAACATCTTTTACAATAAGTTCTCTATATTGTTCTTCTGTAATTTTTCCTAATTCCAATAATCTCCTTAAGTATCTTCTATCAGTTTCAATAATTCTTTGAGCAGCTCCTTCGTAAACTTCCATTACTTCATCAAATCCGCCTATTCTAATCATTTCTTCCCTGACAGTAGTTGGTATTTCAACATTATCAAAAACAATTCTATTTCCGTTTCTCCATGTCCAGCTTTGAGCAACTATTCTTATCGGTTTTCCATCCCCATCTAATTCTTCAACAACAAACAACGCTCCATTTTTTTCAGTCGCAGAATGAATCATAGAGCTTTCTCCCGGATCACTTTCTCCTATTGTTTGGCAACAGTTTGTTATTTCTCCTATTGCAAAATGAAGCGGATCATCAATTCTAACAATTCTTCCTCTATATCTAGCTCCTCTATATTCCTCAGGTGGAACTGTAGAATATTCTCTTTTTTGCATTTCTTTAATTAATCTTTTTCCTATATCAAATTGCTCTTGACTTAAGTTTCCTTTTCTCGCAATATAATCCCACTCATATAATCCTTCTTCTATTCCATCATATCTTATAGTTTGAACTTCTCTAAGCAAATTAATAACAGTAAATAATCCTTCTTTATACCTTGTTTGAATGTTTGGATCGCTAATAATAACATCAAATTTCGCATGCATTTTTGTAAAATTACTATAAAAATCAGGTATTTCTATAAATTCATCTTTATGTTCTAAAAAGAATCTTCTAAATTCTTCTGAATATGGTGGTACTAATCCAGAAAACATTAATTCAGCCTTGTTAAATGTTAATAGTTTTGCATAACGTCCCTCTCCTAATACCGCAAACAACTTCTTTTTATCTTCATCAGATAGTTCTCTTACCCCAACAGTTTCTATCATTTCAGATTCAAATTCAGAATCTTCTCCATATAACATTTGATCTAAAGATACTGCTTGTTCATATGTCATCTTTTTTGGATATTCTGATGTTCCTAGAATTTTTCTAATCCAACCTCTTCCTATCTTTGTAGATTCATCTTTAATGCTATCAACTATTGTTTGATTCATTTCTTTACTTTTTTCTGGATCATTATTTATTTCTTCAGAAAAAGTAACTATTTCTTCTAAATGGTCTCTAACATGTGGAGAATAATGATATTCTCCGTCTTCATTTAATCTTGATAATTCTCTTTCTAAATATTCTCTTACTAGCTTAGGGTCTACTTTTTCTGATTTATTTAAACTATATTTTAAAGCTTCTCTATATATTTCTTTAATTTTCTTTCTTGTTTTAGCATTTTCTGCAATATTTCCTTCTACTTGTGCAGAAGAAAACTCTCTTATTTTGCTTAGTTTCATCTCTGTATGCATAGAAATAACTTTACTAGCTAATGCTTCTATCTTCTCTTGATCTTCAGGCATACCATTTTGATTTAATACATATGATAATAGTGCCCTTATATCTCCTTGATATCCTTCTGTCATTGCTTTATTAATAGCTTTATAAATATTTAATGTGTTTTTAGACGTCGTCTTTTCTGATTCTGGTAAAACACTTGGAATTCCTAATAGTAATGTATATAATACTTTTACATTCCCAGAAAGTTCAAATTTCTTTTCATATAGGTCTTTTATTCTTCCATCTATCTCATATATTTCATCCACATTTTCCGGACTAATTTCTGGTGGTGCTAGCAGTTTTCTTGCTTCATCATATCCTAAAAATTCATATGCATGTATAACTATACGTTCGTGAATATCTCTTCTAAAATCTGGAGATTTTTTTAAAGCACTAATTTCTACTAAACTTCTATAATTTCTAAAATCAATTCTACTTAATTCTTCTGGTCCATCTAATATTAGGCCGGGCATTGATATTACATCTCTTCTATATTTGTTTTTAGCATCTTCATAAGCAGTTTTTACTTCTGGATCATTTGCTAATCTTTCATCAAGTTCTTCTTTAGAAATGTTGAAGCTTTTCATTATGTCTTCCCTTGCAAATTTTTCTGGATATATACTTAATGCTGTTTTAAGTTTTTTTGCATTAAGTTCATTTGAAGCATAAATATTTATTGCTTCTAAATCAATCTCAGCCATTTCAATAATATCTTCTATAGAGAAAAGGTTTTCCATTCTGGCTAAGTCTCTACTTTTACTTATTATTGTTTTACCTTCTAAAAATCTTCTATATTCTGGGTTTACTAAATCACCAATTTCAATTCCACTATACGCAATATCTATTCCATATAAAGTTCCAGTTGTATAAAACTTTTGTTGCAATGCAATCGGTGCATCATCATCTAAAAATAATTCTGGATTTCTTTTCTTAGCAAATTCAGGATATTTTTCCGGGCTATATCCTATTGTACCATTTTTCATGTAACTAACTATTCTGCTTTCTATAGATTCTCTAATACTCTCTTTGGTCACATTACCTGGCTTTAGCCCTATTGGAGATAATCCTATAGTTGAAATATATTCTGGATCGTATGTAACCATTTCATCTATATATAGCATCTTTTCTTCTTCTGTTAAACCTCTGCCTCTTTCAAATACTTTTTCCATTAATCCTTTTTTTAGTTTTTCTGGTAATTCAGAAACAGTATCTACTTCATCAACACTAATTGAACCACGTGCATAATTTCCTTTTAGTCCTCCAAAAAAGTCTATATATCTCTTGTTTTCAAGTAAAAACTGTATTCCTTCAACTGACCCTATTTTATTTCCTAACATTATTGTAATAGGCAATCCATCTGGTGTACGTATTGTAGTAAAGTGTATTCCAAAAGAAAAATCTGTATTTTTAAGTTGTGATATCCATTCTGGATGTTGTACAAAATCTTCTAATGTAAGCTGTTTATTATAATATTTTTGTTTTAGTTCTTCATCTGCATCTTCAGGTAAGTACATTTTCGAATGCCTTTTTTTAAAACCATCTGAAAAAACTCTAAAATCTATTTCTCTTTCTTCTCTAGATTGTCTTCTGATCATCCTGATTACCGCTTCTTCAAATTCTTCTTTTGTAAAAGGCCTATCATAAGGTTCTCCCTCTTGCATTTTTCTACAATCCATACGAGTTAACATATTAGAATGGTCATAGTGAAGATAGTTTTCAAACAAAGATTTTAATAGATTATAATTCTCTCTACTAAATATCTCTCCATTTTCTCTATCAAAATCCATTATTGTTTTCAAACCAAAAAAAGCAAAAGCTTTTAATGATTCACTATTTGATAGTATTTCTCTTGGAATCCTATATGACTCTATCTCTTCAATGGTAGCATATTTTAGGATTTGATCAAACTTTTGTCTATCATATTCAGAAAGATCCTGCATTCTATCAGCCAATCCATATATGCTTCTAAGCGAATACACTTCTCTTTCTGATACATAAGGGGATTCGACTATCTTCTTAGCTTCTTCTCTTATAACTGCTGTATTTTCTTCTTTAGTTTTACTAGGGTCCACTACGATAGCTAATCTATCAAATATATAAGAATCTTCAATTACATTTCTTGAAAGCTCAGGATAGTTATCTAACATATAAAATATCTTTTCTTCTGTAAATTCTAATTCTTCTGCCCTATTACCAATTCCTGCCATCCTTTTAACAAATTTTTTGCCTCTAAACAATTCTTGATGCTCTAGAATATCTTCAAATCTTAATTCGTATTGTAGAAATGCCTTTTTTAATTCGTCACTACCTTCTGGAAAATCAATAATATATTCTGGCACAAGTTCACGTGCTTTCTCAAAACCAATAAATTCATCATAGTTTTCTTCTGAAAGGCACCTTTCTATATAATGTTTTACAGATTCTAAGAGAAGCTGATCATAGTCTTCTATTGTTTCAATTTGTTTGCCTTTCGTAATTTGTATGAAAGAATAGCTAATTTTTTTATGAAATTCAATGTCCATATGTCTTATAACAGATTCTGGTAATTTCTCAAAAATATGTCTTTCTTCATAACCATATATTCTGCTTGAATCTACAATATCAAATAGGTTATATTCTATAATATCTACTAATGTTAGTTTTGACTGATGATACTTATCTCTGATTTCTCTAGGAATTGGTCTATCATCTGATAGTCCCCAAAATTTACTTCTGTTTTCTTGTACAAATTCTTCATCAAAACTTTCTTCATCATATGGAATTCCACTATCAAAATCAAAATTAGTTACATTACATCCTTTTACTCTAATAGGATACCCTCTATATTTTGTGGCAATAATTTTAAAATCTATATTAGCTTTAGTACCACTAAAATCAACACCAATATCATAAAATCCCTCATATTCTTCTGCAGGTATATCACTCAAATCAGATTGGTGTAATTCTTCTAGTAATAGTCCCATTTCTTGTTCTAGTTCTTCAGTTTTCTCACCATCTAGTTGCTCTCTTGATTCATCATCTATTTCTTCATTTGCAAATAATTCAATTATTTTAAATTTCCCTTTAATCTCTCTAAATCTCTCTAAAGTCATTTTTTCCATATAAATAACCTCTTACTATTTTTTATTAAAAAATTTTTTTATTGCATTTATTATCTTTCTATACCATGTGTTTGAATTTTTAATTGTAAGTCCTAATTCGCTTTCACTTGAATCTTCTTCCTCTTCTATAAAAGAATCAATTGTATTTCCGTGTTGTTCTTCTATAATTTTTTCGACATTATTATCATAATTAAGCATTGGGTATATAATCTTTTTCTTTAAATACAAGTCATTTTTTTCATTACTAAAGTCTTCTGAATTTAGCAATGTTGTATTAACAAAAACGTTATTTGAATGAATCAAATTAATAAATTTATACCCATTTTCTGAATTATCTGTGTATATTACTGCTCCTATTGGCTTTATTTTATTTATCTTTTCTATAGTTTCATAGAACTCTCCAGTATAAATTTCAAATTCGTAACCTTTTTCAGATAATTCTTGTTTTTCTTTTTCAACATCATCTTTAAATGATTCGTTTTCTATATAAATAGCATATTTTGTGGAAAATTCTTTGTCTTCAATTTTTATTTTTCCATCTTCGTTTATAATTACTTCATCATATTTATCATAAAAGCATTCTTCATATGGAATAATCATTAATAAATTTCTATCTAGTCCAAATTTATTTAATGCTTCGCAGAAGATTACTAAAATTACTGATTCTATACTAACTTCGTTATATTCTAATTTAGATATTGTGATTGTATTTCTTGTTTTTATTGCATCTACAAAATATTTAATTATATCTATTACGCTATCTGTTTCTATAACTATATTTCCTTTTGAAGTAGCATATATACCCATAAAATAATTGTCACTTATTTTTCTAAAACTTTTGGTCTCTTTGTAATGTTCTTCTACTTTTCTTTCTTCTTCAAAAGCATTCCATATATCTGTAAAAGTAATATTTAAATTCAATATTTCAATTAATTGATTTATATAATTTCTATTAATTAATAGTCTATCTGCAATATAATTTAGTATTTTATTAGATAAGTTTTCTCTGTCATCTAAATTATAAATTTCATATGCACTATTTAGTAATTTGATTTCTTCTTCCATATATCCTCCATATGCTCCTAATAAATCAATAATATTATATGAAATAACTGCTATGCAATCAATTCATTTAACGCATTTGACATTTAAAAGATATAATTGTAATAAAAAAGACTTGAAATAAATATTTTCAAGTCTTTTTCTATTATTTTATTTTATTTTTTATAAATTCTAGAAATTCTTCTTTGTTACCGTTAACAAATCCATCTTTAAATACTAAGATTGCTGAACTATTACTTAGCATTAAAACAATAAAGTTTTTAGTCTCTTTTATCTTCTTTATTTGATTATATTCAAATTCAAGATGTGCTCTTCCTTCGTCCATAACTATATTATTATCAAAATTAACAATTGTTTTTTCAATTTTGCCATTGTTTAATCTTTCAGAATTATCAACAAAATTCTTTATCATTATCATAGGTCCAAATGTCATAAATAACACTATTAAAAAACATGCTTCAACTTCCAAATACGATTTTGTTCCATTCAAAACAAATGTTATTATAGCCATTATAATTAGCAATATTCCAAAAATAAATATTTTTTTACATAGTATTCCTAGCACATATTCTGTGATAAATTTTTTGTTCATTGTATATTCGTTTTTATACATTTATATACTCCTTTAGTCTAATTCAATTAATTCATAATCTCTAGTTCCAAATCCTAAATCTGCTGCAGCTTCTATCGTATGAACTCCATTTCTTGAATTTACTCTTTCTAAGAAATGTGCTTTCCCTGGATCATCAGATTTATTTACTAAATCTATACAAGCTTGATCTATTGCTATTGGATCTAATGATGCTAAAATTCCAATATCTTTCATACATGGATCTTCTGCAACTGCACAGCAATCACAGTCAACACTCATATTACACATTACATTTATAAATGCCATGTTTCCTTTAAAATAATTTACTACTGCAGATGCTGCATCTGCCATACTCTCTAAGAAATCATTTTGTGGTGGTAAGTTATTCCAAACCGTATATTGGTCTTTATTTGTTCCTGCTGAATGTATCCACGATTTTCCTTCTGTTGAAGCACATCCAATAGATAATTGTTTTAATGCTCCACCATATCCGCCCATAGGATGTCCTTTAAAATGTGATATTACAAGCATTGAGTCATATTTTCCAATATTCTTACCTAAAAAGTCTTCTTTTAAATGTTTTCCATTTGGGATTTGTACAGAGATGTCTGGTCCTTCTGCATCCATTAAATCAACATCGAATATTCTGTTCCATCCATGTCTTTCAATTGTTTTTAAATGTTTTTCTGTTGTATTTCTTTCTCCACCATATGCTGCATTACATTCAACTATCGTTCCATTTACATGTTCAACCATTGGTTTCATAAATTCTGGTCTTAAATAGTTTTGATTTCCCTCTTCTCCAGAATGTACTTTTACAGCTATTTTTCCTGGAAGCTTTTTTCCTAGTGCTTCGTATACTTTTACGACATTCTCTGGTGTAATTTTCTTACAAAAATAAACCTTTGCTTTCTCCATAAACTATCTTCCTTTCTTTTTTATATTTATTATAAAACTTCATATATTTCTCCTAAATGCATACTATCACATAAATAAAAATGTTGCAATTAAGTTTCTTTCATCTTCATGATTTTCTTCTACATATACTTTTCTATCATACTTTATATTATTTTTGCCCAAACATAATTCAAGAAAACATATAAATATTCCTATATCAATTTGGTTGTAATAAATAACCAAATCTTTTGGCATTATTCCTCTTTTTCCTTCTTTTCTATATCTATAAACTTTTAGTTCTTTTTCAGATGCATCTACTATCCATGGTTGAGTATTACAAGCACTTGGAGCAAATCTTACAATATTTGCAATATCTAAATAATTATCTCCATTCCATATTTCAGATAGTTCTTTTCTTTTGCTTTTATACATATCTTTTCTGAATTTATCCCCAGAATCAACTTTTGCTATTGCTATCATAATCACAAAATCTAATCCATCAAGTTGCTTTTCTTCAACTCTTCCTATACCAAACCATAGTGTTCCAATATTTTGGGATACTAAATACAAATCTAATTGTTCACCTAAATATCCAATGTTTTGCAGATAATTATCCTTTTTTTCTGAATAAAGTAATATACAATATTCTTGTCCTCTTTTACAACTTGCACCTTCTTTTACTATCTTTATTTTTACTTTAATGTCATCCACTAATGGTTCAAATTTTGAAAATTGTTCTTCAATATCCTTTAGTTCTTCTTCTGTAATATGCTCATGTCCTATGTTTCTAAAAAAATGAAAAGATTTTCTCTTAAAAATCATTTCGTATAAACTATTATCCATACAACACTCCAATACATGCTATTTGCTTTATTAAATCATAAAAAAATATCTAATTCAATAAAAAAACTTTATATTTTTAATTAGATATAATATAATAAAAGCTAATATAGTAATAGTAAAAGGAGAGCTCATGAAAAAGAACAAGAAGCAAACTAAAAAAGTTGATTTAACTGAAGATGACAAATCTATGATACCTTATGCTAAAAAACGAGTTAGCGTATTAAAAATAGTATTAACCATATTTTTTATACTCTTCTTATTATTAATTACTGGAGCTGGTATTACTGTAGGATTAATCTACAATGCTATTAGTGATGATCTTATATTAGATAAAAATAGCTTAATAATTAAATATGAAAATTCGTCAATATATGATTCTGAAGGTAATTTCTTGGGAACATTAAGTAGTGGTACAAAAAGAAAAAGCATCTCATTATCTGAAATGGGAGAATATTTACCTCAAGCATATGTTGATATTGAAGATGAAAGATTTTATGAGCATAATGGTGTTGATATAAAAAGAACTGCTTATGCAACCTTTACATATATAGTAAATATGGGTAGTTCTAACTTTGGTGGAAGTACAATTACACAACAAGTTGTTAAAAATATTACTCAAGACAAAGAAAATACATCTTTTGCAGGAATGCTAAGAAAGATAAAAGAAATGGCAAAAGCAATTCAAGTTGAAGAAGAATTGTCTAAAGACCAAATATTAGAATTATATTTAAATCTAATATTTACAGCTGGTAATGACATTAATGGTGTTGAATTAGGATCAATTTATTATTTTGATAAAAGCGCAAAAGACCTATCTATAGCAGAAGCAGCATATATGGCAGGAATTAATAATTCTCCAAACGCTTATAAACCATTTGAAGATTATGATGGAGATGTCGAGAAAAAGGCTGAAATGGATGAAAAAATAAAAACAAGAACAAAAACTGTATTGGGCAAAATGCATGAATTAGGACATATTACAGATGAACAATATAATTATGCTGTTGAAGAAGTAAATCGAGGTCTTGCCTTTAAAAATGGTGATGGTGTTAGAGTTACAACAGATATGTCATATGTAACAGAGGCAGCTCTTAATCAAATAGTTGAACAAATTATGTCCGAAAACGAAGGTATGAGTAAAGATTTAGCAGAAATAAAACTATATAGTGGTGGTTATAAAATTTATACAACTCAAAAATCTGACATACAATCTATTGTTGAAGAAGAAATAGTAAAAGATAAATATATTACAAGCACAAAATATAAAGAAACAAATAAGGATACTGGTGAAGAAGAAACAATTACTCAATACTCTACTCCAACCATGGTTATAATGAACCATCACACAGGGCAGGTCGTTGCTGCAGCTGCGGCGGTTGGTAATAAAGAAGAAAGAACTGCTATCACAAAAAACGGAAACTTTAATTATCCAACTCAATTAAAAAAGCAAACTGGATCCTCAATGAAACCAATTTCTGTTATTGCTCCTGGTTTAGAAACTGGAACAATTACTGGAGCTACAGTTTATGATGATTGCCCTACAAGCTGGGGTAGGTGGACCCCAAAAGAATGGTATGCGGGTTGGAAAGGCTTACTTAATATGAGAACAGCTATTGAAGTATCAGCAAATATTCCTCATATAAAAGCACTTACAGATATAGGATGTGAAGCCTCAGTTGAATTTTGCAAATCTGTTGGTTTACCAGATTTTACTGCAGAAGGATATTCATTAGCATTAGGTGGCTTACAAGATGGTGTTTCTCCTTTCTTGATGTGTGCAGCATATTCAGCCATAGCTAATAATGGTGAATACATAACTCCAACATTTTATATAAAAGTAACAGACAAAAATGATAATATTATATATGAACCAAATCAAGAAAAAAGACGTGTTATGAGTGAACAAAATGCTTATATAGAACAAAATATATTAACTCAAACTGTTGTTGGTGGAAGTGGTACTGCTAAATATTGTGCTATTAAAGGTATGGATGTAGCAGCAAAAACAGGTACAACAAATGGTGATTTTGATAGATGGCTTTCAGGATTTACTCCTTATTATACCGCTTCAGTTTGGTATGGTTATGATAAGAAAAACGCAGCTGTTGTATATGGCAATGGAAATCCAGCAGGTAGAATATGGTCTGCTGTAATGTCTACTATTCACGAGCCATTAGAAAACGCAAAATTTGTTGAACCAGAAGGAATTATTAAAAAATCTGTATGTAGATATTGTGGTCTACTTGCAACAGAAAACTCTGGGAGTTCTTATGTGGAATTATTTACAGCATCAAATGTTCCAACCGAAAAATGTGCTGGTCATTCAGTTATAGCTGTTTGTGTTGAATCAGGATATCAATCAGCAGGTGCTTGTCCAGAAGTTAAAGAAGTTACAAATTCTTTACCTCCTCATGAACAAAATACAATATGGAAATCTCAACACTCAGCAGCTATTGTACCTGAAGGATATTGTCCAATACATGGTGGTGGCGGTGCCGGTCCTGGTGGAGGCGGCCCTACAAGCTATGTAACACCTGTTGACCAAGCAGGATTTCAAGCTGCTACAGATGCAGCCGCAATGGGATTAACTGGTGCTGAAGCACAAGCATATATTAATGCCGCAAAAGAAAAAGTAGCTAATGGTGGAGTTTACACACCTGTTACACACTAATTTTTATTTTGCTAACAACTCCAAAATCAGAAACAAAATGTAATTAAAAAACTCCTGTATTATTCGCACAGGAGTTTTTTATTATACATATTATTCATAATCTACTAAAGTTAATTAAGTAACTTTTCTAAAGCGTTTGCATTTAATATTGTGTTAGATATAAATTCTCCTTTATAAAAGTTAGCCCAATTATTAAATATGCAAGGTGCATTTTTAGCTTTTTCTAATGAGTCAATCTTTATAAAGTTTAGTTTTATATTCTTTTCTTTAGCATAATCAGAAAGTTCTTTAACTTCATATTCAACATAAGGGCATTCATTACTATAGTAAATTGTAAAATCTTTATTATCGATTTTCATAGTTCTTGCATTATCATTAAATTTTGGAGTTTCTGTATTTTCAAATGGCAATGCTAATAGTTCATAATCTGCTATGCTATCAACAACTTTGAAACCGAAATGTTCAAAGAATTTCTTTTCTCCTAAAAATGGTTTTTTCTTTTTTGAAACTAATGTACAAATACCACTCTTTCCTCTTTTTTTAGCGTCATTTATTGCATATTCTAATAATTCTTTTCCAATTCCTTTTGATTTAAAGCTTCCAGCAACCCATAAGCAATAAATATATTCATAATTTTTGCCACTTATAGGTACCCATGATGTTTCTAGTGGTTCATATTCAATAAAAATTTTCCCTCTAGCATTTAATTTTCTAAACACATGTCCATCTTTTAATTTATTTTTTATCCATTCCTTTTTACAATCAACTCCAGCTTGATGTTTTGGATCTCCTATTGCACAACAAATATGTTCTTCATCAATGTTATCAGCTGTTAAATTAATATATTCATTCATTTTAATCTCTCCTTTACTTATCTTATAAAATTAGTATATGTTGTTTGTTCTTTTTTTGGAAGTTCAATTCCTTTTTCTTTTCCTGCTTCTATACATTTTAGATAATAAGCCATGTTTCTTCCTAATATTCTCATTGTTTGCATTCCTTCTTCATCTTTTCTTACATCTTCTGGAGTGTATCCATGCACCATATTCCAGTATCTTGAAGAAATAATAGGCATTTGATTTATTCCAAAATATTTATTAAGTTGATCATAAGTTGCAGTTGTTCCTGCTCTTCTTGCTGAAACAACCATTGCAGCAGGTTTAAACATGTAATAATCGCTATGTCCTGAACGAGCAGTAGAATAAAAAACTCTATCCATGAATGATGTCATATTTCCTGTAGCTCCCGCATAATGAACTGGTGTACCAAATACAAAGCCATCTGCTTCTTTCATTTTTTCTGCAAAGCTATTTACAACATCATCAAATACGCATTTACCAATTTCACTACATCTTAAACAAGCAATACATCCTCCTATTGGCTTATTCTCTATCCAGAATATCTCTGTTTCAATTCCCTCATTATTTAATTCATTCGCAACTTCTGTTAAAGCTGTATAAGTACATCCATTTTCGTGAGGGCTCCCATTTACCAGTAATACTTTCATTTTTCTCTCCTTTCTCTCTTACATTTTTATACTTATAAATAATATTAAAATCTTACAATACAAATTGTATAATAACTCCTGCTAATGTACAAATAACTAATGCCAATGCTTCTCCTATGAAAAAACCTTTTATATGAAACCAGTAATTATGATATTCTTTTACCATATCTTCTGTTCCCTTGAATACAAAGTGTTTATCATGGCAAAACCACAAAACATCTAAAACTATTGCATCATATAAATTAACTACCGTCCATAATAAAAATCCACATTTAAAGCTTTCTAGAAAAGTGGTATATCCATTTATATATCTTAATACAATACATATAATTATCAAAAACAAAATTGAAGCAATTATTTTAGCTGCTATTTTGTTTTCTTGTGTTGGAATTTCATCTTTGTATTCATCTAAAGCCTTCACTCTTTCTTGTATTTTGGGTGGGTAATTATATAATGTTTTTATAGGCTCTCTTGACATTAAATAAACCATTAAAGTAAATATAACACATAAAACTATACTCTCTATTAATAATACCATACTCTTCTCCTATTCTTACCATATAAACGGTATCATTCTATATCTAACTTTCTTCTTATATTCTGAATATCCTTCTAATTCTTTTTCTAATACTTCTTCTTCATTTTTAATTCTTAAAGAAATTATTATTGGATAAATTAAAAAGATTAGAAAGGAAATGATAGAACCTAGTATCAAAGGCATACTTAAGAATAATAAAATTGTTACCGCATACATAGGATGCCTTACAATTCCATATAAGCCTGTATCAATTACTTTTTGATCTTCTTGAACTTCAATTGTACGAGATAAATACGTGTTTTCTTTTAATACTTCTGCATATAAAATATATGATATTATAAATAAAACTGATGAAATAATAACCACAACATTTGGAAGTATTATCCACTGATGTTTATAATTTAATCCAGCAATAATAAAGCCTGCCAAAAACATTATTCCGCTTAATAGCACTACTAATTTTTGAGTATCTTGCTTTTCTTTTGCATTTAGTCTTTTTCTTAATAAATCTGGATTTTTTACCATAAGGATAATTCCTGCAATAAACATTGGAACAAAAAGTAATCCCATAAATAGCCATCCATTCCAAAACTCTAATGAACTTGCAGGCACAAATATTAATATTCCAACAATTATAGCTCCTAGCAAGAATTTTATAATAGCTTGAAAAAATAGTTTTATATCCATATTTTTATCCTCAACTTCAATTTAATTTCTAAAAAAATAATGACACAAAGCTCATTTGTAATACCTAGAATTGAAATAATGGTCAAAATGTAGTACAATATATTTATCAAAATACAAAGGGAGGCTACATCAACATGAAAAACAAAAATCCTATTCCCCATCGCGTGCTCAAGTGGATATTCATGCAAAAGATGAGAGGCTTGTCCGTCAGGACTCAAGAAAGCATCATCAACTACATGAATACCTACAAAGGAGATATCCACAAGTATGAGTACGGTCACGTTCCTGGACACCGGATTTATCGGATTGTTCTGAAGAATGGCAATGTCAAGGACTGGGATTTGATTCGGCAATAACTTACTGTCTCCGTTTGGTTGGACTAACTGTCCAACCAGCCCTTCGGGGCTTTTTTATTTTTTCTTTTTGTTGATAAATTTTATTACTTTATCAACACCTTCATTATATTCTGCTAAAAATGTCTGTATACTTCCATTATCTATTTTATATTTTATATATAAAAATACCTTTACAGTACTAGTTAATGTGTAGAAATTTCCTGATAAAAATCCAGGTGATTCTAAAACTCCTTGTGTAAGTATCTTCTTATTCATTGCATCTTTAATTCCGTATTTTGTATTTTCAATTTTTCCATATGATTCTATACTATCATAATTTATTGATTCTTCTCCATTTTCATATTCAAGAATTATAGAATCTTCTTTAAAATTTATGTTGCATCTTTGACTCATGTATTTGTTTAAAGTGCATACACATCTTATTCCTTCTCTTCTTAATTTTATATTTCCATCTTCTTCCTTCTTTTTTGCAAAACCAAACATAAATTAATCTCCTTAATATAATCTATAGTAATTGTATATTTTATGTTTAATATTTTCAAGTAAAAAAGTGGCAATTTCTTGCCACTTTAATTTTATTTTCCAAATAAAGATTTGATTATTTGATTTCCTATTTTTCTTCCAACTGAGTTTAATGCTGAATTCGCTGTGCGTTCTGCGGCTTTTCCAACTTTATATTGAATAGAATTCTTCCTTGCTTTTTCTGCTTCTTTTTCTAGTTCTTTCTTTTCTCTTTCTTCTTGTTTTTTTAATTTTTCAGCTTCTTTAGCGGCTCTTTCTTCTGCTTTCTTTTCTTCAGCAAGTCTTTTTTCTTCCTCTTTTGCTTGAATTTCAGCTTCCTTGGCAGCTTTAGCTTCTTCCATTTCTTTTGAAAGGATTTCAAATGCTGATTCTCTATCTACAATAGTATCATATTTACCTTGATAAACACTTCTACTAATAACCATTAATCTCATGCTATCATCTAATGCTCCCATCTGGCTTTGTGGTGGAAGAACTGTACATTTTTCAACTATATTTGGTTCACCTTTTTCATTTAAGAAAGATATTACTGCTTCACCTGTTCCAAGTTCTAATATTGCTTTTTCTGTATCAAACTCTGGATTTGCTCTAAATGATTGTGATACCGCTTTTACTACTTTTTGTTCTGCTGGAGTATATGCTCTTAATGTATGTTGTACTTTATTTCCTAGTTGAGCTAATATTTCATTTGGAATATCGTTTGGTGATTGAGAAATAAAGTATAGTCCTATTCCTTTTGAACGAATTAGTTTTACTATTTGAGTTACATTTGTAAGCATATAATCTGGAAGTTCATTAAATAATAAGTGTGCTTCATCAAAGAAAAATACCATTTTAGGTTTATCCATATCTCCTACTTCTGGCATTCCTGTATTTAGTGCTGATAAAAGCCACAATAAAAAACAAGCATATAAATTTGGTTTATTATATAATTCTACTGCATGCAAAATATTAATGTTTCCTAATCCATTCTCGTTTGTTTTAATGAAGTCATTAATATCTATATCAGGCTCTCCAAAGAAAAAGTCTCCGCCTTGTTCTTCAAGCATAAGTAAGCTTCTTTGTATCGTTCCTACGCTTTGTGCTGCAATATTTCCATAATTAATTGTATATTCTTTACTATTTTCTGCAACATATTGAAGCAATAATCTTAAATCTTTTAAATCTACTAAATCATATCCATTTTCTCTTGCAATTTTAAAAATAATTGCTAAAACTCCTTCTTGTGTATCATTTAGTCCAAGCATTTTTGCTAAAATTGTTGACCCAACATTTTGAAGAGTTGTTCTTATTGGATGCCCATTTTTTGCAAATACATCCCAAAAAACAACTGGAAATCCTTTATAATTAAAATCCGTTATTCCAAGCTTGTTTAATCTTTCTTCTAATTTTAGTGATGTTTCTCCAGGTAAGCAAGTTCCTGCTAAATCTCCTTTAATATCCGCTAAAAATACAGGTACCCCCATTGATGAAAAGCTTTCTGCCATAACTTTTAATGTAATTGTCTTTCCACTTCCAGAAGCACCTGTAATTAAACCATGGCGGTTTGCCATTTCTGGAACTATGTACAATTCTTTTTCATCATTTTTTCCAATAAGAATCTTATTGTCTTTTAACATCTTTTCTCCTCCTTTTTATTTTTTATAATCTCTATACTTTCTTTTAATAATACAATCTCACCAAATATTGTTATAGGTGTAAAAACTATCCCCATTATTCCTAAAAATATTGCAAGTATTAAGTTTTCTAATGGTCCGCCAGTAAGAATTGATATTAGAAAATACATTCCACCGAATAACATTGCGCCAGAAAACACTGTAAAAACAGGCATCAACATTATAAATGAAAGCATAAATGCTAATTTTTGTCCACCTATTTTCTCCCCAATAATACTTATCACAACAATTATTAAGAAATACGCAACTATAATAATGTTTGTTACGTTATTATTATTACTTTCGATTAATTCTGTTGGATTGTCTTTATTGTAGTATCTTATATATTCTGTACCAACTTTAGGAATACCACTTGTTTTTTCTTCCTTAAAAAAATAGGTTTCACCGTCAATATCATATTTGTATACTAGCAGACTTTTGCTATCTTCTTGATCAGTTTTCTCAATATGATCAAATACTATTCTTGTCTCATTGTATTTGCTAGGATCAATTTTATTATAAGAATTTGATAGCACTGCAGAAATAATTGATGATATTAAAAATATAAGCCAAAAAAACGTTATAATATGCTCATCACTCTTTTTCTCACCAAGACTTGCTTTTTTCTTTAACATCTCTTCTCCTAATTTATCTCCTATCATCTGCTGAATATTCCGTTTCAATGTTTTAATTTTATCCTTTTTGATTCAGCAAATTCAACTATGTATGTATATTAATTACATTTTCACGAGAATCATATCATATTTTTCTGCAATTTACAATATAAAAGCTACACCTCAAGTGTAGCTACTTTTTATACTTTTAAAATCGTTAATTTTAATTCTGCCAGTTGTTCTTTCGATGGAATACTTGGTGCTTTCATCATTAAATCTTCTGCTTTTCCACTTAACGGAAATGCAATTACTTCTCTTATTGTCTCACTTTCTGTAAGAAGCATTAGCATTCTATCAATACCTGGAGCTATTCCAGCATGAGGTGGTGCTCCATATTGAAATGCTTCAAACATAGCACCAAATTTTTCTACGATGTATTCCTTTGTGTACCCAACTTTTTCAAAAACTTTGACCATCAAATCTGGATCATTGTTTCTTACTGCGCCAGATGCTAATTCTATTCCATTACAAACTAAATCATATTGATATGCCATAATTGATAATGGATCACTAACATCTATGCTACCTTTTGGCATTGAAAATGGGTTATGACAAAACGTTAATTTATGCCTTTCATCATATTCATACATAGGAAAATCTGTAATCCAACAAAACTCTAATTTATTTTCATCAATTAACTCTAGTCTTCTTCCTAATTCTGTTCTTACACTTCCAGCTAATTTATCTACTACTCCTGCATAATCTGCAATAAAAAATAAACAATCTCCTTCTTTAGATTTGGTCCTTTTTATCATCTCCATTTTTTCTTTTTCTGGTATAAATTTTGCAATTGGTCCTTGAAGGCTTAGATCATCCATTATTCTAAGCCATGCTAATCCTTTTGCCTTTAATTCTTTTACTGCATATTCTGTCATTCCTTCAAAAAAACTACGAGGTTTATCTTTTACATCGTGTGTAGATATTATTCTAACAAATTGGCCTGCAAATGCTTTTAGTGGAATATTTTTAAAAAGATCTGTCACATCTATAATTTCTAAAGGATTTCTCAAATCTGGTTTATCTGACCCATATTTTTCCATAGAATCACTATATTTTATTCTTCTAAATGGATATTTTTTAATTTTTTTACAAGAAAACTTTGAAAATGTCTCATAAATTACTTTTTCCATAATCTCAAAAACATCTTCTTGTGTTGCATATGCCATTTCAATATCAAGTTGATAAAACTCTCCTGGCACCCTATCTGCTCTAGAATCTTCATCTCTAAAACAAGGTGCTATTTGAAAATACTTGTCTATTCCGGAAACCATTAATAATTGTTTAAATTGTTGTGGTGCCTGTGGCAAAGCATAAAACTTTCCTTTGTGCAGTCTACTTGGTACTAAATAATCTCTAGCACCTTCTGGTGAAGATGCTGTTAAAATAGGTGTTTGAACTTCCAAAAAATCTTTTTTTATCATCTTCTCACGCAAGAACTGAATAATTCTTGCTCTTAGTTTTAAGTTCTCCCTTAATTTATCTGATCTTAAATCTAAGTATCTGTATTTGAGTCTTAATTCTTCTCTTATTTTTGTAGTTCCATTAATCTCAAATGGTAAATCTTTTGTTCTTTTACTTAAAACACTTATTTCCTCAATATATATTTCGACTTCACCTGTTTTAAGTTTTAAGTTAATAGTGTCTTCAGACCTTTTTCTAACTAATCCATAAACTGTAACAACAGATTGAATCGGAATATGTGAAACAACATCTACATCTCTACTATCAGCTGATGTAACAACTTGAGTTATTCCATACATATCTCTAATATCAAGAAAAACTAAACCTCCAAAATCTCTAATAGTTTCTACGAATCCTGCTATTCGTACTTTTTTGCCAACATCATCAAGCGTAATTGAGTCACAATAATGTGTTCTGTACTCTTCCATACCTTCCTCCTATTCTTGCAGAAGGCAATTTTAGCGTCAAAAAATCGCCCACTGCAAACAAAAATGCAGGGACGAATATAATCCGCGGTACCACCCATATTGAAAGAACTCTTCTTTCCACTCTTTGAAAATTATTTTACTCCAATGTGTTTCGGTTATGTACGTTTTCTACAAAGGGCTTTCAGCCGGTGACCCTCATTCTCTACTAGAAACCTTTACAGCCTTTCATCTTCATCATAAAATAATTTTCTAAATTCATCAAAAATTATTATTGCCACTATTGTCTGAATTTTCCATAGTAACCACCTTTCTCGTAATTGTTTTTATTATAGCATCTTTAATATCTTTAGTCAATTAGAAGCCCCTTAAAATTTGAAAAAAAAGCTTTTTTATGGTATAATTATAAGTTAAGGGAGAGTTTCCCTTGTCGTTTTCGCCAACCAATCTAACTACAAAGGAGGTTCACAACAATGGCGAAAAAGTTCATGGAATTCATGGCACTGGTGATGACGGTGGTTCTCGTAACTACGTTCACTGTCACACCCGCTCTTGCTCTTCCTCGAGAGCAAATCACTTTTGTCCTCATCGGAGGCGATGGCGATTCACCCGGAAACTTCAATAATCTCTTCAGTCAGACATCTATGGGTGACCATCTAGATGACCTGTGTACCACCAGATTCGTCGAATCCATTTCTGGAGACTACTCAAATAGCACTGCCCAACAGCAAGCAAGACTCGCCGAAAGGTATCTGTCTAATGCTACAGGGTATCGTTTTCTGGCGGCTTACAGTCACGGTGGCCAATCTGCATATTTCGTTAATCTGGAAAATGTTAATGAAATCTTTCTTTTGGACGCTTGTGCAAAGATTCAAGGAATATGCAACAATCCTGACACATGTGGTGACGTCTGGTCTAAGTGGGTAATTTCAGCAGCCGCTTCTGGGGTTACGGTACATATCTTTGCCACAGATGGTAAACGTGATATCTCCAGAGCTTCCGTAAATGCAGTCAACCTGATTTACAGATATTCCAATAGTGGATATCACAAAAAAGGCATTTCTATCATTAATGTTGGGAATGGTAATTATCAGGTTCTTGTAAACGGAATGAGTGCTGGAAATATTGAAGCAGTTTGCATCGGCGGAGATCATGGACAAGCATGTATCAACTCAGCAAACTACGTATTCGACGCAATCCATCGATTCTGAGGACAAGGCCCGCAGCAATGCGGGCCGTTTTATTTATTGATTTTTTCTATTTATAGTTATAATATATATAGGTGAATTTTATGGAAGAATCTTTTAATAAAAAATAACTATTTAAGATATTCATTTTATTATTTGTTCCAGTTGTCATTTTTAAACTAATACAAAATGTTAATTATAATATTTACTATAAATAACAACTAGACATCTGTTTAAAAAAAATTTATAATTATTATGGTGATATAATGAAAGAAAAAAAAGAAAATGGAAAATTAAAATTATTTATTTTAATATTTAGAATAATATCTCTTATAATTATTGCTATATGTGTTTATATTTTATACTTGTGGCATTTAGATAATTCTCAAAATAAATCTATACAAGAAAATCTTGAAAATAAATATATTAAAGTTACTATAAACCATGAACAAAATAGTGATGAGTTTTCCCCAATTTATACAGAATCTGTTGATGAAAATGGATTAAGCTTAGAGCAATTTCAAGTTGATTTTGATGCTCTTATAGAACAAAATTCGGATACAGTAGCTTGGGTAAGAGTACCTGATACTAATATTAGTTATCCTATTGTACAATCTAGTGATAATAGTTTTTATTTAAACAAAAATTTCGATAAACAAAAAAATGGAGCTGGTTGGATTTTTGCAGATTATAGAAATAATTTTGAAAAACTTGATAAAAACACAATTATCTATGGGCATAATCGAAGAAATGGCACTATGTTCAGTAATCTAAGATATTATTTAGATGAAGAGTTTTGTGCTGATATTAATCATAAATTTATTAACTTTAATACGAAAAATAGTGCATATTTAGCAGAAATTTTTTCTGTTTATAAAATATCTTCAAATAATGTGGATTTACCAAATAATTTTACAACAATTACTCAGCTAGAAGATAAACTAAATGAATGGAAATCAAATAGTATATATGATTTCCAAACTGATGTAACTACTAGTGATAATTTATTATCTTTATATACATGTGACAATAATACTACATACAGAATACTAATTCATGCAAAACTAATTCCTTTAGATTAATATACTTTGTAGAAAATAATCCTTATATAAGGATTATTTTTTTGTTCATATATTAAATTATGTTGATTTATTATGTAAATTTGTGGTATAATATAAGTGATGGCACAAATTTTCTACTGTATTATTATAGGAGGAAATAGTTATGAAAAAAATCGTATATAAACAATTGTTTATATTCATCTTTATGTTAGGATTTATTATCCTATCAACTCATGAAGTTCAAGCCAAAATTACAATTAAATCTATTACTTATGACACAAAAACAGTATGTTCTCATTCATGGGTTAAAACAAGAGTTACAAAAAACCCTACATGTACTTCAACTGGAACAGCATTATACACATGTTCTAGATGTAGAAAAACAAAAACACAATCTTTACCAAGTTTAGGTCATAATTATCAAACAAAATCTTCTACTGCCTCAACTTGCACAACATATGGATACAGACTATTACGTTGTTCTAGATGTGGTTCTCAAAAAACAGAATCTTTATCTTTAAAAAATCACAACTACACTGCTCAAAAAGCAGAATCTAAATATCTTAAATCTATAGCAACTTGCAACTCTCCAGCTGTATATTATAAGAGTTGTACTATGTGTGGTAAAAAAGGCAGTTCAACTTTTACTTATGGTCAAAAGCTATCACATGTCTACAAAATATCTCAATCCCAAATTATAGCGCAAGCAACCTGTCATTCTAAAGGTTGCCGATTAAATACATGTATATTATGTGGTAAAAAAGTATCAGAAGAAATCGCTATGCTTTCACATAAATATACTCGAACTGCTAAAAACGAATATTTGAAGTCTATTGCAACATGTTCTTCTCCTGCTATTTACTATACAAGTTGTAGTTTATGTGGTAAAAAGGGTACTTCAACTTTTACTTATGGTGATGCATTAGGTCATAATTATCAAACAAAATCTTCAAGAAATTCAACTTGCACACAAAATGGATATAAAATAATAGTATGTTCAAATTGTGGTTTGATAAAAAGTGAAGCTTTACCATTAAGTGAACATGCGTATTCTCAAAAAGTAGATCCTATATACTTAGTGTCTGAAGCAAGCTGTACCTCTCCAGCCATATATTATGAAAGCTGTACTATGTGTGGTGAAATAGGAGATTCAACTTTCACTTATGGAGATACAATTGAGCATAATTATATAGATGAAACCAAGATTTCAGCAACATTAACTAAAGATGGAAGGGTTATAAGAACCTGTTTAAACTGTGGAGACACGATAGTAGAAACTCTTAATTCTTTTGCAAATTATTTAAAAAGTAAAAATATTCCTATAAACATATCTGGTGGTTATAGTACTTCAAGTGCATTTAATTCATATTCTAATGGTTTTTATATTGCATTTAGTAATGGTGGAGCTAGTTTAAAGGATGCAGGAAGTCTTACTTCAAGAAGAGGTAATTTAATTCTCGTTGATGCAATTCCATATGTAGGAAACCTTTCAGCATCTGAAACAAGTAAATATTATTCTGATGTTCCGCCTAATCAAACTGCTGAAAATAATGGTAAAGTAAGAACTGCAAGCCAAGCTGCTAGTTCTACACAATACCTTTTAACAGAAGTTGGTAGCAAAAAAGATTATATAATGGTAGCAACTACAGATACTAGTCAATCTACAATAAGTATTACTGGCCAATTCTTCCAACAAAGTATAGAATATTTTGCATCAGGCGAAGGTTCAATACAAGATGTAGGAAGTAATCTAGTAAGCATAGAAGTAACAGGATCATCTATTATTCCAGGTAACGCAAACGCAACAAGTACATTCTATACTGTTACTTATGATAACGGACATCAGCTTCTATTAGAAATTGTTTCTTTAGATGGAGTTCGACATGATCAAATGAGAGGATCATTAGGCGTTAATGGTGAAAACAATTATTCTGGATTTATTGAGGATAGAATAGAATCATTTGGTGACTTTAATAATTCTAATGAACCGTCTTAAATAACAAAACAACCCGCAAACATGCGGGTTTGTTTTTATTCTTTAGTTATTCTTTTGATTTCTTCATGTCTTTTAATCTTTGCTGTAGTCGTTTTTATAAATTCTTCTTTGGTTAATATTAGGTTTTTAATATATTTATATATTGGTAATGACTGATTTATTTCTTTTATTTTTTCCCAAACCATTTTCTCTATTTCCTGTTCATCTACATTTGGATAATTTTCTTTAACATATTCTTCATCATATTGAACTTTAACAGATAATAATAAATCATCATCTTTTGGAAGACCAAATACCATACAATCTTTTACAATATCTAGTTTATTTATTAAGAATTCTAATTCTTCTGGATAAATATTTTTACCATTTTTTAGAACTATTACATTCTTTTTTCTTCCTGTTATAAATACAAATCCATCTTTATCAATATAAGCTAAATCTCCTGTGTAAAGCCATCCATCTTTTAATGTATTTGATGTTGAAATATCATCTTCATAATATCCCATCATTACATTTGGCCCTTTTGCAATTAACTCTCCTATACCCTCTTCATTTTTGTCAATTATCTTTACTTCAACACTCGGCATTGGAAAACCTATTGATCCATAATTTCTATATTTGTAATTCTCTGCAATAAGAACTGGAGATGCTTCTGTTAATCCATATCCTTGAACTGTTAAAATTCCAAGTTCATTAAATCCTTTTTCAACTTCTTTATCTAGCGCTGCTGCACCACTTATTACAAAACGAAGTCCACCTAATTGATCAATTATTGATTTATAAACTTTTCTTCTTACATCAATATGAAGTTTTAACAAAAAATTTGTAAATACTTTTGCAACTTTTACAATTTTTGTTTTTCCTTGTCTTTCTATTTCTTGATTTAATTTCTTATAAATATTTTCAATTAGTAATGGTACACCAACAAAAAATGTTACACCATACTCTTTTAAGTTTTGAGCTATATATCTTAAACCATCAGGAAATGCCGTTGCTAAACCGGAACTAAGCATTATTAATTGACCAGTAGATCCAAATGTGTGATGTAGTGGCAAAAATGCTAAATTCACATCTGTTTCTCTAAAATCTTCTACTAATTGCATATCACTAATATTTCTTGCTAAATTATATTGTGAAAGCATTACAACTTTTGATTCTGCAGTTGTTCCTGATGTAAAAACAAGCTCAGCAAGTTCTTTATCTTTTATTTCAGCATTCAAATACCTCTGATTTCCACTTTCAAATATCTTTTTACCGTTTTCTTTAATTTTCAATAACTCTTTGAATTCTTCTGAAGAATCCATAGAAATATATTCTCTTAAATTTGTTTTCCCATTTGCTCTTATTTCTTTTAATTGTTCTTCATATTTTGTATCGAAAATAATTGCATCTGCTTTACTTCTTATTAATGATTTTTCAAATTCATCAAATTTTAAATCCTTGTCTAATGGAACTGCTACTATTCCTCCTAGAAGTAATGCTATAAAACTTAGCACCCACTCATATCTATTCTTAGAAATAATAGCAACTCTTTTTCCTTGTAATCCTAAATTAAACAAACCTGTTCCCAGATAATTTACTTCATCTAAAAACTCTTTATAAGTAATGTCTTGATATGTTACTTCTTCTCCATTTTTATGTTTTAATTTAAAAGCAACATTATTAGGATATTGATTTACGGAATAATAAATAACCTCTCTAATGTTATCAAATGTAGGATATTCAAAAAAAGTCTCATCTTTTTTCATGTTTTTAGTCACCTCATATCTAGTTTTCAAAAACATTTTACAACACTTTCATTTTAAAGTCAATGTTAAGCAAGAAGCAAAAAGCATGTCACGCCATACTTAAAAACTTGAAAATAAAACAAAAATCTGGTATAATTATATGTTAAGGGAAGAGTTTCCCTTGTTGTTTTCGCCAACCAATACATAAGGAGGTAACATTATGAATATGGCGAAAAACGTAGCTAAGAGATTTGTATCTCTGCTTCTGGTGCTTTGCACCCTCATGCTCTGCACCTCGTACGCGTTTGCTGAACAGTCTAAAACTGAAAATTCAGCGCACTTCCTCAATGTCTCAATTTATGGTCTCAATTACTCTAAGCGCGCATATGCTTACAAATTTATTAGCAGACATGCGCCCGATACAATCTTTGATTCTGAGAATATTTATGGACTGGAATGTACTGAAAACTGGATTATGCTGTTTAACTCCGAACCTGGAGACTCATTTGTTTCAGATGAAACTCCTGATGTATTCTTCTCTGTTGACTCATGTGTTGGACCATATACAATGTCCGAAAGTACATGGGCTGCTTATCTTTTAAAACTCGCATCAAAAGGTTGTGCCGTATACGTAGTCTACTCTGACGAAGATACAGTGGCTGCAAAAATGAACCGAAAAGCCGCAATCAAGTTAGAAGAATATGCAGAAATGAATGAGAACGTAAAAAAAGACCACAATATTTATCGAGTTGAAGGCGATGGTACTGTAGGTTCTATTACTATCTTCCATTTAACTTCAGAAGAAGAATGCTACAAAAAGTCTCTGTCACAAGCTGTAAGTCTCCTCTGGGCTAAGTAAACGCAACATGTGCGCTCATCAAACTGGTGAGCGCACATTTATTTATTACTAATATTATTCTTCTTAAACTATATTTTTTTCTTCAATTCAACTTAATACGCTTATACCCTCCATAGTATATCATTTTCCTCAAAACTTGAAAAAATGCCATATTTTTGATATAATTATAATCTAAGGAATGTTTTTCCTTGTTGCTTTCGCCAATAAAATGCAAAAGGAGGCATCACAATGAAAAAGGCGAAAAATTTTTCTTGGAGATTGGTATCTCTGATCATGGTGCTGAACATACTCCTGCTTGGTGCTACTCCCGCGTTTGCTGAAGAAGTTAATGATTCCTTCAAAAAAGGCATGGAAAACTGGTTGGTCATTTGTAATTGCGGACCAGGGACTGAATTATCTTTAGAAACAGAGCCTGAACTATACTGCTTTATTGATGCATGTTTAGGTCCTGCCGATACATCTGGTCATTCATGGGCTGAGCAACTTGTAAGCCTAGCAGCTACTGGCAAGCCTGTGTATGTTTTTTATTCAGATGCCGACACAGTTCCTGCAAAGCTGAATCGAATAGCAGCTATTTGGCTAGAAAAAATGGCCGAAGACTCATCCGATATTACAAAATCCCTCAATGTTTACTTTGTTATTATTGATGGGAAAATTGGAACAATTAATCTTTTCCACCTGCCTTCTCAGGAAGAAGCTCTTCAAAAAGCTGCTGAGGAACTTGCAAACATTCTGTAAGCTATTCTGCAAACGCAAAAGCGCTCACCGTAATACGTGAGCGCCTTTTTATTTTAAACTTATTGTTCTTCTACAGTTTCAACATTATCTGCTACTGTATTTTCTTTTTCAGTATTTATTCTAATCTGTTGATAACGTTTTAACCCTGTTCCTGTTGGAATCAATTTACCAATAATAACGTTTTCTTTTAATCCTATTAAGCTATCTGTTTTACCTTTAATTGCTGCTTCTGTTAATACTTTTGTTGTCTCCTGGAATGAAGCTGCTGATAAAAAGCTTTCTGTAGCAAGAGAAGCTTTTGTAATACCAAGAAGTGCTCTCTTATATGTTGCTGGTTTCTTTCCTTCTGCTACTAATTCTTCATTTCTCTTTTCAACTTCAAGTAAATCAACTAATGATGCTGTATAAAATTCTGAATCACCTGGATTATCAATTCTAACCTTTTTAAGCATTTGTCTTGTAATAACTTCAATGTGTTTATCGTTTATATCAACACCTTGATTTCTATAAACTTTTTGAACTTCAGAAATGATATATGTGTAAACACCTTCTACACCTTTAACTGCTAATAAGTCTGATGGATTTACAGATCCTTCTGTAACTTGTTCACCAGCTTTTATTTCATCTCCATCTTTTACTCTTAATTTAGATCCGAAGCTTATTACATATGTCTTAGAATTTTCTTGATTTGTAACAATTACTTCTTTTCTCTTCTTCTCATCATTAATTCTAACTATACCATCAATTTCAGATATTATAGCCATTCCTTTAGGAGTTCTAGCTTCAAATAATTCTTCAACTCTAGGAAGACCTTGTGTGATATCTCCTCCAGCAACACCACCTGTATGGAATGTTCTCATTGTAAGCTGTGTACCAGGTTCACCAATTGATTGTGCTGCGATAATACCAACAGATTCTCCTTCGCTAACTCTTTCACGTCTAGCTAATCCCATACCATAACATTTGCTACATGCACCATGTCTTGTTCTACATTCTAGAACTGAACGAACTGCAACTTGAGTATATCCTGCATTTACAATTTGTTTAGCAATAGCATCTGTAATCATTGTATCTTTATCAACAATTAGTTTCTTTGTTTTTGGATCTTTAATATCTTCTAATGGATATCTACCAACTAATCTTTCTTGTAATGGTTCAATTATTTGATTTCCATCTTTAATATCCTCAACTATAATTCCTCTTGTTGATCCACAATCTGCTTCTCTAATAATGATATCTTGTGAAACATCAACTAATCTTCTTGTTAAATATCCAGAGTCTGCTGTTCTTAAAGCTGTATCTGTTAAACCTTTTCTAGCACCATGTGCTGAAATGAAATATTCTAGTGAATCAAGTCCTTCACGGAAGCAAGATTTAACTGGAATTTCAACTGCTTTACCAGATGTATTGGCCATAAGTCCACGCATACCTGCGATTTGTCTTAACTGGTTCATGTTACCACGGGCTCCAGATTGTGCCATCATGTAAATTGGGTTTAACTCATCGAAATTGTTTTTCATAGCTTCTGTAACATCATCTGTTGCTTTTTCCCAAATTTTAATGATTGCATTATATCTTTCATCGTTAGTAATCATACCTCTTTGATATTGTCTAAATACATTAGAAACATCTTCATCAGCTTGTGCTAAAATATCTTTTTTAGCTTCTGGTACTTTAACATCATCAACAGATACTGTTATAGCACCTTTTGTAGAATATTTATAACCTGTAGCTTTAATATAATCTAATACTTCAGCTGATTCAGATAATCCATGTACATTAATACAATTTGCAACTATTTTTCCTAAATTCTTTTTGATAACAGGAAAATCAATTTCTAAATCGAATTCTTTTTCTGGATCTGTTCTATCAACAAAACCTAAATCTTGAGGAATTCCTTGATTGTATATTAATCTTCCAACTGTTGTTTCTATTGTTTTACTTCTTACTGTTCCATCTTCATCTGTTTTAAATCTTCTTACTTTTACTTTGCAATGTAATCCAACATCACCATTTTGATATGCAAGCATAGCTTCGTCTTCATCTTGGAAGTACATGCCTTCACCTTTTTCACCATCTATTTGAACTGTTAAATAGTAAGCACCAAGAATCATATCCTGTGTAGGAACTGTAACTGGTTTACCATCTTGAGGTTTTAATAAGTTATTTGTAGAAAGCATTAAATATCTTGCTTCTGAAATAGCTTCTGGTGTTAAAGGAACGTGAACAGCCATCTGATCACCATCGAAGTCAGCGTTGAATGCTGTACAAACTAATGGATGAAGTTTAATAGCTCTACCTTCAACTAATATTGGTTGGAATGCTTGAATACCTAATCTATGAAGTGTAGGAGCACGGTTAAGCATAACTGGGTGATCTTGAATAACCTCTTCTAATATATCCCATACTTCTGGTCTTAATCTTTCAACCATTCTTTTTGCATTTTTAATATTATGTGCAATTCCACGGCCCACTAATTCTTTCATAACAAATGGTTTGAAAAGCTCAACTGCCATTTCTTTTGGAAGACCGCATTGATAAATTTTAAGTTCTGGACCAACAACGATAACTGAACGTCCAGAGTAGTCAACTCTTTTTCCTAAAAGGTTTTGACGGAAACGTCCTTGTTTTCCTTTTAGCATATCTGATAATGATTTTAATGGTCTGTTTCCAGCACCTGTAACAGGTCTACCACGTCTACCATTATCTATTAAAGCATCTACAGATTCTTGTAGCATTCTTTTTTCATTTCTAACAATGATTTCTGGTGCTCCAAGTTCTAATAATCTTTTTAATCTGTTATTTCTATTAATAACTCTTCTATATAAGTCATTTAAGTCTGATGTAGCAAATCTACCACCATCTAATTGAACCATTGGTCTTAATTCTGGTGGAATAACTGGAATAACACTCATAACCATATATTCTGGTTTGTTTCCAGATACTCTAAAAGATTCTACAGTGTCCAATCTTTTAATTAATTTTGCTCTTTTTTGCTCACTAGCTTTTGCAAGTTCTTTCTTTAAGTTTGCTGCTAATTTATTGATGTCTATTTCAGCTAAAAGTTTTCTTATAGCTTCAGCTCCCATTTCAGCTTTGAAAGAACCTCTGCCATATTTTTCTTCAGCTTCAACATATTCTTTTTCTGTTAATACTTGGCATTTTAAAAGCCCTGATGTTCCTTTATCTGTAACAATGTAAGATGCAAAGTAAATAACTTTCTCTAAACTTCTTGGAGATATATCTAAAAGTAAACCAATTCTACTTGGAATTCCTTTAAAATACCAAATGTGTGCAACTGGAGCTGCAAGCTCTATGTGACCCATTCTTTCTCTTCTTACTTTAGCTGTAGTAACTTCAACACCACATCTATCACAAACTATCCCTTTATATCTTACTCTTTTATATTTACCACAATGACATTCCCAGTCTTTTGTTGGACCAAATATTTTTTCACAGAATAAACCATCTTTTTCTGGTTTTAATGTTCTATAGTTAATTGTTTCTGGTTTTTTAACTTCTCCATGAGACCATTCTCTTATTTTCTCATCAGAAGCTAATTGTATTTTAATTTTATTAAATACTTCAAATTCTTCCACTTTAAAAGTAGCCCCCTTAATATTTTATATATACATGTGGTAGCAAAATTTGTTTTAAATTTGCTTCGCTGAACACTCATAATATGTTATTTAAAACAAATTTTAGCAACCTATAAATATTATTAAATTAATTTTTCTTATTCATCATCTTCGCCATCAATAGCATCTAAGTCTTTGAATATTTTGTCATCTGGCATATCTTCTTCGTCCATGATGTTTGTGAAGAAATCATCTCCATCTTCTTCTGATTCTTCTTCAATTTCTTCATCAGAAATTTCATTTACACCTTCAGCTTCTAATTCGCTTTCATCGATTCTTTCTTCTACTCCATCTAGACCTTCTTCTTGATGTTCATTAATTTCAATTTCTTCATCATATTCTGTATATAGTTTAATATCTAGTCCTAAAGATTGAAGTTCTTTTACTAATACTTTAAAGCTTTCTGGAATTCCTGGTGTTGGAATATTTTCTCCTTTAACAATAGCTTCATAAGTTTTTACTCTACCTATAACATCATCAGATTTCATTGTTAAGATTTCTTGTAATGTGTATGCCGCACCATAAGCTTCTAGTGCCCAAACTTCCATCTCACCAAATCTCTGTCCACCAAATTGAGCTTTACCACCAAGTGGTTGTTGAGTAAC
>JAEESU010000022.1 GCA_016290095.1 Clostridia bacterium
CACTAATTTCTAGATCTTTATTTTCAATTTTTTCTTTTAAGTCAAGATTTTCTTCAGCTAGTTCTTGATTGTCTTTTCTTTGAATTAAAACTCTTTCTTCTAGTTCATTTATATAGTCTTTGTAAGAATTTACTTTTGCCGAAAATTTCTCTGCTTTAGGAAGAAATTCTGAAAGCATATTAATAGCTTCTTCTTTATTCTTTTTCATTCCTATCATATTAATATTTTCAATTTTCTTTAATAATTGATTATATAAGTTATCTAAATTATCAGCTAACTTAAATAACCATGTAGGAATATGCTTTCTTTTTGTTTCTTGAGCTGATTTTCCTCTTTCAAGTTCATTCCATCTTTCGTGCATATAATTATAGTATCTCGTTTGCCATTCTGAAAGGCTTTTTTGATTTCCAAGAATACTTTTAGCTGATAGTTTACCATCTTTATTTATAGGGCAAAATACTAAATGCATATGTGGTGTTGCTTCATCCATGTGTACTACTGCTGATATTATTCTATCTTCACCAATTTCATCTTTCATAAATTTTACTGCTCTTTCAAAATATTCCCTTTGTTCTCCTTTGCTTAATCTATTCATAAATTTAGGAGAAGCTGTTATCAATGTTTCAACTAATTTGACACTATCTTTTCTTGTTTTACAGCCATATTCTTTTATTAATTCTTTTATTTTTCTTGAATATGTGTATTGTGGTGCGTGTATGATATGATAGTTCTCTTTAGATTTATTCATATCTATATCTGGATTACTTTTATATGCTTCTTTTTTTCTTTCATTATGTCTTTCACATCCAGCTATGGCACCACCTTTGTCCTTCTTAAATCGCAATATTGTGTATGCCATTCTATTTTCTCCTTCCTTGTTTTATCTTCGTAGCCCACATTTTGATGACGATAATGACGCTAAAATCCTATAGGACTGCTTCATCAAAATGTGAGAACACTCATATGCTTCTTCGCCTGTTAAATATTATCTTGCCAAAGGCAAATAATATTTAACATTCTCTTTTTGAAAAATTTAAGTAACGATATAATCAGCCACATAATTTTTCAAAATCGCATTTATGAGTGTAACACACTACACTTTTTACAAAAGTTGTGTGCCAGATGTTCCCTCTGGACTTCCTTTCAATGACGATTCCTGTGGTATATTTTTACCGTCATCATCGTCATTGCCGTCAATATCTTTCTTCAAATTTACTAAACGAGATGTGCTTGTCCTTGATGTCTTAAAACATATTTTATTATCCAATAAAATTGTTTTACTATACTCGTTTAATAACTTTGTAAGATATTGCGGTGTTATATCTTTTTCATCTAAAGAAGTAAGAAGTTCAGTTGCTGTGCCTTGCCATTCTCCTTTATCGTTGACAAAAGATATAACATTATAGATAATCTCTGGAGCATTTTTCATTTCAATATCCTTTTGAAATGATCGTTCTAGTAAATTCCATCTGCATTCTTCAAATCTTAATGTGAAAGTCTGATATTCAACATCTCTACCTGTAACAAATAATGTTGCTACTGAATCATCTCTTGATTTCTTTTCTAGTATAAATGTTGTATCACTACTTCCCATTATTCCTGTTGTTCCAGAAATTCTATTAAATACATCACTATCATCTTGTTTCCTTAGATGGTGTACTAAAATAACAGCAATTTTATTTTTATCTGCAAATTGTTTTAATAAAGATATATCTGTATAGTCATTAGAATAGTTTATATCATTATTTTGTTTTCTAACCTTTTGAAGAGTATCAATAACTATTAGTTTAATATCAGGATATTTCTTTAATGTTTGTTCTAATTGAGATGTCAATCCATTTGCAATTTTATTTGACTCAATAGATATATGAAAATTTGAATCTATCTCATTAGTTAGCTTAAATAATCTTTTTTGAAGTCTTTGATAAGTGTCTTCTAAAGCAAGATATAAAACATCACATTTATTTGTTTTTAAGTTCCATATTTCTTCTCCCTTTGAAACTTTAATACAAATATCTAACATTAACCAACTCTTTCCTACTTTTGGAGCTCCACAAAACATATGAAGTCCTATTGGTAAAATATCTTCAATGATAAATTCTGTTTCATCTAAAGAAGTATATAATAGATTATCTGCATTTACGATTTTTAAGTCTTCCAAGTTTTCCTCCTTTCTAGCAAGTATGCATTTGTAAGCAACAAAAAAGGCTTCGTTATCATAAACGAAACCTTATATATTCTTATATCACTATTATTGGCTATATATTTTATTTTTCCCTTTTGGAGCCACAATTGATATTAATGTTTCGCTTACTTTTTTACTGAAAAATTTCTTTGCTTACTTGCATTAAAATTTTTCTCAAAAAAGATATCAGATTTCTTACTTATCCACAGGTTACAAATTACTTGCTAAAAACAAATCTTTAATAAGCCTAATAGCTTTTCACTTTTAGACATATAAATATTGTACCTGTAAATCAAATAAGATATCTGTTAGCGCTTACGACATCAATATTACTTCTTTACATTGGTTGGAGATAAATTACATATCTTATGATAAAACCAACACCGAGCCTCCGAGACAATGGGCTCCATTAAATTCAATCTGGCTTCCGTCTTGATAATCGAAAAAAGTAATTTCTGTTATTACCTTATTAGCTACTTAAAGCCAGTTCTGTTAGATATAATGTAGTTCAGAACTAAAATATATGATTTCAAAAGGGAAATATCTACTATTCAATTTTTCAGTTGTATCCTTTATCGAATACACCTATTTTATATCATCATTTTTTCATTCTGTCAACTAATTATGATAATTTTGTCAAAAAAAATAGAGAAATAATCTCTACTTCGCTTTTAACTTGTTTACAATACCAAAATCTTGTAAACACCTTGATAACTTGTAATTTCTCGCTAACTTTCTAATTCTACTTTTGATGCAATTATTTGTGCTGGATATGTTTCCATTATCTCGCCATTATATGTAATTTTCACTTTATTACCTATTACATAAAAGTCATTAGTACCATTTGTTGGTCTTGTTATATTTACTGAAATTTTATCACTTGACTTTATCTCTCTGCTATTTGCATCAGGTTTAACTATTATAAAGTTTTCATGTGTTTCAATAATTTCGGCAACAAATTCGTATGTTGCTTCTGTTGGAACATAGTCAGATGAATTTAAGTATGAATAGTGCTCATCTACTTTATTTTTTATATTTACATTATCTAAATTGAAGTTTAATATTTTATTTTCTATGGAATCAGGGAACATATCTTTGACAGATGAAGCATAGTAGCCACCATCTTTTGGATTTTCAATAGTTACAACCTTATCATCTTCAAATTTAATTTTATATGGCATTGAACTTCCTGAACCTATTTCTAATTTTCCATTTTCAACATAATATGATTCGTTTAATATCCACATATAAGCATATTTAATATTATCTTTTTGTGATATTCCAAAACCTTTATAATCAAAAAATATTTGATAATCTTCTTTTTGATTATAATAATTCTGCTCTTGTGTATATTTTTCCTTTAAATATTCTATTGCAACATCATATAAATAATCGCTATCTGATATATATGTTACTTCTCTGTTCTTTTTAGAAAGTCCTACTGCAATACCTAAAAATAAACCTATAATTGCTATAATCACAAATGCAAAGATAATTGTTACTTTTTTATTATCATTCAAATTCATAATAAAAGCTCCTCTCTAAATTATTATTTCTTATTATTATCTTTTTTCTTTTTATTTTCTTCAAAACAAGCACATAAAGTTGTAAAGCAAGAGCATAGAAGAATAAAGCCTAATGCTTTATTTCCTATAACTATTACAACTATACTTGCAACAATTCCAATTATTGAAGCTATTACTCCTACATCATTTCCTGTTATTTTATTATTTTTCATAAATTATTCCTCCTTATAACTTACTATTAATCTCACATACTTATTGTAATTTTTATTTTTGTTTTTCATCATCTTTTTTTGAGAAAATTAAGCTAAAAGCTGGAACAAAGCTTATACCAAAACATATACCTATACCAATTCCAGCCATACTATTTAGTACATTAACAAAAACTATACTCCATAAAATTGCCATTACAATTCCAATTATTAAGCCAATTATAATTCCTTTATTCTTCATCAATTCATCCTCCTATATAAATTACTATTTGTCTTACACTTTATATTATACCATACAAAAACGTATTATCATCCGCTCTGTATATCTTAATCTTACGATTATTTATTATCTTTTAACATTTTATTAAAAATAGCAATTGTTCTAAAAACTTCTTTGCATTTAGGACATTGAAAATCATCATTATCTTTTTTCTTTTTATGAAGTGGAATTAAATAATCCTCATTACATTTTGG
>JAEESU010000023.1 GCA_016290095.1 Clostridia bacterium
CCACTTCCAGTAAATGCAGAAGGAAATGAAGTTTCAAGTGTAACAATAAATCCAACAAGTGGAAATGAAGAAGCAATAGACTTTGGAACATTTAAATATGAATTAGCAGATTTAAATGGAGAAGAAAGTGCAACATTTGAATATACAATAACAGAAAGAGGAAGAATTGCAGGAGTAACAAACGACGAAGATACAGATAGAGTAGTAAGAATAACAGTAACAGATGACGGAGAAGGAAACTTAGATGTATCTTTAGCACAAGACAGCGAAGCAGTAGAATTTGTAAATACATACGATGCTAGTGGAGAAACAGAATTCACAGCAACAAAGACATTAGAAGGACGTGATTTCCAAGAGGGAGACGAGTGGACATTTACAATAAGTGGAAGCCCACTACCAGTAGATGAAGATGGAAATGAAATAAGCAGTGTAACAATAAACCCAGAAGATGGAACAAGTGCAACAATAGACTTTGGAACATTTAAATATGAATTAGCAGATTTAAATGGAGAAGAAAGTGCAACATTTGAATATACAATAACAGAAAGTGGAACAATCGCAGGTGTAACAAACGATAGTGAAGATAAGACATTAACAATAACAGTAACAGATTTAAAAGATGGAAACTTAGATGTTGTTATATCTAAAGATAGTGAAGAAATAGAATTTGTAAATACATATGATGCTAGTGGAGAAATTGAAGTTTCTGGAACAAAAGAATTGACAGGACGTGATTTCCAAGAGGGAGATGAGTGGACATTTGTAATAAGTGGAACACCACTACCAGTAGATGAAGATGGAAACGAAATAAGTAGTGTAACAATTGAACCAACAGGTGGAACTGAAACTGATATTGATTTAGGAACTTTTAAATATGAATTAGCAGATTTAAATGGAGAAGAAAGTGCAACATTTGAATATACAATAACAGAAAGTGGAAGCATCGCAGGAGTGACAAACGATTCTGATATTGACAGAACATTAAAGATAACAGTAACAGATCAAAAAGATGGAAACTTAGAAGTAGTATTGACAGAAGATAGTGAAGAAATAAGGTTCGTAAATGATTATGAAGCAACAGGAGAAATAACATTTGCAGGAACAAAAACATTAACAGGAAGAGATATGACAGAAAATGATATCTTTGCATTTGAAATGACTGATGATAAAGGCAATAAATGGACAGCTAGAAATGATTCAGAAGGAAATATTTCTTACCCATCAATAACTTATACATTAAATAAAGATAAAGATGATACAGGAGAACATACATATACGTTTATAGAAAAAGAAACTGATATTGATAGTATAACAATAGATGAAACAGAACATACAGTAACAGTAACAGTAAGTGATAATGGAGATGGAACACTTAATGTAGAAACAAGTGGTGATGACAAAGATTCACTAGACTTCGAAAACGTTTACGAAACAGTAGATGTAACTGTATTAAAAGTTTGGGATGATAATGATGACCAAGATGGAATAAGACCTGAGACATTAGATGTAACATTAATGGCAGGAGAAGAAGAAATTGAAACAGTTACATTGAGCGAAGAAAATGAATGGAGTTATACATGGGAAGGACTAATTAAAGAAATAGGAAAAGAAACTGTAGAATATACAGTTATAGAAGCAGAAGTAGAAGGATATGATGAAGCTACAACAGAAACAGAGATAGATGAAGAAACAGGAAATATTTCTATTACAATAACAAATTCTCATACACCAGAAACAATTGATATTAGTGTAACAAAAGTATGGGAAGATCTTAATGATAAATGTTCATTTAGACCAAGTTCAATAACAGTAAGATTATATGCAAATGGAAAACAATGTAGCATTGTTAGAATAGACAAGTCTATGAACTGGAAGTATACTTGGAAAGAACTTGCAAAATATGAATCAGGAAAAGAAATAAAGTATACAATAAGTGAAGACAAAGTAATGGTTTATAATGCAGAAATTACAGGAAATGCAACAAAAGGATTTACAATAACAAATAAGATAGAATCATTTGGTGGTGGAGATGAAGAAATAATTGTACAAGGAGAAACCACTCCTTTACAAAGCGCAAATCCATCAACAAGTGCAAAAGACTATTCAGTTTTAAGCTTAAGTTTAATTATCATAACGCTTATTGCAACAACATATGTTGTTAAATGGGATGTTGATAATAATAAAAAAGCAAAGAGATATAAACTAAGATAATCTAGAAAATCGTGCCAATATGGCACGATTTTTTTTTCTTAAATTCGCTTTTTTAGGACAATCAAAAAACATTCAAAATTCTTGTTTTTGTATTGATTTTTAAGCACATTAATGATATAAAATAAAAGTGATATACTAGATAAATAGTGCCTAAAATAATAAGTAAAAAAACATGGAAAGGAAAGACTTATGGGATTTTTTGAAAAATTAAAAACAGGGTTAGGAAAAACAAAGAATTCTATTGATGAAAAAATAAATAATGTTTTTAGTGTGTTTAGAAAGGTTGATGAAGATTTATTAGATGAATTAGAAGAAGTTTTAGTAATGTCTGATATAGGAATGGAAACTTCTATAAGAATAATAAATGAATTGAGAACTAAAATAAAAAAAGAAAAAATAGAAAATGAAGATGATGTAAAAGCAGCTTTAAAAGAAATAATGAGAGAAATATTAGATGTAGAAGAACCTAAACTTAATTTAGAAACTAAACCATCTGTAATACTAGTAGTCGGAGTAAATGGCGTTGGAAAAACAACTTCTATAGGAAAAATAGCAAATAACTTAGTAAAAGATGGAAAGAAAGTAGTAATAGCTGCAGCAGACACCTTTAGAGCTGCTGCTGTTGAACAGCTAGAAGTATGGGCAAAACGTTCAAATAGTATTATTGTAAAAAAAGAAGAAGGAGCAGATCCAGCTTCAGTTGTGTTTGATGCTATTTCTAAAACTAAAGAATTAAATGCTGACGTTTTAATAGTTGATACTGCAGGAAGATTACACAACAAAAAGTATTTAATGGATGAATTATTTAAAATAAATAAAGTAATAGAAAAGGAAATGACTGATTGTAGCAAGGAAGTACTGTTAGTACTTGATGCTGAAACTGGCCAAAATGCAATTTCACAAGTTAAGGCTTTTAAAGAAACTACAGATATTACAGGAATTGTTTTAACAAAACTAGATGGAACAGCAAAAGGTGGGGTTGTAGTTGGTATTGTTTCAGAAAATAAAATTCCAGTAAAATTTATTGGGGTTGGAGAACAAATAGATGATATGCAAATATTTAATTCAAAAGAATTTTTAGATGCTATTATATAAGGAGTGAGAAAATGGAAGAAGTGAAAAAAGAAAATAGCACAAATGATGTAAAGAAAAAAAGAAATATTCGAAGAATAATTGTTTTAGTAGTATTATTAGTATTTGCTTTACATACTGCTATCTCATTAAGATCTCAATATTTACAAACAATAGGAATTAGCGAAAATTACGCTACTGTTTTTTACAGTAAAATAAAAAATTACTATACTGTTTTAGGTGTATCAATAGTTAGTATATATATAATTGTTTATATTACTAATAAGTTTATTAAAAGAGGATTAAAAAAGTTCTTTGAAGATGAAAAAAAGGAGATGCCAAAACTTCCAAATAAAAGCTTGTGCTTTGTGTTATCAATTCTTGGTGGACTAATTTCAGCATTTGTTTTATCTTCAAAATTTTCTGTTTTTTCAAATGCAGCTCAATTTGGACAAACAGATCCAATTTTCAAGTTGGATATTGGTTATTACATGTTTTCACTTCCTTTTATACAAAGCTTATTAGTTTTTTTAATGGAAGCATGTATTGCGATGATTATATATGTTGCATTATATTATGTAATTACTCTTAATACATTTTTTGATGGAGTTAGTACTGAAACACTAAAAAAGAATACATTTATTAAACAAGAAATTGTTTTTGTAGTTATTTTAGCAATTATATTTTGCTTATACATTTTTATATCATCACAAAGCATATTAACAGGAAATATGATTTCAATTGATGATGAGCTAGATACAAGATTAGTAGGAGCTGGAAAAGCAGATGTAACTATTAAGCTTTGGGGATACCGCATATTAAGTTTAGTTGTTATATTTGCAGTATTTAGATTGTTTAAATATATAAAGAAACAAAATTTCAAACAAGGTGTTATTTCAGTTTTAATAGTACCAGTATATCTAATAGGATTATTTGTTTTAATAGTAGGATTCCAATTTGTATATGTTGATAATAATGAATTAGATACTGAAAAAGAATATATAGGCTATAATATTCAAAATACTAAAAAAGCATATGGAATTGATATTGATCAAAATAATATATCAGAATATGAATCAATCACAGCAGATCAAGTTTCTGAAAATCAGAAATTAATAGATAATATACCAATTATATCTGAAAGTGTAACTTTAAATGCAATTAAAGAACATCAAGAAAATAGCGTGTATTACAATTATGACAAAACATTTTTAGCAAAGTACAATGTTGGAAATTCTAATAAATTAGTTTATATTACGCCTAGAGAAATACTAAGCAATAACACTATAAGTTACAACAATAGAACATTAAAATATACTCATGGTTATTCAGCAATTGTAAGTTCTGCTACTGACGCAGACTTAGATGGTTATGCAGAATATTTACTATCTGACTTTACAAGTCAAGAATTTCTTAATATTAAACAACCAAGAATATATTTTGGATTAAACACTAATAGTACAATCCTAGTAAATACAAATTATGGAAAAGAGTATGATTATCCACTTACAGAAACTACTTACGAAGAAAATACTTATGATGGAAAAGCAGGATTAAATTTAGGACTTATTGACAGATTAGTTTTAGGAATAAGTGAGAAAAACTTTAAATATATTTTTACATCTATTGTTAATGATGATACAAAAATTATTACAAATAGAAATGTTTTAGAAAGAGCAAAGACAATTTTACCAAATATTATTTATGATGAGGATCCATATCTTGTTATTACAGAAGATGGAAAACTAGTATGGGTGTTAGACGCATATACTACATCAGTCCAATATCCTTATTCACAAATTACTACAATTAATATAAAAGGCTATAGAGAAAGAATTAATTATATTAGAAATTCTGTAAAAGTTCTAATTGATGCATATGATGGCACTACAGATTTTTACATAACAGACAAGTCTGATCCTATTATTATGACATATAGAAATATGTATCCGGATTTATTTATAGAAGATGAATTGCCAAAAGATATTCAAGAACATTTAGTTTATCCAAAGTTTTTATACAAGATACAAGCAGAGATGTTAAATATATATCATAATATTAGTGAAGATACTTTATATAGAGCAGATGATTTATGGCAAGTTACAAATAAAGCTTCAACAACAAACTCTACAATCACAGGTTCTGCAATGGAACCATATTATGCACCAATTAAATTAAATGATTCTAAAAAATCTGAGTTAGGCCTAGTTTTAACTTATAATAAATATGAGAAACAGAACATCATTTCATATTTAGCTGGTACAGTTAGAAATGGAAAAAATAATTTATCATTATATAAATTTAATTCAGAAAGCAATGTTGTAGGAATCATGCAACTTAATAATCAAATAGAACAAAATACAACAATAGCAGCAGAACTTTCAGACCTAAATACAAGTGGAATTAAACTAATGAAAGATATGATTATAATTCCAATTAATAATTCGCTTTTATATGTTGAACCTGTATATCAAGTAATGTTAAATGAGAGCGAAGTTCCAGTTTTAAAGAAGGTAATTGTTGCATCAGGAAATACAGTTGCAATGGGCGATAATTTAGATAGTGCGTTAGATAATTTATTTACAGACGATTATGCTGTAGATTTAGAGTTTATTAATTTGGAAGACATTAATGAATTAGTTGACTCTGTAATTAAAGCAAATAATAATCTAAAAGAATCTATGAATGCACAAGATTTTGAAATGATTGGAAAAGATATTTCAAGACTACAAGCAATTATTAATCAATTGGAAAATACAAGAAAAATTGAATTAGAAGAGGAAACTGCTAGAGAAAGACTTGAGAATAATACAATTTCCAATAATATTAGTAATGAAGTTAATAATATTGTAATGGAAAATGCTATAGTTAATAATACAGTTTCTAATGGATTAGTGGAGGAATAGTATGAATTTAGCAAATAAATTAACAATATTTAGAATGCTACTTGTACCAGTTTTTGTTATAGTTGGTTATTTAGGAATACTAGGAGCTATATCAGGAGAGTGGTTAGGAATACCAGTCAGCTTTTGGATAATGAATACTATATTTATTATTGCATCAATCACAGACAAACTAGATGGTTATATTGCTAGAAGTAGAAATATGGTAACAACATTTGGAAAGTTTTTAGATCCACTTGCGGATAAAATACTTGTTTTATCTGCAATGGTTATGCTAGTTGAATTTGGAAAAATACCAGCATGGATTCCAATTATTGTTCTTGCAAGAGAATTTCTAGTTTCTGGTTATAGACTAGTTGCAGCTCAAAAAGGTGGACAAGTTATTGCGGCATCTATATGGGGAAAATTGAAAACTGTAACTCAAATGATAGCTATTATACTTGTATTTTTCGATAAATATAATTTTTGTGAATTTATATTTAGGGCAAAAACAGAAGCAGAAGCTTTGGCAAGTAGTGTACAAGTATATATGAGTACTGGAAACTACATCTTAAATATAATTACTTCTTGCTTATTAATTATATCTGTAATTGCTACAATTTTTTCAGGATACGATTATTTAAAAAATGGAAAAGATTTGTTAAAAGATGCTTAAAATATTCTACGTTTTAGGAGGAATAGATCAAAAGCAATGAATAAAGAAGATGCTAAAAAAAGGATAGATGAACTAAAAAAATTAACTGCATATTATGCGAAAAAATATTATGATGATGATGACCCTGAGATTTCTGACTTTGAGTATGACATGTTAATGGTTGAACTTCGTAATTTAGAAAAAGAATATCCAGAGTTCATTACACCAGATTCTCTTACACAACATGTTGGAGGAACTGTAAAAGAAGGCTTTGAAAAAGTTGAACATGAGGTTCCACTTCAAAGTTTGCAAGATATATTTGATTTTGATGAATTATATGCATTTGATGAAAGAGTGAGAAAAACTTTAGAAAAAGATAATATAAAATACATAGTCGAAACCAAAATAGATGGACTTTCATGCAGCCTAGAATATAAAAATGGATTGTTTGTTAGAGGTGCAACAAGAGGAAATGGACTAGTTGGTGAAGATATTACAGAAAATTTAAAAACAATAAAACATATTCCTCAAAAACTCACAGAGTCAGTTGATATTACTGTAAGAGGAGAAGTATTTATTGGTAAAGAAGAGTTTGAAAAAATGAATCAGGAAAGAGAAGACAATGAAGAAACTCTTTTTGCTAACGCAAGAAATGCAGCAGCTGGTTCGCTTCGCCAGTTGGATAGTAAAATAACAGCTTCTAGGCCATTAGATATATTTATTTTCAATGTTCAAAAATCTGATACTATTAAGTTTACTTCACATATTGAATCATTAAGATATATGGAAAAGCTTGGATTTAATGTAAATCCAGTTAAAGTAGAATGTAATTCAATTGAAGATGTTATAAAAGAAATAAATAATATTGGTGATAATAGAGAAAATTTAAGCTTTGGCATTGATGGAGCAGTTATAAAAGTAGATGATTTACATGATAGAGAAATATTAGGAACAAATTATAAAACTCCAAAATGGGCAATTGCATATAAATATCCACCTGAGCAAAAGGAAACATTATTAAAAGATATTATATGTCAAGTAGGAAGAACTGGAGCAATTACACCAATGGCAATTATAGAACCAGTAAAGGTTGCAGGTTCTACAATATCAAAAACAACTCTTCATAACGAAGATTTTATTAAAGAAAAAGATTTAAGAATAGGTGATACTGTTATAATACAAAAAGCAGGTGATGTTATTCCAGAAGTAGTTGGAGTTAACAAATCAAAAAGAACAGGAAACGAAAAAATTTTTGAAATGCCTAAAAAGTGTCCAGTTTGCGGAGCAGATGCTATAAGAGAAGAAGGAGAATCTGCTGTACGCTGTATTGGTATAGAATGTCCTGCAAAGCAGTATAGAAATATTATTCATTTCGCATCTCGTGATGCTATGAATATTTTAGGACTTGGAGATAACATAATAGAAGAACTATTAGATAGAGAGCTTATTAAAAATATAGCTGATTTATATGAACTAAAAAATGAAGATTTTGAATCAATGAAGAAAAATGGAAAGAAATTTGCTCAAAATTTAATTGATTCGATAAATTCTAGTAAATCTAATGACTTATATAGATTAATTACAGGACTTGGAATTAGAAACATTGGTGTTAAAGCAGCTAAGAGTTTAGCAAAACATTTTAAAAATATAGATAATTTAATGAATGCTGAAATTGAAGAACTTGTTGGAATAGATGACATGGGTGAGATTATGGCAAAAAGCGTTTACAATTTTTGCCATGAGCCACAAACAGTTGATTTAATTGAAAGATTTAAAAAACTAGGATTAAATACAGAAGCTATTGAAGATGAGAATACAGACAATAGATTTGATGGGATGATATTTGTTTTAACAGGAGCTCTAGATAGATATTCTAGAAAAGAAGCAGAAGATATAATTGAAAAATTTGGAGGAAAAGTTTCATCATCTGTTTCTAAAAAAACAACATATGTTTTAGCAGGTGAAGATAGTGGAAGTAAACTTACAAAAGCACAAAGCCTGGGTGTTAATGTTATTACAGAGCAACAATTTGTTGATATGATAAAATAAGGGGAAAATAAATTGGAAGACAATTATACATTCGAAATGTTTTGGGAAGATTTAGATAATGGTTATAAAATCTTTTATACTTATATGAATTGTAGATATTTAATATATAAACTAACAAAGAACTGTTATAAGAATGAATTGATTGAGGCTCCAGAAAAGTGTCCTCATCAAAAAAATGCTATTTATACATTAAAGCGAGTAAAAGAAATATTTCCTTTTATGGAAAATATGGAATATGACTCTGGCTTGGGAGGTTAGAATGGAAGATTTTGATGGAAGTATAATGGATCCAGAAATTCAAGGTATAGATGAAGAACTTTCTGAATTGTCATTACGACCAAAAAGATTAAGTGAATATATAGGGCAAAATAAAGTAAAAGAAAACATGAAAGTATATATAGAAGCTGCTAAAAAAAGAGGAGAAGCATTAGATCATGTACTTTTATATGGACCTCCAGGACTTGGAAAAACAACATTATCAAATATTATTGCAAATGAAATGGGTTCTAATATTAAAACAACATCAGGACCTGCAATAGAAAGACCGGGAGATTTAGCGGCACTTTTAACAAACCTTTCTAATAATGATATTTTATTCATTGATGAAATTCATAGAATGAATAAAAATATAGAAGAAGTATTATATCCAGCATTAGAGGATTTTTGTTTAGATATAATTATTGGAAAAGGGCCTACAGCTAAATCAATAAGACTTGATTTACCAAGATTTACATTAGTGGGTGCAACAACAAAAGCAGGATCGATATCTACACCTTTAAGAGATAGGTTTGGAATTGTGGAAAGATTAGATTTGTATTCTGTAGAAGATTTAACAACAATAGTAGAAAGATCTAGTGATATTTTAAATATCAAAATGGATAAGGATGCAGCCATAGAGCTTGCAAAAAGATCTAGAGGCACTCCAAGAATTGCAAATAGATTATTAAAGAGAATTAGAGATTATGCAACAGTTATTGGAGAGGGCAACATTACATTAGATATTACCAAATTAGCATTAGATAAATTAGAGATTGATGATTTAGGACTAGATAATTTAGATAGAAAAATATTAGAAACAATCATATGTAAATACTCAGGAAAGCCGGTTGGAGTAGAAACACTTGCTGCTACATTAAATGAAGAAGTAGAAACAATAGAAGATGTTTATGAACCTTATTTAATGCAACTTGGATTCCTTGCAAGAACACAAAGAGGAAGAATAGTAACAGCTGCAGGATATGAGCATTTAGGATTGGAATATAAGGTTTAAATAGGAGGAATAAAATGAAAAAAGTAATAATTATAGGAGCAGGACCTGCAGGATTAACAGCTGGTTATGAATTATTAAAAGACAAAAACGAAGAATATGAAGTAGTTATTTTGGAAGAGAGTCAAGATGTTGGTGGTATTTCTAAAACCGTTAGATATAATGGAAATAGAATGGATATTGGTGGACATAGATTTTTCTCAAAAGATAAAGAAGTAATGGATTTTTGGGAAAAATTAATGCCTATACAAGGAAAGAATTCTTTTGATGACCAAATATTAGGAAGAGAAAAACCACTTGTTGATGGCGGACCAGATCCAGAAAAAGAAGATAAAGTTATGCTTTTAAGAACTAGAGTTTCTAGAATATACTGTTTTAAGAAATTCTTTGATTACCCAATTAGTTTAAAATTACAAACATTTACTAATATGGGATTTGTTCGTACAGTTAAATCTGGATTTAGTTATTTAAAAACTATTTTTGTTAAAAAGCCAGAAGATTCACTTGAAAACTTTTACATAAATCGTTTTGGAAAAGTATTATATAGTATGTTTTTTGAAAAATATACCGAAAAGCTTTGGGGAAGACATCCAAGAGAAATTTCAGCTGACTGGGGAGCACAAAGAGTTAAAGGATTGTCAATAAAAGCAGTTTTAAAAGACGCATTTTCTAAGATTTTTGGTAAGAAAGATAATAAAGAAGTTGAAACATCTCTAATTCAACAATTCTGGTATCCAAAATTTGGACCAGGTCAATTATGGGAAACATTAGCTGATAAAATTGTTGAAGATGGAGGCAAAATCCAAAAAGGCTATTGTGTTAAAAATATAAACATAAAAGATAATAGAATCCAATCTGTAGAATGCCTAGTAGATGGAAAAACAGAAGTTATTGAAGGAGATATATTCATTTCTACAATGCCAGTTAGAGATTTAGTTACTGGTTTTAAAGGTGATGAAGTTCCAACTGAAATGCTAGATATTGCTAAAGGACTTCCATATATAGATTTTCAAACAGTTGGCGTTTTAGTTAATAAAATGAAATTAGAAAACAAAACAAAAATGAAAACATTAGGAAATATAGTTCCTGATTGTTGGGTTTATGTTCAAGAACCAGCTGTTGAAATGCTTAGATTTCAAATATTTAATAACTGGTCACCATATTTGGTTAAAGATGCAGAGCATACAGTATGGTTGGGATTAGAATATACTTGTCATGAAGGCGATAAATTCTGGGAAATGAGTGATAAAGAATTTTCAGATTTTGCTATTAATGAATTGGTAAGTATGGATATTATAGATAGAGAAGATGTTTTGGATTGCCATAGAGAAAGAATAAAGAAAGCATATCCTGCTTATTTCGATACTTATAAGTATATTGATAAATTAACAGGATATTTAGATAATTTTGCAAACTTATTCTGTATAGGAAGAAATGGTCAACATCGTTATAATAATATGGACCATTCTATGGCAACAGCTTTTGAAGCAGTAAAAAATATTAAAGCTGGAATAGATACAAAAGACAATATTTGGAATGTAAATACAGAAAAAGAGTATCATGAGGAGAAAGCAAAATAAATATGAATATTGATAATCAAAGATTTTTAGAATTAAATGGTATTAATCCAGACGAACTAAGGAAAAAAATTGATTGCCAAATATACTCACAAGAAGCGATTGATAATATTATATATCATTATGGATTTCAAACTCAGAGAAGAATAAAAATGATTTCTGTAGCAGATATTGTTGGACATGCATATATGAGAGAAGGAAAAGTAAAAGATATTTTTGAATCAATGGATGATTTTTTTGATTCAAATGGAGATGTATATCACTCAAGAAGTCTAGGAATGCTATCATTAGATTCAGATACTATTATGGATAAATTAGGACCAAGTTTAGAAAGAAATCCACTACATGTAAATGAAAGTGGAAATAGTAGTTACTTGATTACTGAAGATGGATTCCATAGATTTACAATTCTTAGAGTTATGTATTTAAAAGAACTATATGAAGCAAATGGTGATCCTAAAAAAATAGAAGAACTTAGAAAAAAATATACTATTCCTGCAAGCGTTATGGGGATAGATGTAGATGAAACATATTCAAAATTCATTCTAAGCTTTATTGGAACACAGGATCCTAGTATTTATATTAAAGACATGGAAAGATATTATGATCCAGATACATGTATACCAACAGAAGACATTCTTGTAACATATGAAAAAGAAAATTGTCACAGAAAAAGTATTCTTTCAAGAGATGAATTTATTATGTTAGCAAAACGAGCTCTTCTAAAATGTCCAAAAGATGAGCCTACATTTAAGTATATAAAGGATGCTTTAGATGAAAATAAAGGATTTAGGGAATTCGTAAGCCGAATTTGCCCAGAATATTTTACTAGAGAAGATGTTGAAGAAAGAGGTGTTTAATAACATGTTTAGTTTAGTAGAAGATACTAATAAAGCAAAAGAAATATTTCCTGATAGTGAATATACTTATCAATTTTTAAAAGATAATGAAACAATAGGAGTTGCTTCTATTAATAAAAATGAAGATGATAAAGTTTATATAATGATAAAAAAAGAATTAAGAGGAAATGGGTACGGAAAAGAATTGTTTTCATTCGTTATTAAAAAATTAAAAGAGCAAGAATATAGCAGGGTTCTAGTTACATTTGAACAATCTAATATTCAAATGTTAAGAATTGTTACTTCAAATGGTGGACAACATGTTTCTACCAATAAAGATGTAGTTAAATATTTAATACCTATAAAATAGTTTTATACTTGAGAAAAAGGAAATGATTATGAAAAAAAATCAAATTTTATTGATAGTTATAATAGCATTAATATTAGAAATGATTGTTTTTAATATTACTTCTTATTATACTTTATTAGGTAAAAAGAATATAAAAACATATGACAATCCAGAATTGATACAATATGATGGGGATTTTGCTGTTTTAAAATTAGACGATATTAATTGTAAAACTTATTCTGTAAAATTGAATTTAAAGCCAATTGATAATACAGAAGCTGTTCGGATATATAGTACATTATTCAGATGAAACATCTGATAATTATAGAGGATTAAGATTAAAGAATTATATTCAAAATTATGAAAAGTCAAAGTATGTACCATTGTACCTTTCTGGAAATACAAATAGTTTATTAATTTATTTAAATAAAGTATATTATGATTCTGGATGTTTAAAATCTATTACAATAAATGAAAGAATTCCATTCGAATTTAATATATTAAGATTTTTAGTTGTACTCGGAATTATGTTATTAATATATGCGGTAAAAAAAGTTGAAGTATTTCAAATTATGTATTCGCATAAGAACTTAAAACAAGAGATGATATTAATTGGAGTAATGGCTGTATTTTTATGCCTATTGGCATTTATAAATACTTATTCTTCAAGCGAAGGTCAAAATAAATTTACAACAGATTTTGGCCTTTATAATAAAGAATTTATTGATGCACTTTATAATAAACAATTATATTTATTAGAAGATCCAAGTGAAAAATTCTTAGCACTGGATAATCCTTATGATACATTAGTCAGAGATGAAAATGATGTGCATAGAGCGACAGATTATAAATGGGATACAGCTTATTATAATAGTCATCAATATATTTATTTTGGAATATTACCAGCAATAAGTGTTTTTTTACCATTTTACATTTTGACAAAAAAATATTTAAAAGTATCTACATACATATTTATTGTTTCAATAGGAATTATTATTTTACTTAAAGAAATATTATTAATTTTAGTAAAAAGATATTTTAAAGAAATTCCATTCAAAAATGTGTTTTATTCATTAATTTCTTTATATAGTGGTTCTTTAATATTGTATATAAATGGAATGTGTTATTTTTATGAAATAGTAATTGTAGCAGGCTTATTTTTAAGCTTATTGGGAATTTATTTTGTTTTAAAATCTATGGAAAGCGATAAGTCAAAATATTTCAATTTATTTTTTGGATCTTTATGTTTGGCTTTAGCAGTTGCCTGCAGACCAACTGACCTATTAGTATCTATAATTATATTGCCATATATTATAAAATTATTGATAGAAAACATTAAAAATATTAAAATAAATAAAATTAATTTGTTGAAATTATGCTTAGGTGTTGGAATACCCTATATTATAGTTGGGATTGCTTTAATGTACTACAATTATATTAGATTTAATAATCCTTTTGAATTTGGTGCATCATATCAGTTAACACTAAATAACATGAAAGCATTATCTTCAGGATTTTATAGTATACCTATTGGATTGTTTAACAATTTATTTAGTATACCAAGAATAGTATATGAGTTTCCATTTATAGAAAACTACAATGAAATTTTAACTTTCTATGGATATTATTATTCTGAAGCTATGCTAGGCGGATTATTTATTATTGCTCCAATTTGCTTTTGCTGTTTTAATATATATAAAGCACATAAAAATGCAGATTCCAAAGAATTAAAATTGTTAATTTGTGTTTTATTATTTGTTGGACTACTAATTGCTACTGCTAGTGTAAAAATGGCAGGAAGTATTGAGAGATATCTAATGGATTATGCGTGGATATTTATAATAGATGGTATTTTGATATTTAATATTAATTATTGCAATTATCAACATGAAGAGACTAAGAAGATCTTACAAAAAATATTGTGTTATATAACAATTTTTAGTTTTGTTTTCTCAATACAAGCAGGAATTGTATCTGAAAAAAATGATTTTAAACATAATTCAACAGGAGAATTTTTTAAGATGCGATATACTATTTGTTTTTGGGAATAGGAGTAAATAATGAAAGTATTAATGCATGCATGCTGTGCGCCTTGTAGTGTATATTGTATTGAAACATTACGTGAAAAAAATATAGAGCCAACTATATATTGGTATAATCCAAATATTCATCCATATAAGGAATATGAAACAAGGCGTGATTGTTTAATAGATTATACTAAAAAAATAAATATTGAATGTATAATCGAAGATGAATATGGATTAGATGAATTTTGTAAAAATGTTTCAAATGATTTGAATGGTAGGTGTGTAAATTACTGTTATCCAATTAGACTAAGAAAAACATTCGAATATGCTAAAGCAAATGGATATGATACTGTTACAACTACTCTTCTATATAGTATTTACCAAAAACATGATTATATAAAATTATTATGTGAGCAATATTCAAAGGAATATGGGATTGATTTTTTATATATTGATTTTAGATATGGATTTTGGATAGGACATGATAAGGCAAAAGAAGAAGGACTATATATGCAAAAATATTGTGGATGTGTGTTCTCAGAAGAAGACAGATATTTAAAGAAGAAAAAAGATAAATTAAGCTTACCAGAAAATTTTGAGTGGAAATGAATATAAAGGAGATTAGGAAATGTCTGATAATAATATAATCATTGCTATAATAATTATAATCACTGTGCTTATTGTAGCAATATTGTTAGTAATACCTATAGGAGAAAATAACAATGATGTAGCAAATGTTACAAATTTGATAGAAAAAACTCAAAACAAAATTAGGACAGGTAATTATACAATTATAGGAAGAAATGAAGTAATAACAGAAGAGAATGTAACAGTTATGAAAAGATTTATCAATACAAGTAAATATAAAATTGATGAAAAGTATGGCGATATAGCTAAAATATATAATGATGCTATGGATAAAATTTTTGCGAGTGATTCTGTAGCAGAATATGGATATGTAAATGGACAACTAGTTGTAACTGGAAAAATTGATTTTAATAAAACAATTGGATATTTTAAAATTGGAAGTGATAATGCTTATTCAGAAATGTATGTTTTCTTCGACGAATCAAAAAATATGCTATGTGAGAATACAAAAGTGAGTAATTCAACTACTTGGGGAGGAAGTGGCAAAACTTCAACTCAAATGGAAACACTAAATAAAATAGTTGATTATTTTCTTTCATTTTCGTTTAATGTCGAGGGAAATGATAATGCATTTAATGTTGGTGATTTTTTGTATCAACTGGAAAAAGATGCTGTTATTGATGGACATGAATGTAATAGAATTATTTCTAAATATAATAATGATAAGATTAATTTTTCAAGTGAGATTTACATTGAAAAATCAACAAATGCAATTATTAGAATTGATAAGCATATAGGAGAAGATACGAATACACAATATTACACATATAATTCAGATTCATTAACTATACCAGAAGAAGTATTGAAAACTTGGGAAAGATAGGAGATATTATTATGAAAGTTTTAAAAAATCTATTATCTAACAGTTTAAACATTAGAACAGAAAAAAATTTCCCTATAGAAGGAATTGAATTTATTGACATTAATCCTTTAATTTTACAAAAAGAAACTTTAAAGGAAATTACAGAAAAATTTGTTACAGAATTAAGTGGTAAAAGAATTGATTACATAGTTGCTCCTGAAGCAAGAGGTTTTTTGTTTGGAACATCAGTTGCTTATGGATTAAATATTGGATGTGTTCCTGTAAGAAAAAAAGGAAAAATGCCTCCGACTACTGTTGCTACAAAATTCGAATATGAAAAAGAGTATGGTAAAGACGTTTTAGAATTGCCAAAACTTGTCAATGAAGATTATAATGAAAAAAACTTTTATATAATTGATGATATTTATGCAACAGGAAATACAATGAAAGCAATTAAAGAAGCAATAGAAAATCTTGGAGGACATGTTGTTGGAGAAGGTGTTGTTTTAAATATTGTGGAATTAAACAATAATAAAGAATTATTTTCTTTAATAGACGTAAATGAGGAGTAATATGATTAAAGATAAATTGTTGATATTTAAAGATAATAACATAAATTTAAAAAATACAATTAGTATATTGTTAATAATTGGTATACTAAGTGGATTTTTTGGATTTATATATGAGACTATATTTTATAGAATTGATTTGGGTTATTTTGTAAAAAGAGGATCTACATTTGGACCATGTATACCAATATACTTTTTTGGCGGAATACTTATAGTATTATTTTCATATAGATTTAGAAAAAATCCATTATTAGTTTTTGCTATTAACTGTTTAGTTACAGGAATTCTAGAATATGCTACAGGAATGTTTTTCTACGAGGTTTTAAATAAAAGATTATGGGATTACAATACTGAAATATGGAATTGGGGTAATATAAATGGATATATATGCTTTAGATCAATCCTATTTTTTGGAATTTCAAGTTTGTTTTTAGTATATATATTAACGCCTATTTTATTAAAAGTTTTTAATAAGGTTTCAGAGAAGAAAATACAAGGCATTTCATATATTTTAACAGGAATATTTATAATAGATGTTATTGCATATATGATAAAATATTAAGAATTTCTTAAAATGAAGATATTTATATTAATATCTTCATTTGACTATATGATATTATAAATAATATTAAAATAAGGATAAAAATATGAGTAATCGTGAATTTGAAATTACATATGAAACAATAAAAAAAATATATGATGAGTTTAAAAAAGAGCGTGTAAGTCCATATTTAGTTGGAGGAATTTGTGCTGCCATTCAAGCTAGAAAACCTTTGTATAGGCAAAATGATGATATTGATTTAATGGTAGATATAAAGGACTTAGATAAAGTCATAGCTTGCTTAGAAAAAATTGGATACAGTGTAGCAGACAGGAGAGGAATTTATACTCAAAATAGAGTTGATTTAGACGGAAAATTTATCCCAGCAAATCATGAGATTGATTGTTCTTCTAGAGATAGGCAAAAACTTGGAGTAGGAATTTTTGTATATGAAAGAAAAGATGGTAAAGTATATACTCATTCATATGCAAGACATGATGATAAAGGTGGAAATGTTATTTGTTCTGAAACTGCTATGCCAGAAGAATTGTTTGATTTAATGTACAGTCCACAAGAAATAGAATTTGATGGTACTTCAGTTAGAACACAATCAAGAGAATATACCTTTATGACAAAAGCAAGAGGCACTAGAGAAAAAGATAAACTAGACGCATCTGTGTTAGAACCACTTATTGGACCAGATGAAAGAGCTAAAATAGATAGAATAAGAAAACTTGAACATAGAGTAGAAAAATCTAAAATAGAAATTGATGATAAAGGAATGGTTGTACAAGAAACAAAAGAACCTAGAATTGACGAGAAAATAGCTATAATTATAAATAGAATGCTAAATAATTTTTGCGGGCAATCGCATCAAGAACAAAAAGCTCATGTTTTAGCTAATGATAGAATAAAAAGTATCTTAAGTCATGATTCAGATTTAAGACAAATAATGGAAAGATGGGAACATACAGATTCAGAAGATAGTGTAGCAGAGCAAGCTAAGAAAATAGCTTACGAGCACTATTTTGTTGATAAAGAAAAAGAGACTGATGCTCAAGTAAAATAGGAGATTATTAATTTGGATAGATTAGATAAGATTATTGTTTCGCAAACAGAATATTCAAGAAAAGATGTAAAAAAATTAATTATTCAAAAAAGAATATTGGTAAATAATGAGATTGCATCAAAACCTGAATTTAAAGTTGATATTTTAAAAGATACAATAAAAATAAATGATAGAGAAATTAATTTTCAAAAATTTGTTTATTTGATATTAAATAAACCAAAAGGATTTATCTCAGCAACTGAAGATAAGAAACAAAAAACTGTATTAGACCTTGTTCCTGATAAATATAAAAATAGAGGTTTATTTCCAGCAGGTAGATTAGATAAAGATACAACTGGTTTAATGCTGATTACTGATGATGGTGAATTTGCTCACAATATATTAAGCCCTAAAAAACATGTTAGTAAAGAATATGAAGTAACATTAGATATTCCAGTAACAGAAGATATGAGAGATGGTTTTAAAAATGGAGTAAAACTTAATGATGGAGAATGTAAATTGGCAGAATTAATTATTACAGGCAAATATACATGTAATGTTATTTTGACTGAAGGACGATATCATCAGATAAAAAGGATGTTTGGATGCTTTGGAGCAAAAGTTATAGAACTAAATAGAGTTGCAATTGGAAATTTAAGATTACCAATAGATTTAAAAGTTGGTGATTGTAGAGAAGTTAGTATAGAAGAAAAAAATAGAATTACAGAGCGTAAAGGATAAGAAAATGAAAATATTGAAAAATAAAAAAGAAATTATAATAGTAATAGCATTTGTTGTATTTTCTTGTATAATAGCACATTTTCACGAACCATGGGCTGATGAAGCTCAAGCTTGGCTTATAGCAAGAGATGAAAGTGCTTTTAGAATTCTTTTTTATAATGCTAGTTATGAAGGCACTTTTCCAGCTTGGATATTAATCTTAAAGTTATGTATTTCTTTAGGACTAAATTATAAATATCTAAGTTATGTGTCAATTCTATTTGTAACAATAGGGGTATGTATTATCGCTTTCAACTCGAAATTACCTATAGGTTTAAGAATATTACTTCCTTTTACATATTATTTTCTATATCAATATAATATAATTGCTAGAAACTATTGTTTATTAATTCCAGCAATAGCATTGTTAATACTAATTTATGAAGAGAGAAAAGAAAAACCACTATTATATTTTCTTGATATTTGTTTATTCTCTTTTGCAAGCATTCATGGAATAATTATATCTGCAGTATTATTTACTTTTTATTTTTTAGAATTCATAAAGGAATATATTGAAACTAAAAAAATTAATATATTTAAAATTATGTTATTTATATTAATAGGGCTAATATATATATTGGAGTTAATTACACTAATGCCAAGAGCAGACATATATATGCCATTAAATATACAATCAAGCTATTCTAATTTTGGTCAAGTCATTTCTTCAATTATGAATTTAGTTAAAATTATGACTAATTTCCAAACAAATAACATACCAATTTTAATTATTAATTTATTTTCTTTTAGTTTATTAATTGCTATTCTAGTAAATAATTTAAGAAATAATAAAAATAAAACTTTTTTAATTATAAATATATTATTACTTTGCTTATTTATTACAGTTAAAATGACAAATTACCATTTTGGAATATTAGAATTAATGATTTTAACTGAAGCTTTTATAATTTCTAATAATAAGAATATGAAAATAATTATTATATATTTAATATTACAATTGATATTATCTATAACTACTTGCTATGCTGAAATCCATAACAATTATTCAGGTGCTGAAAATATGGCAGAATATATGAAAAATATTGAAAACATAGAAAATACAAGAGTATGTGCAATTGCATATAAATCAACAGCAGTTTTGCCATATTTTAATAGAAATATTTTCAATAGCAGAAATAGCTCATATTATTTATGGTCAATAAACAACAAAGAATATTATACTTATGTTAATACAAAAGAATTTTGTCTAGAAGAAGATAATGTTTATCCAGAATATATTTTGCTTGGCGAAGCTGGTATGAATTCGGAAAAATCAAATTATTTTAAATCACTAATTGAAAATAGCAATAAATATGAATTAGTTTACGAATCATATGGTGTAATTTATTTTAAGGGTAGCTATAGTGAAGAAGAGAACTTTTACCTATACAAAATAAAAACAGAAAAATAGTCTTAAATAAGCCTGCCAGATACAATTGCAACGGGCTTATTTTGTTATAAAAAAATTTGAAATAAAGATATATTTTATGTTATAATTAAAATAGTGGAGTTATATCATTTCGGAGGAAAAATTTGGAAAAATTAGTTGTAATTGATGGAAATAGTATTTTGAACAGAGCTTTTTACGGAATAATGGGAAGTAAAATGCTTCAAACTGCTGATGGAACATATACAAATGCGGTATATGGATTTCTAGCAATCTTATTTAAACTATTAGAAGAAGAGAATCCTGATTATCTAGCAGTTGCTTTTGATGTAAAACATCCTACAAAAAGACATGAAATGTATAAAGATTATAAAGGTACAAGAAAAGGAATGCCTGATGAGTTAGCAGTGCAAATGCCTATTATAAAAAATGTACTAACAGCAATGAATATTAAAATAATTGAACTTGCCGGATATGAAGCAGATGATATTTTAGGAACACTTGCAAAATCAGGCGAAAAGCAAGGTATTGATGTAAAACTTTTAACTGGAGATAGAGATTCTTTTCAACTTGCATCTGAACATACAACTATAATGATTCCAAGAACTAAATCTGGTAAAACAGAAACTGAATATTTTGATAAAAATAAAATAAGGGAAGTTTATGGATTAGATCCTAAACAATTAATAGAAGTAAAGGGCTTAATGGGAGATACATCTGATAATATACCAGGTGTACCTGGAGTTGGAGAAAAAACTGCAATTAGTTTAATTAAAGAATTTGGTTCGATTGATAATATTTATACTAAATTAGAAAATGGTGAGCAGGTTGCTAAAGGAAAATTAAAAGAAAATCTAGAATCTAATAAAGATTTAGCAATATTATCAAGAGAGCTTGGTAGAATTGATACTGATGCTCCGATAGATAAAGAATTAAATGATTTCAAAATAAGAGAATGGAATAGAGCAGAAGTAAGAAATATTTTTAAAGAACTTAGATTTAACAGATATATTGAAAGATTTGATTTGGAAAACGAAGATAGCTTTGAGTCCAATAATAAAACAGATGTTAGTAATTTATTTGAATATGAAATATTAAGTGATAAAGAAAAAATTGGAAAAGTTATTGCAAAAATTAAAGATAAGAAAGAAATTTACTATTCATTTGAAACTGTCAGAGAAGAAAAGAACACATTAATAATTAAAGAGAAAATTAAATATATTAATATTTATTTTGATGATGAAAATAAAGTATATTGTATTACCTTTGACAAGGAATTGTTTAATGATATTTTTGAAAGCAAAGAAATCTTAAAAAATGGACACAAACTGAAAGATGATTATATTAAACTAAAACAAATAGGAATAAATCCGAATAACATGATGTATGATTGCGAAATTGCAAGTTATGTTTTAAATGCAACTTCAAATGCTTATACAATACAAGATATAGCTATGCAATATCTTAATATCGATATATCTTCAGCAAATAATTCAGAAAAAGATAATGAAGTTCAAACAAGTTTATTTGATACTACTGAGCAAAGTATTGTAGAAGAAACAGCTAATTTTAAATATGCAACTAATGCGTATGTTATATTTAGAAGCAAAAATGTATTAATAGAAAAATTAAAAGAAATAGAATCTTTAGAATTATTTAATACTATTGAAATGCCAATAGCAGAAATTTTAGCAGATATGCAATGGCAAGGAATGTATGTTGATGAACATGAATTAATTAAATATGGACAAAACTTAAAGAAACATATTGAAGAAATAAGAATAGATATTTATGATTTATCAGGTGAAGAATTTAATATTAATTCTACAAAACAATTAGGAGAAGTATTATTCGAAAAATTAAAACTTACTCCTTCAAAAAAGACTAAAAGTGGTTATTCAACAGATGTGGATGCATTAGAAAAAATTAGAGATTCACATCCAATTATAGAGAAAATATTAGAGTATAGACAATTAATGAAATTAAATTCTACTTATGTTGAAGGAATGATTCCGTTTATTAATGAAAAAGATGGAAGAATACATACATTTTTCCATCAAACTGTCACGGCTACGGGAAGATTGAGTAGTACAGAACCAAATTTGCAGAATATTCCTACAAGAACAGAGCTTGGAAAAAAATTGAGGAAAGTATTTAAGGCAGAGTCTGGAAGAGTATTTGTAGATGCTGACTACTCTCAAGTTGAACTTAGAGTTTTAGCACATATGGCAAATGATGAAACAATGATAGAAGCATTTAATACAAATGATGATATCCATACTATGACTGCTTCTCAAGTTTTTAAAGTTCCTGTTGAAGAAGTTTCAAAACAATTAAGAAGTAAAGCAAAAGCAGTTAATTTTGGAATCGTTTATGGAATTAGTGAGTTTGGATTAGCAGAGCAAATTGATATAAAGCGATTTGAAGCAAAACAATATATTGAACAATATTTAGAAACTTATCATGGTATAAGAGATTATATGTCAAATATTGTTGAGGAAGCAAAGAAAAAAGGATATGTTTCAACCTTAATGGGAAGAAGAAGGTATATTCAAGAACTTGACTCTAAAAATTATATGATAAGAAAATTTGGAGAAAGAGCTGCAATGAATACCCCTATTCAAGGTACAGCAGCAGACATAATGAAAATTGCAATGATAAAAGTTTATAACGAACTTAAAAACCAAAGTTTGAAATCAAAAATAGTTTTACAAGTTCATGATGAATTATTAATAGAAACATATGAAGAAGAAAAAGAAAGAGTAAAACAAATCTTGAAGGATTGTATGGAAACTAGTGCAAAACTTTCTGTACCACTAACAGTTGAAGTAGAAGAAGGAAAAAGCTGGTTTCAAGCAAAATAAATTTTATCATTATGTATCAAATAATTTTGATACATAGGAGGTGAGACTTATTGGAAGAAAAAGATAAAGCAGATAATTTAGATTCAGGAAAGTTAGCTGAAAAAGTTGGAAAAGAAGCAGAAAGAAGAGCCAAAGAAGCTCAAGCAAAAGCAAAAAAAGTAATAAAAGATAGAGCCAAAAAAGGGTCTTTAGCAACGGCTTTAGGACCAATACTTTTTTGGCTTGTTGTAGTGATTGTAATTATTATAATATTAATTGGGATTATTATATTTTTTGAAACAATGCCTGGAATGGTTATGAATAAAATGAAAGCACTATTTGAAAAGGCGGCAAATTATGTTGGGGCTTTCTTTGGAGTTGATACATCTAAACAGATAAAAGAAAGCGATATTTTTGAATCACTCGATTATCTTGAAGATATGGGTTATGATTTAAAAGGTTATGGATTTTTAACTGATTATTACACAAATGCAGATAAGAGTGACATAGAAAAAGCATTAACAACAGAAGAAAAAGCTGATTATAAAATTGACAATGATATAGGAGTTGTTAGAAGAGGCTCAGATGGCAAAGTATTACTTGCTAAATCAGATTTTATTTTTACATATATAGTTTCTGATAACTATATTTATACAATGCGAAATAATAACTTAGTTAATAATAGTGGTAGTGGAAGTTCTGGATTTTGGGGATTTATTCAAAGAGTTTGCAATGCACTATTAATGGCTGCATATAAAATAAATAATTTTTTCTTTTATAGATTAAATGATTTGTTAGGAATAACAGAAGGTATTGATGAAGCTTGGGGTAGAGGAATGATTAGAATCTACTACGAAAGAGGATTTGGTCAAAAAGGAGATTTGTATAAAGAAGGATTATTTAATTTTGATACAGTAGCAATAGATACAAACACAAAAGAATTGGTATTGGCAAATAATGGATGGTTTTCTAGTAATGATCCAATAAGGTATAGTTTAGATGGATGGGTTGGCAGATATGGTATGCCTGTCGAATTTTTACTATCAGTTCATATGGCTACAATGATGCCTGATTTAGCTTATGATATGGCTACAAGTTTTGATACAAATGTTGATGTTTATATTAGAAATGTTGAAATAAGGACAGGAGATGGTACCCAGGATGCTTATACACCATATATTGCTCAAGTATTAAGACACTGGTATAGAGATGTTTATTATGTAATAGATTTAAGTAAAACAGATGTAAATTTTGTTGAATATGACTACAATTATGAAAAAGTATATAATGAAAGATGGACTCTTTATGAAGTATATACTGGTGAAGATAAAAACGATATTTCGGGATATGAAGAATATAAGAAGTATGCTTCAAATAATATTGGTGGTTTTAAATTATATATAATAAATGATAAGGGTGAATATTGTACAGATAGTGATATTGGTGATTTAACTAAAAATGCAAAAGTATTTAAAGATTTAAAAAACACAGATTATTATGTTTACATAGGTTCAAAAGAAGAAGCAATGAATGAAGGAATTTATGTAACTAAAAAGGCTATTGCTATTGAAACTAGTGAAGATAATTTAACTAATTTAAATTGGAATAAGCTAAGAGGCTCAATATGGTCTGCCTACTTACTAAATGAACGTAAAGTAGCATATAATAAAAGAGGAGTTTCAGATGCGAGCGGCGCTATAAGGCAAACAGGCGAAGGCTTAAGAACTGAAACTAATCCAACTATTAAGAAAATGTTTCTACAGAATTCATATTTTAGATATAATGGTACACATCAAACAGCAGAAATAATTACCGCAATGAGAAAGAAAATTAAGAAAGATGAATTAAATGATAATGGTGATGAATTTGGTGCACTAAACGAATTAGTTTCAAAAGGTGGCGCAACAGTAAATATTATATCTAAAAAATTAAGTTATACACCAGCAGAATTAGGATTAAATCCAAAAGAATTTAAACAAGATAGTTATAGTGTTAATGAGTTTAGTGGTCAAGTATCTCTAAATCAAGATTCTTTAAATGCATTTACTATGTTAGAAAATACACACACATTAGATGCTGACTATATTTACAGAGATTTTAAAGAATTGGTAGTAGAGTTAGGATATTTTACAAAAGAAGAACTAACAGATGAAATTCCAAAATTACTTCATTGGCCTGTACCTGAAGTTGCTTCAGAAAATTATCCATATAGGGTTTTAGACAAAAGAGAAAATGAGTTTGGTACAGCTATGCATTCAAAAGGTGATGTATTAGCAAAAGAATACATGGACCTTGACCTAAAAGGACTTAAAGAAAATAGAAAAGATTTATTAAGACCAAAACTAGAAGATAGAACACGTAACGAATTATTTAAAAAATGGTGGAACTATAAATATAGTACAATTTTAACTAAAGATGTTACACCAGAAGACTTTATAGAAAAGGCAGATGAAATATGGCATTATTTAGCTGAAAACGAGTTTTCATTAAGTGCTTCAAATTTAGCAGATACATTTGAAGAAGCTAAAGAAGGTGTTCAAGTTTTTTATCAAGATGGTAATTATAGTCATACAGAGTATAATATTTCAGCACCAACTTTTATATCATGGGCACTAATAGAATTAGACACAAAATTTGAAAACTATTGCAGTGCACTTTCACGTGAAATGGTAGATTTAGGATATGATAACCCTGATGGTACTCGTGCTAGAAGAGCAAAATCAGTTCATAATATTACTGATGTTGCAGAAGTATGTGTCAATAAATTAAACGGTGAAATAATATATGAATTTCCAGATTTAAGACCAGGAGACCTAATTGCATTTATTGAAAGTGGTAAGGATAAAGTTACAGGATTAGACATATTAGGTAAAAAGGATAATGGAAAATTCATAAGATATAGTGGAAATCATGAATTTAAAAAAGATGATGAACTTGTTGCTGATTTTGATGAAAATGAATTTTATGATGCAACAAAGTATTCAGCATGCTTTGGAATAAGAATTTTTGGTGAACCTTTATTTAACGGATATGAAGGAAATGAAATGGTGGTATCTCCTGTTACAGGAATACTACTTGAATATGGCACTTATGATGGAACTCAGAAGGACTCAATTACTGAAGAAGCATATAGAGTAAATGCAGATTTAAAATATGGACAAGTCTTTGATAAGGAAAATAATGGTAAAGAAACAGCTATAGACGAAAAACAAATAGTATCAGACAGTGTTGGATATGCAAAGATTTTAGTGCTAGATAGAGAAAGCTATTTGGATTTAGAGAGAAATACAAATAGTCAATTTAAAAATAATAGCTTAATTGATGAAAATAGTCAATTTAGAGAAGCATTAGTAGATGATGAAAGTGGAGACATTACAGCATTAGATAAAGTCAGAACACTAAATAAAAGTAAAGAAGATGCGAGATGGTCAGTTCTTGATCAGACTATTTATACATATAAAGAATATGCAGAAAGTTATGAAATAGGTGGAATATCTGGATACATATTATATATAGATGGATTTGTGTGTGAAAGCCCAGATGAACTAGTAAGTGATGTTACAAAAGAAATTCCATATAAAACAAATGGGATAGTTGATCAAGATAGAAAAGATGCTGCTAGAATATCAACAGATGATGTAACAAGTAATTTAAAGGGATTAAGCTATAAACAAGTAACACCTAATGAAATAGAAGATAGATCAAAACAATTACCAAGTAAATGTATAGAACCAGAGATTATGACTACATCAAATACAAAGATCAATAATAAAAATGAAGCTGAAACAAGAGCGGCTTTAAGAGCAGCAAACTCAATATATTTAAAAGATATAAAATATGAAGAAAATGGAGAAATAAAAACAAAATCTGTAATTTATATCAAAGAAGGAACAATACTTGGAAGAACAATGACAGATAAAGAATTATTAGAGGATTCTGATTTTAGAAATGGTAAATTCGGAACATATGAGCAAAATAGAGAGTTTTCTGATTGGAGAAAAATAGATGGTGAAGATAAAATAATTGGTAATTATTTAAGATTTATTCTAAGAGATTTAGACGGAACACCAGTTGAAAATGTTGAAGATTATATGAAAAAATCAGCATTTAGTAAAGAAGATTGGTATAAATTATACTTTTACACACCATTTCCAAGTGGTGGAACAGATATATATATGTGTGGAGCTGAAGCGATTGGATCTTGTACACCTGGAGAACTAGGTGTTGGACTTGTACAGGAAACAGATTGCGTATATCCATATCATAATACAGACCAAACAGGTAGTGCCATTGAAAAATTCTTGTATAAATGCTGGCTGATGGACCCAGTGCTATGTGCGCCATTAGAAGAGTTTTTTGAATATAACGGAAAACAATTCTGGAATTTTGCAGAAGGTGGACATTCATGGGGACCTTGGAAGGCACATGGACTAGCATATGTAGATCCAGCGACTCAAGGTGAACCAATGTGTACATTTCTAGGAACTGACGGAGCAACGAAATGTGGTGTTAAAAATGGAGTAATACATACATTTAATTTTGAAGAAGATAGAGATTCTGATTATGACTATATTGTGTACAGATTTAATAGTACTACCTATGTAGACCCATGGGGATATTTACTTGTATATAAAGGTGGTGAGTTTTTACTAGATGATGGCTATCCTCAAAGATTAATTGATTTTGATGTGTACATAGATGGCGGTATAAAAGATCAAGTATCTAATAATTTACGTAGATCAGAATTACAAAAAGTGTTATCATATATTTGTGATGTTGATAGAGAAAAATTTACTCAAATTCAAAGGGAAGTTGCAAAAGAAATATATTTGGAAGCAGATATTCTTCGAGTATTTCCATGGCTTGCAGATAGACCAGAAGCTCTGCAATGCTGCATAATAACAATATTAGTTAGTGGATCTATGTCATATGAAGGTTGGCTAGGTGACCATGAACAAGATACAGCACCATATGAAGAAATACTAGAACAAGTTTCTATAGACAAATCTAAAGTCGGTTCAACATTAGGACCACCATCAAATGATCCAACAACAGGACATGCTTGGACTGTTCCTGAAATTGCAAGAAGAATAATGGATGGATCACTTACAAAATATGATGTTGAAGAATGGGTAAGAACAGGTAGTTCTGAACTATTAGAATCATGTGGTGTAGATTTCAGAAAAGGTAATTCACCAGGATACTTAGAATTATTAAAAAAATAAGATAATACTCATAATTTAATAATAGTGTTGACAAATTTTATAAGATAGTGTAAAATCAATTTTGTAAATATTATCTAGAGTGGACGAGAGATTCGGCTTTATGACTCCACAGCAACCTATTAGTTTAGGTGCTAATACCGACAAAGTGCACGTAAAGTAACTTTGAATGATGATTTAAAATTATCGAATAAAAACTCTACGTGTTTACGTAGAGTTTTTTGTTATAAATGAAAGGAGAAAAGTATGAAAAGATTATTTACATCAGAAAGTGTAACAGAAGGACATCCAGATAAATTATGTGATTATATTTCAGATAGTGTTTTGGATGCGTTTCTTGAGAAAGATCCGTATTCTAGAGTAGCATGCGAAACTGTTGCTGGAAAAGGTCAAATATTAGTAACAGGAGAAATTACTTCAAAGGCAAATATTAATATAGAAAAGATAGTCAGAGATACAATTAAAGAAGTGGGATTTGATAATAAAGAAACAGATATTGATTATAAAACATGTGATGTTATTTTGAATATTTCAAAACAATCACCAGATATAGCCTTAGGAGTTGATAAATCTTTGGAACAAAAACAAGGATCAAAAGACGAATCAGAAGGCGCCGGAGATCAAGGAATGATGTTTGGATTTGCTACTGATGAAACAGAAGATTATATGCCAATGCCAATATATTTGGCACATAAACTAGCTAGAAGACTAACTGAGGTTAGAAAAGAAGAAATTGTAAAAAACTTAAGGCCAGATGGAAAAGTTCAAGTAACTGTTGAGTATGATAAGGACATTCCAAAAAGAGTTGATACAATCGTAGTTTCTTCACAACATAAAGACTTTATTGATTTGAACAAATTAAGAGAAGATATTATTGAAAATGTTGTAAAACCTGTTGTTCCTAAAGAATTACTAGATGATAACACAAAATATTATATTAATCCAACAGGAAGATTTGTAATAGGAGGTCCTCTTGGAGATAGTGGACTAACTGGTAGAAAAATAATTGTAGATACATATGGTGGATATAGTCGCCATGGAGGAGGAGCTTTTTCTGGAAAAGACCCAACAAAAGTTGATAGGTCTGCTGCATATATGGCAAGATTTATTGCTAAAAATATTGTTGCAAACGGATTTGCAAAAAAATGTGAGATACAACTTTCTTATGCCATAGGTGTAGCAAAACCAATTTCTATATATGTTGATACATTTGGAACAGGAACAATTCCAGATAGTGAAATAATAAAGAAAATATCAAATACATTCAAATTAACACCAAGAGGCATAATAGAAAGCTTGGATTTACGAAAACCTATATACAAAAAAACTACAAACTATGGACATTTTGGAAAGAAAGATTTACCTTGGGAAAAAATTATTAAAATATTATAACTATTTAAACGCCTTAAGAGTTTTATTACACAATTGTAATACTACTGACATTGACTTTAAGGCGTTTTATTTATATAATTTTATTGGAAGATTTTGTACTTTTTTATACATAAGAGGTGAATTATGAAAAATAAAAAATTTGTTATTACATTAATAGCAATTTTAATGTACATTATGATTTCTTTAATTACTACAGCTTTTGCTATGGAAAAAGGAACATTGACACAAGATATTAATGGAATTGATGATTCTAAATATCCTGGATACAAAACACTAATAAATAGTTTGAAAAATAAACATTCTAATTATACATTTAAAGTTTATTATACAGGATTAAATTGGGATGAAGTTCTTGTTTCAGAATATCAATACCATGGAATTAGTCCTCTTAATTTATTTCAAGTTGGAGAGAAGTACAATGGAATGTGGCAATGCCCAATTTGTGGAAGTAGAAATTATGATAATGGTTCATGGTGTTGTGCATCTTTAGATGCGATAGCATATATGATGGATCCTAGAAATTCTATTAATGAAAGTGATGTTTTTCAATTTAAAGATTTAGAGGGGTCAGATGCATCTTATGATGATATAGCAAGAGCTGTTTCAAATTATGGTTCATATTTAAATAATACAGAAGCTATACAAGCAATTTATGATGCTAGTAGACAATATAATATAAATCCATATTTTTTAGTTGCTAAGATTATTAATGAACATGGAAAAGATGGATCAACTCTATCAAATGGTAAAGGCTACAATGGAAAATATGTAGGATATTATAATTATTTTAATATTGGATCATATGGAAATGGTAGAGATACAATAATAAACAGTGGACTTGCTAAAGCACAACAAGAAGGATGGAATTCAATTAGAGCTTCTATTATAGGTGGTACAGCTGTTGTAAAAGAAAGTTATATTACAAGATATGCTCAAAATACATTATATTATCAAAAATTTAATGTTTCTGGAAAATCTGCACTTGGATCACATCAATATCAACAAAACATTATGGCTGCTCAAACCCAGGGAGCTAGTTTGAAGAGTTATTATGGAACTGCAAATAATGAATTTGTATTTATAATACCTTTATATGAAAATATGCCACAAAGTGCTTGCACAAGACCAGATTGTACAAAGCAAAATTTAATTCAATATGAAGATGGTAATATAAGAAACATATCTAAAAGCTTGAAAGTAAGAGCTGGACAAGGACTTTCTAGAACAGCTATAGGTGCGTTAAACAATAATGAATCAATAAAAATTCTTAAGAGAGCAAGTGGCAAGGTAGATGGATATTATTGGGATATGATTTTATCTAATAAGAGTGGTGTATTTGGATATGCTGCAAGAATAGTTGGAGGAGATGAATGCATATCAGGAACTGGTAATTGGCATACAAGTGGTGGAACAACCTCTAATTATGTACCAGAGCCAGAGCCTATTCCTACACCAGAACCAGAGCCAAAACCAGATCCTGAACCACCAGAAGATGAACAACAAGATGATGTTAAACCTATAGTAAGACCTGATCATAGTGAAAGTTTTAAAATAGAAGATGATTTTATAGATATACATCCAGATGTTATTGCTGAGAATATTATTGCAAAAAACGAAGAAGCTATTATAAAGAATTCAAAAGGTGAAGAAATTACTGAAGGCAAGTTAGGAACAGGATATAAGATTATAATAGGTGAAAATGAATATACAGTTGTAAAAAAAGGTGATGTTGATGGTGATGCTAATGTTAACATTATTGACGCAGTTCAAATTGTAAGGGCAATAAAAGGAGAACATAGTTTAGAAAATGAGTATAGAGAAGCAGCACTTATAGAAAATGGAGAAAAATTTACTATTATTGATGCTGTAAAAATAGTAGGATTTATAAAAGGAACTTTAGATATAGAGTTTTAGGAGATTTTAATGAAATGTGTTAATTGCGGTAAAAAAATACCTAAAAGTCCAAATAGACTTTGCGATGAATGTCAAAAAAAATTGATTACAGATATTGGAAATGAAGAATCTGCTCCAAGCCAAAAAAAGAGAAGAGTTGACAATGGAAAGTTTAATATCTTTGAAATAATATTTTTAGTAGTTTGTGCATTAATTATAATTGTTTCAATTTCTGTAACATCATATACTTTAATTAAAAGAAAGATAAAAGTAGAACAATCAAAGATATCATCTACAGATAATTTAATTGGAAAGACAATTGGGAATACTATTTCAAATATAAGATATTATGGATATTGTGCAATGGAAGATGACTGGATTTTCTATTACACATCAAATGAGGACTTTTCAACAGGAAGAATTTGTAGAATAAAAAATAATGGTTCAAATAAAAAGATTATTTTTGAAGAATCTAACATGGATATTTATTCTATCAATGCAATAAATGGTTATATATATTTTGTAGGCGTAACATCACGGAGAATATAGTCAATATGATGCTGTAGATAGTAAAATATATAAAATGAAAAACGATGGTTCTGATGTTGAGGTAATTAATAATAATCTTATGAGCAACTCATTTAATTATTTGTATGTAATTAATGATAGTATTTATTTTTCAGGTATAAATGATACTATATGGAAAATGGACTTAGATGGAAATAACATGAAAGAAATTACAGGAAATTACGAAGTAGAACTATTGGGAGTAACAGACAAATATATTGTTTTTGATAAATATGATAATATTTCAGATCAAAATGTACAAGTAACATACATTATGGACTTAGATGGTAATAATCAAAGACCACTAATTCCAGGAACTAAATTATCTAATATTAGTGTAGAAAATGATTATGTTTATTATATAGGTCCAGATCAAAACATTTTTAGAACAAAGATTGATTCAAATGAGAGTGAATTAGTAGCAAATGTAAAAGCATATATTTTAAATGTATATGGAAATAGTGCATATTATTTTGCTTATACTGATAGTGATACTTTACAATTAGGAATTTGGAAAATAGATTTATTAGATAATAGTTTTACACCAGAATTAATCAGAACGTTAAGATCATCTTACTACATGGATGTTGTAAGAGGTTATGCTAATTTCTTAGATGTTAATAGTGAATATGTATCTGTTAATTTATTTAAAACAGATGGTAGCCTAGAAAATATAGAATTATTTACTTACAATAATGTTAATTCACAAGCATTAGATGCTAGTCAAACTGAATGATTTTTATAAATAAAATTTTAGGGACACACACCAAAATTAGTTTTCATCGGTGTGTGTCCCTAAAAATTACCTAAAATTAGTTGGAGCTCATGGCCGGAATCGAACCGGCGACCTACAGATTACGAATCTGTTGCACTACCGACTGTGCTACATGAGCATGTTCTTATTATAATATATTGTGGTTTAAAAAATCAATATTTTTTGATATAATTAATATGAGGTGATTTTATGATTAGTAAACAAATATTATTTATTCTTGTTGGTGTTTATATATTTCTTGTTGGATTAGCATACTTTTTAATTTTTAGAAAACATCATAAAAGAAATAAAGTTGAAATAGATGAATTAATTTCTTTAGTGGCTAGATTTTTTTCAGTAACAACAATTTCATTTATTATGATAGGCTGTGGTATATATTTATTTAGAAATGCTGCTATTCATAAATACGATATTGAAGAAGTACGAAGCAGTTTAGTCTTAGGAATGTTTATTATTAGTGCAACAGTACTGAATTATATTAATTACATAAAAAGAAGCTTAAAAGATTATGATGAAGAGATTAGGCAAGAAAAAAGAAAGAAAGATATTAAAATAGGTGAAATCCTTTTATTAATTGTATTATTAGTATTAATGTTTGTTCCCGCAATAAAAATTCCAACTTTTATAAAATTAAAAGAATTTCAAAAAGAATTGTATATTGAAATAGCAAAATCAGTTTTAATTTCAATTTCATCTATATTCTTGCTATATAATTTAAATCCAATAGGGATAAAAGATAAAATATTTAAGAAAAAAGATAAAGAGAAAGAAGAAAACAATTGACATAATCAAAAAAAAGTTATAAAATAATACTGTAAATATGAGCTGTGATAAGGAAAAGTAAAATATAGGTTACAAACAGAGAGAATTTATTATGAGCTGAGAATAAATTCATGAAAACATATTTGAAAAACTACCTTTGAGCTTCTACTTGAAAAAGTAGCGTAAAGGAAACGTTATAATCCTATTTAAGAGTTAAACATTAGGGTGGAACCGTATATTATATACCCCTATAGACATTGTCTGTCTATAGGGGATTTTTTATTATATATTTCTTGAAAGGAGATGACTTTTAATGCATATCGAGTTTGAAGCTAGAGTACTAGAAATTAACAAAGATGAGTTAGAAAAAAGACTGAAAGAACTTGGTGCTCAAAAAATTGCAGATTTCGATTATAAACGAAGAGTTTATGATTTTAATCCTAAAACGAATAACAAATGGATAAGATTACGAACCGATGGAACAACAACAACTTTAACAATTAAAGAAGTTGTTACAAAATCTATTGATGGAACAAAAGAGACAGAAATCAAGGTTTCAGATTTTGAAGAGACCAACAAAATTTTGAATGAACTTGGTTATACAGCACATACCTATCAAGAGAATAAGCGAACTAGATACTTATTAAATGGAGTAGAAATAGATATTGATACATGGCCTTTCATTCCTACTTATGTAGAAATAGAAGGTAAAGATTCTACTGAAATAGAAAATACTATTGATTTACTTAAATTAGATAAAACAAAACTTACAACATTAGATGTTCAATCAGTGTTTAAAGAGTTTTATAAAATAGATGTAAAAAATATGCCAATATTAAAATTTGGCGATAAATTAGATAAAAAATATATAATTGATTAATAAAGGAGAGAAAGATATGTTTAAAATTAAATTACATGGAGGACAAACTGCAGAAGTTGAGGAGAGTTTATATTGGCATACAACTTCACACATTATGGCACAAGCAGTAAAAAGACTTTATCCAGAGGCTAAATTAACAATAGGGCCTTCTATTGAAAATGGATTTTATTATGATTTTGATGTAGAAAAACCATTTTCAGAAGATGATTTTGCAAAAATTGAAGAAGAAATGCAAAAAATAATTAAAGAAGATTTACCAATTGAAAGATTTGAACTTCCAAGAGATAAAGCAATAGAATTAATGGAAGAAAGAGAAGAACCATATAAGGTAGAATTAATTAAAGATTTACCTGAAGGAGAAGTAATTTCTTTTTATAAACAAGGAGAATTTACAGATCTTTGTAGAGGCCCTCATTTACCAACAACAGGTGCTGTAAAAGCATTTAAACTTTTAACAACGTCAGGTGCTTATTGGAGAGGTGATGAGCACAATAAAATGCTTCAAAGAATTTATGGAGTTTCATTCCCTAAAGCTAGTATGTTAGAAGAACATTTACAAATGCTAGAGGAAGCTAAACAAAGAGATCATAGAAAAATTGGAAAAGATTTAGATTTGTTTATGACTCATAGATTAGTAGGATCTGGATTACCACTATATTTACCAAATGGAGCTACTATCAGAAGATTACTAGAAAGATATATTCAAGATAAAGAAATTGCACTTGGATACCAACATGTTTATACTCCAGATTTAGCAAATACAGAATTATATAAGATTAGTGGACATTGGGATCATTATAAAGATGATATGTTTCCTATTATGCAAATGGATAATGAATCATTAGTATTAAGACCAATGAACTGTCCACACCATATGCTAATATATGGATACACACTTCATTCATATAAAGAATTGCCAATAAGAATTGGAGAATTAGCTCATGATTTTAGATATGAAAATAGTGGAGCTGTTTGCGGGCTTGAAAGAGTAAGACAAATGTGTCAAAATGATGCTCATTTATTTGTAAGACCAGATCAGATAAAAGAAGAAGTCGGTAGAGTAATAAACTTAATTTTTGAAGTATATATCAAAGATTTTGGATTTTCTAGAGATAGATTTAAGTTTAGATTATCATTAAGAGATAAGAATAATAAAGAAAAATATATTGATAATGATGAAATGTGGGAAACAGCAGAAAGTCAATTAAGAGCAATTTTAAAAGAATTGAATATTGATTTTTATGAGGCAGAAGGAGAAGCAGCATTTTATGGACCTAAAATAGATATTCAAATTAAAACAGCTTTAGGACATGATGTAACTATCCCAACATGTCAATTAGACTTTGCTTTACCAGAAAGATTTGATTTAACATTTATAGGAGAAGATGGAAAAGAACATAGACCTGTTGTTATTCATAGAGCAATTTTAGGATCTTCAGACAGATTTATATCATTCTTAATAGAAGAAACAAAAGGCGAATTCCCAGTATGGTTATGTCCAAAGCAAGTTAAAATATTACCAATTGCTGACAGACATTTAGAATATGCTAATAATGTTAGGGATGCTTTGGTTAAAGAAGGAATTAGAGTTGATGTTGATGATAGACAAGAAAAAATAGGATATAAAATTAGAGAAGCACAGCTATCAAAAGTACCATATATGTTAATACTAGGAGATAAAGAAGTAGAAGCAAATACAGTTGGAGTAAGAGCAAGGAAAGATGGAGATATTGGATCAATGCTAGTAGAAGAATTTGTTTCAAGAATAAAAGAAGAAATTAAAAATTTTGCAAGATAATTTAAAAAGACATCTATATTACAAATAGATGTCTTTTTCGTTAAAAATATGGCATTTATGAAACAACAAATATATAATAATAGTAACATATTGTTTATGGGAGAATTTATTATGAATGATGGACCAAATGCAATAACTATAGTAGGAGCTGTATTTTTAGGAATTATTTTAGTTGGGGCATGTATATTATTGTTCACAAATGCACAAAAATCAATTACAGGTGATGTTGATTCTTTTTCTGCTCGAGAAGCAGAAGCATTTAATTCACAGTTTGAAACATTTAGTGGAAAAAAGAAAGGCACAGATTTAAGCCTTTTAATTACAAGATTAATTGCAAATGCAAATAACAACTCTAATATGATTGAAAAAATTCCTGCAGTAACTGTTTCAAATAAAATAAATAAAGATGCTCAAAAAGGAGAGACAGTTGACTCACCAGAAAATTCTTCAGAAGTAAAAAGATACAATCAAAAATTGGTAACCATAAAACAAAATATAGAAGATAAACACGAATATAATATTGAATTTAATTATAATACATCAGGATTTATAAGTGAATTTGTAATTACATATTAAAAATACTTGACATATAAAATTTTTATGTTAAAATATTAATTACGCTTAAGGAAAAAAAGACATCTATTATAAAATAGATGTCTTTTGGCGTCTATATTTTCTAACTGGATTTTCATTTCTAAAAATTTAAAATAGGAGGTTTTAAATGGAAGAAAAAGAATTTTTAAGAGAAAAGGAGAAACTTAAGAATGTTATTGAAAAACTGCAAGCAGAAGAAAAAGAACTAGAAAAAAGTTTGAAAAAGACAGATACACATTATGACAAGGATTCCTATGTTAGAGCACATATTGTATACATGGGAGAAAAGAAATTATCTGATATAAGTAAAATTAAAGCTAAGCCATATTTTGCAAGAATTGATTTTACACCAGATAATGAAAGTAAAGAAAAATTGTACATAGGTAAATTATCAGTTTTAGATAGTGACACTCAAAAACCTATAATCATTGATTGGAGAGCTCCAATATCAAATCTATATTATGACCGGTAGAATCCGGCAAATCAAATTATTTATCACCTGATGGAATAATAGAAGGTGAAATTTCTTTAAAAAGACAATATTTTATCGAAAACCAATCCCTACAAAAATATTCAGATATTGATTTAAAAGCAAATGATGAATTATTACAAATAGCATTAGAAGAAAAAGCTGATGATAGGCTAAAAAACATTGTTGCAACTATACAAGCTGAACAAAACAATATTATAAGAGCAGATATGAATAAACCACTTATAGTTCAAGGAGTTGCTGGAAGTCGGTAAAACAACAATTGCTCTACATAGAATAGCATATTTAATTTATAATTGTAATAACGAATTTGATCCTGAAAGCTTTATGATTATCGCACCAAACAAATTCTTTTTAAACTATATTTCAAATGTTTTACCTGATTTAGGCGTTGAAAATGTTAAACAATATACTTTTGAAGATTTTGCATATGAAATAATTGGGAAAAAGTTAAAAATATCTGATAATAATGAAAAACTTGTTACAATTGTAAATCAAGATTTTGATGAAATTAATCATGGTGATATCAAGTTAATTATTGAAGAATCAAAACTAAAATCATCTATTAGTTTTAAGAATGTTGTTGATAAATATTTAAAATATGTAGAAGAAAACTATTTACCAAAAGAAGATTTTTGGCTAGATAATGTAAGAATATACAGATTTGAAAATATTCAGAAATTATTTTTAGAAACATATAAAGATTTAGATTTTGAAAGAAGAATAAACGAAGTTAAAAAACATATTTTTTCAAAAATAAAATTAAATAAAGATATTATTTATAAAACAATTACTGATAAGAGAAAAGCAAGAATTTATAACTTGATGAAAAATGACTTAATATCAGAAGACGAGAAAAATAAAGAGAGAATTAATATATTTGAAGAAACAGAAAAATTATTAAAGTATCTTGAAAACGATGATATTAAAATTGTAGATGAATTTTTTAATAAGACTGGCAAAAAAAGTTCATTAGAATATTATAAAGATTTTGTGAATAACTTCATTTATGGTGAAATAGATAACAAAGAATTGGCAGTTTATTTAAAAAATAATACAATAAAAAATTTAGATAAAGGAGAAGTCACATTTGAAGATTTAGCACCAATTATTTATATACATTATAGAATTTACGGAGCTAAATTTCAAAAAGAATTAAGACATGTAATTATAGATGAGGCACAAGATTATGGTGAGTTCCAATTTAGTGTTTTAAAAACAATTTTAAAAAGTAATTCAATGACAATTTTAGGAGATATTGCACAAGGAGTTCATTTTTATAGAGGAATTGAAAACTGGAAGAGATTTATAGATATAGAATTTCCAGAAGGTGGAGCTAAATACACAACATTAGAAAAAACATATAGAACAACAAAAGATATTATGAATAAAGCCAATTCGGTAATAGATAAACTTCCAGAATATGAAAAACAGTTTATAGTAAAAGGTGAACCAGTAATAGAAGGTAAAGATTCCATACACATACTACCTAAAAAAGATATTGATGGCATTATAGAAGAAATCATTTATAAAATAAAAGATTACAAAGGACAAAATTTTAAATCAATTGCAATTATAGGAAAAGATATTGAAGAATGCCAAATGATAAAAAGAAAAATGAATCAATGTGGTTTAGAAATAAAACTAATACAAAGTAAAGATTCAGAGTATAATGCTGGCATTTCAATTGTCCCATCATATTTAGCAAAGGGACTAGAATTTGACAGTGTAATATTATTTAATGTTAATAATGAAAAATATAAAAATAACAGTTTAGATATTAAACTTCTATATGTTGCTATAACAAGAGCAATGAGCAAACTCGACATTTTTTACACTAATAAAATTTCGGAATTATTAATTTAAAATAATTGATAAAAGTATTTTTCTGTGATATACTCACTCTGTATATAATTAAAAGGGGAGATATTAAAGTGGAAAGTGTTGCAAAGGCTGATTTACAAAAGAAATTAGAGTATTTAGGTCTAGATTTAGAGGATGTTCCTGATAGTTTAACAGAATTTCATCCTTTAAATTATAATGTAACAAGATTAAGTAACGATAAGGACCATAGAGTTTTTAGATTTGTACCTATTGATAAAATAGATATATTAGTTACTCCTTGTTTAAGAACAGATCCTTTAAAAGACAAATACGCTAAAGCTCTACCTTTACATAAATACATTTTGCAAAGTGATGATGATGAAGATATTGAATATTATTCTCAGTTTGTCCATATGTTAAATACAGTTTCTATTAGTGATATCGAAACAGTTACAACTGTTCAAAAAGATTTAAATAAGAAAGAACCTTTTAAAGTAAAATTCAATAAAGATAATATGTGGCAAATATATTATTCAGATGTTACAGGAAGATACTTTATGCTTGTGTGTTCAAAAGAAGAAACATTTGCTGAATTTTTCTATCTATTAAAATTGAAGATAGAATTTTTAAATTCTAAAGCAAGAATCGCACCTAAAATATATGTTCCTATTAATGCAGTCAATTATTCTGAGGAATATTTAAATAGAGACGAAATAGCAGATCTTGAAAATTATTTGTGGCTTTTTACAAAAGATTGGGCATTAACATTTGAAGTATATAGTAAAACAAATAACCTATCTATTCAAATAACAGGAGAAACTGTTGTTTATGACACAATAAAGAGTAGTTATAAAATAAAATTAAGCAGTAAAGATGAAGCTATTAAATTCTATAAGTTAATGAAAGCTTTGTTTATTTTGCAAACTGAAATAAAAAATCATTTTAACTTTATTACAAAGGTAGATAGTAATAATGGATTAGAATTGTATTATGGCGATAAAAGGCTTACTTTTGAAGTTTTAACTGAATTTATTAAAGATGAATTTTGCATTGCTATAGACGAAATAAAGGCTGAAAATGAAAAAATAGCTGAAGCAGAAGAAGAACTTAATAAAATAAAAATAGATGTTAAAGTTAAAGAAGATGAATATCTTATAAAGCAAAAAGAAATTTCAACATATCTAGAATATAAGAAGACTTTTATAGGAAAAGTAAAATACTTTTTTAAATCTCCAAAAATCAATCAAAAGATAAAACAACAAGCTAAAAATGACGAGAATAATGAAGAAACTGAATTTGTTCAAAATAACCATATTGATATGGAAGTGCTTGATACTGCATATAAAGATAAAAGGTATTATACAATAGAGGATTTAGTTACAGTGTATTCATTATTAGAAAAAGCAGAAAGAAATTATAGAAACTTAAATCAAGATTTAAAAGCTTTAAAATTAAAATTAGAAAATATTATTTCAAAAGTAAAAAATGCGACATTATATATTGAAGAAATAGATAAACATAAAAAGAGCATATTTGATTTCTGGAAATTCTCAAATAAAGACGAAAAATTAAGCCTAGAAATGGGAAGTGAATCAGAAGAAGAAAATACAAAGAAAACATTAAAGAAAGTATTTTCATATGAAACAGATTTTGAAGATTTAGGCGCTAAAATGGATACTCTTCAAAGAAAGAAATTGTCTAAAGAAGAGATGGATAGCTTATTTATAGCTAAGACAGAAGTGCTTTATTTGCTAAATATGCTTAGAGAAAATGATTTAAACAAATTAGCCCTTGAAAACACTTTAAATAAATTAGTTGATGAGTTTAACCAAAATAGACTTATTATGGATGAAGAAACTTTTGATATATTTGGAAGCGTAGACGATGATAATAGAAAACTAAAATATATCGGAAGTAGAGGACATAGAGAAAGCGAAAAGAATAAATTCAAAATATTAAATATAAATAAAAAAATTGATGTCTTTGATTTTACTGAAAAATTACAAAGCATAATTACTTATCTAGAAGGAACAACTCCAAAGAATAAAGCTCAATATGATTTTTCTTTATATAAAGTTTCTCAGATAACAGAAAAAGTAAAAGAAAATTCATTCGATGTTTACAATCTAAATCCTGAAAAAGCATTAGAGGAATATAATGATGATGGTGAAGGGGCATTAAATTTAATTAAGCTAAATTATAAAGAAGGACTACCTCTTATTTACTATACAAATTCAATTTTTTATGATAATACAAATCAAACACTCCCACTTGGAATGAATGTTTCTTCATGTGTATTTTTAGATTGTAGAAAATTAGAGTTTACACTAGTTGGAAAAAATAAATTTAGAACAAATAATTATTTTACAGAAAGCAATAATTTATTAGTTCCAAAAACAAAAGATGTTTTTGTATATGAGTATGATGTTGAATTAAAACAAAATAAAGAGCAATCAAAAACAAATGAAGAGGAAAAACAAGAAGAAAGTCCAAAAGATGATGATATGAAAGAGGAATAAAATATGATAAATAGAGTAGTTATAATTGTTTTAGATAGTTTCGGAGTAGGAGAAACTCCAGATGCTAAAGAATATGGAGATGAAGGAAGCAATACATTAGAAGGAATTTATTATAATACTACTCTTGATATTCCTAATATGAAGAAATTAGGATTATACAATATTCAAGGATTAACAATAAAAGAAAAAGAATCTAACCCTATTGGAATTTATGGAAAAGCAGCTGAAAAAACAAAAGGAAAAAATAGCCCTGTTGGTCATTGGGAGATTGCTGGTTTTATTAAAGATGAACCATTTAAAACATATTATGATGGATTTCCACAAGAATTACTAGATGAGATATCTTCACGTGCAGGAATAAAAGGATTTATTTGTAATAAAAAAGGTTCTGGCACTGATTTCTTAAAACAGTATGGAGAAGAATCTGTTAAAACTGGGATGCCAATAGTATATACTTCTGCTGATAGTGTATTTCAAATAGCTATGCATGAAGATGTTATGAGTGTTCAAAATTTATATAAATTATGTCGTATATCAAGAAATGTTATTGATGAAAAATGTTATGGAATAGGAACAGTAATAGCAAGACCATTTATTGGAACATGTAATGAAGATTACACAAGAACATATAATAGAAAAGATTTTGAAGCTGAAGATTTCGGAAGAACTATGCTAGATGTTTTTGTAGATAATAGTAAAACTGTTTTAGCAATCGGAAAAATAGAAGATTTATTTAGCGGTAGAGGAATAACAAGGGCAATACATACAAATGGAAATACAGATGGAATTGAAAAAACAATCTCTGAAATCCGAAATTCTAAAGAAGATTTAATTTTTGTTAATTTAGTTGATTTTGACATGCTTTACGGACATCGAAACAATATAGAAGGATATGCTAGAGCATTAGAGGAATTTGATGAGAAATTACCTGAAATATTAGATTCTCTTAAAGATGATGATTTGTTAATTATTACTGCAGACCATGGAAATGATCCAAGTACACCAAGTACTGATCATTCAAGAGAATATATTCCAATATTAGCATATGGAAAAAAATTAAAAGAAAACGTTGATTTAGGAATAAGAGAAACATATGCAGATATTTCCGCAACAATTTTAGATATATTAGGATTAGAAAAACTAGAAAATGGTACTAGTTTTAAAGATGAAATAATATAAAAAACCTAAACTTTAAGTTTAGGTTTTTTTATACTTTTTCATATAATGTATAATAGTCATCTGAATATATTTCTTTATAGTCATCGTCATATTTTATATACACATCTATAAGAGTATTGTTTTTAAGTAAGATATGAGTAAATTGATATTTGTTAAATACATCTTTATAATATGTAGATCCATTTGATGATTCAATATAATCTTTAAAAATATCTGTGTCTGCAAATTCACTACAATATACATCTAATCTTGAATCAATAAAAACTTTTATGTTATTGAGCATTAAGTAACTACCATTGTTATAGCTGTTATAAATTTTTATGTTTTTATAATCTAAATTATCTAATATAAATTGAGTTGCACCGACTGGATATGCTGTTTCGTCAACATAGTTTACCGATTTTTGTGTAACTAGCATAGATATTGAGAATGTCGATACTAGTATTAAAGAAATTACAAAAACAAATGGTGTTATTCGGATATTTTTAATTTTTTCATAATCATCACTAGCGTTATTTAGTATAGCTTGAGAAAGAAGATCTGCAATTACATAACTTCCCAACAATATAAGTAAAAATGTATATCTCTTACTCATAAAAGCCATTAAAGTTAATCCAAGTATCAAAAATCCATGTTCTGATTTTATTTTTGTTGGCATAAAAGTTAATAATGTAATAAAAGTAATTATAAATAAAATCATAGGAATAAATGAGACTAATACTAATGGCTGCATTTCTGAAATAAAATCAATAGAACTATTATTTGGAAAATTACTTTTTCCTAGCATAGATTTTATAATATACGTATATGGAACACCATGAATAGGTGTTAATAATCCAGTAAAACATACGGTTATAAATAGTATTAGAAGTCTTTTTGCATTGTAATTATCTTTTCGAATTATTTTATTATTAGTATTACGTGTTTTTTCATTTGCAAATTTTGTATAATCATTAAAATCTTTTTTATAACCTTCCGCTTTTTCAGGATTAGTGTCTTTATATTTATAATATTTTTTTTCATAATATTTTGCGCAAACTAAATAGATGCTCCTTGCTGAAAGAGAGTTTAATACGGCTGGGGCAAAATATGGTAAAAATAGAACTAAGACAAGTGGCCATGTTGCTGCATGAAAATTTGCAATTACGATTGATAAAATAATTATGCTAATTGCATATCTTTTTTTATTTGTATCAATAAATTGCTCAATGCAATAAATTTCTATAATGAAACAAATAAATGATGTGATTTGTGATCTTGCAGCATAGCATTCTTTAGATAAGAAAGCTATAAATAATGTCACAACTAATGCTATAAAAGGTGTTTTAGTTCTGTTAGATATTAAATTGAAAAGGACTACATTTGTTATAGCTGTTAATATAAGCAATCCTATATAAATTCCAGTATATCCTGAAATATTATATAAAAGATATATAACCACATCAAAAGCCCAGTGTGAATAGGTATAATCCAATCCTTCAGTCCATGAAAAATGTTCTTTCATATCAATTCCGTTTTCTAAAATGTATTTTCCTATAGAAATGTTAAAAAAAGTATCATTTTGAAAAGTTTTAACAACAAGTCCAAGGGAAAATATTATAATAAGAATTGAAAATAGAATTTTTTGTGTTTTAAAGTTTTTTGGTATAGAAATTTCGTTCATAAAAATTATTCCTTTCATAAATATAAAAAATTATATCATATAACATCTCAAAAAACATATAAAATAAAAAATAAATGCTAGACAAATAAAAATTTATATGTTAATATAAAACATGTTAAAAGAATAATATATGCCGATGTGGCGAAATTGGTATACGCACAGCACTCAAAATGCTGCGGGAAACCATGTGGGTTCGAGTCCCACCATCGGCACCAACGATGTATCTGTTCAAACTTTTTTATAGAACAGACGGCAAGAAAGGAGACAGGTGTCTCTTTTTTTTTTTGAAATTAATAAATTTGTATTAAACATTTAAAAATTTATTGTATTTTTTAAATATATGATATACTATAATATAATAATTGATTGATTTTAATATCAACCGTCAAGAGAGCTATCGAGTTGTAAATAACTATATTGTTGGTACCAACTATTGCTAGAGACGATGAAGTTAAATTTTCAATTATAATAATAAAAATTTAGGAGTATAAAATTGAGTAACGATAATAAAAAAATATGTGTTCTTATATTATGTGCTATTATTGGTTTGGGATTTATTATATATGGAATAGTCCAAATGGTGAAAATAAGTAATTATGTAAAAACGACAGGACAATTTTCATATAGTTCACTAGAAGAAAGTACAGATTCAGATGGAAATACTAGCTCTTATTATATATATTATTATAACTTTACAGTTAATAATGAAGAATACCTAGCAAAATCAGACTCTGAAATTTCAAATGAACCATTTAATAAAGAAGAAAAAATATTATATAATCCCCAAAATCCTAACGAAAATTTGCTGGGAACAGACTATACTAGATATATTGTTATTATTGTTGGAATAATATTTCTTAGTACTGCCGTCTTCTTTATGCCTAAAAAATATGATTATATACCAAATGTTAGTGATACACAGTATAATGGATGGTTTATGTTGATGATTTTAATATGCTTTTCTTTAATAATTTTTATGAAAGCAAATTTTAATGTTATTACATTATTAACCACAATGCTTTTACCAACAATAATGATATTTGGATTTTTTTGTGCGTGTATTTTTTTGTTTAAAAAGCAAAGTAAGCCCCAAAAAATAGAGAATTTTGAGAATACTACTAATAGTAATACTTGGCTAAATAATGCTAACCAAGCAATAGATGAAGAAAAAATGCAGAAGGCTCAGGATATTATATACAAAATCAAAGGAATTAGGCAAATAGTTTTAGGAATTGTATGGTGCATTTTTGTATTTGCTCAAGAAATTATTTCGGCAATAGCTGTTTTAATTTCATTTGTTTGCGGAAACTCAACATATACATATAATGGAGAAAAAGTTACAGCAATTCAATTTATTTTTGGGCAAGTTTCAATATTCCAATTAATTATGTTTGCTTTTGGAATATTGATAATAGCTTTAGGAATAAGAGACTTAGCATCTTATAAAAAAAGATAATCAAAATGCAGAGTAAAAATTTAATTGTTAAAAATCAGTATTGTAGATACTGATTTTTTTATTAGAATTTCATGAAAGTAGTAGATGAAAGTGGCATAAATATTGAAAAAGATATCAATTTGTGTTATAATAAAATTGTAGGGCTTTACCCTATAAAAAAAATAACACAAAAGGAGGATTTTCCCATGTGTAATAAATCATTTAAGTTATTAATGATTATTAGTCTGATAGTTATATTTATGTGTTTATTAACTGTTAAAGTTAATGCAAAAATGGTTGTGAGAGAGGACGATTTTGTTACAATAAAAGATGCTACGGATTTTACGTCCAAAGAAGAAAAAAAAGATCCATTTAAAGAACTTATAGATGCTACTAAAGAACTATTTGATGCTGCTAAAGAACTGGTTATTGCTGTCAAAGACGAAATTATTAAACCTAAGAAAAACGAACCAGAACCAAAAGAAGTAGTTGAAGAAAAAAATGTTACTACTCCAAGAACTTTTTTTGATCGTATATCTGACCTAGCTAAAAAAACGGTAGATGGTTTTAAACAGTTTACTTGGAAAAGAGGAGACAATGGAGGAAAAGCTTGTAATCACTCATGGGAAGAAGTTGGAAGAGTAAAAGCAACATGTTCTAAGGAAGGTGAAATTACATCTAGATGTTCATATTGTTTAGAATTTAAAGTAGAAAAAATAGCCAAAAAAGAGCATGAGTTTATTAAAAAAGCAGAAGAGCAGTATTTGGTTTCAGAACCAAAATGTACTGAAACTCCAAAATATTATTTAAGTTGTGCAATTTGTGGTGCAGAATCACCAAATACATTTGCATTTGGTAAAGCTCCAGGGCATCAATATGTTGTTACACAAGAAGCAACATGTAAAAATGAAGGTATACAGATAAGTACTTGTAGTGTTTGCCAGAGTATAAAGAGAGAGAAAATAACGGGTAATTTGCACAAATATGAAACAAGTTTTTATAATAGAGGAGACTCTGGACATAGTGAAATTAAAATATGTTCAATATGCAATGATAATATTTTAAGTCCAAATATTATTCCTCATTCATATTCAGATCAAAATCCAAACTGTGTTTGTGGTGCTGTAAAAGCTGCTAAGAAACAAGTTCACTTAATAGTTTTAGGTGGATTTGGTGAAAATGCAAATTCTGATAATAGTATATTAAATCAAGTAGTAGATGGCGTTCCTATAACATCAATGGTTGATAGTTATGAATTTATTCCTACTACTAGAATTGACAATGGAAACTTTTCATCAACACAATCAAGAAATGAGTCAAATCAAGCAATAACAGCAAGTGCAGCTGATGATGATGTAATAACAATTGTAATAGCAACTAGTATGGGCGGAGAGAATGTATATCATGCTGATATGACAGGAGTTGACATTGTAATTCTAGCAGATGCTGCAAGTAGTATACCACATGCCGGTCAGGATACTTCAGAGAGAATGGCAGAATTGTGGGCAGGTAGAGTTGATGAAATGACTGCTGATGGAACGAGTGTATATATTTTTGGAACAGGCGATGGAAGAAAGGTTAGTCAAAGTACACGTTTGTTGATGGATAGAGAGTCAGATAATCCTGATGTTGGCACAGAAAATGTTGGAGGATATCACGGAAGTGTATGTAATAATGCGGCAGAAGGTATTGCAGAAATAATTGGAGGAGTACAATAAATATAAAATGTTAGAGCTAGAGAAATCTAGCTCTTTTTTTAATTGATTTTGATTGACTAAAAAATACTAAGGGTATATACTTTAAATGATTTCAAGGGGGGAATATGAAGAAAATCATTTTAGATATTGATGGGATGACATGCTCTGCTTGTTCAAATGGATTAGAAAAATACTTAAATAAACAAGATGGTATAAAACAAGCCACTGTAAATCTTGTTATGAATACTGCAAGTATTGAGTATGATGATAAGAAATTGAATATTGATGATTTAAATAAATTTGTTTTAAAGGCTGGATTTAAGAGTTTAGGTATTAGTAATTTAGATAGAGAACAAAAAGTAAATAGAAATGAAAAGATAAATTTGGCTATGATTTCTATATTATCAATAGTTAATTTATATATTTCTATGTCACATATGGTAGGATTACCAGTAATACCATTTTTAAATATGATGAATTACCCAATAAATTATTCGGTTTGCTTATTAGTTTTAACAACAATAGTCCTAGTGTTAGGTAGAAAGATTTTATTTAATGGCTTTAAAAATTTAATACATGCAACACCAAATATGGATACACTTGTTACAATAGGTGTTTTAGCTAGTTATTTTTATAGCATATATGGTACAATACAAATTTTAATTGGGAATGTAGATTATGTTGAAAATTTATATTTTGAATCTGCTTCAACTGTTTTATTTTTTATAAAAATTGGTAAATATGTTGAAAATAATAATAAAAATAAAACTAAAGAAGCTCTTCAAAAATTAGTTACTATAACTCCTAAAAACGCAGTTATAGAAAGAGATGGAAAAGAAACTACAGTTACAATTGATGAAATAAATAAAGGGGATATTGTTATATGTAGGCCTGGAGAAAAGATAGCTGTTGATGGTGAGATAATAGATGGTGTTACTCATATAGATGAATCATTTATTACAGGAGAAAGTGTACCAGTAAAGAAAGAAAAAGGTAGTAAAGTTGTAGCTGGAAGTATAAATTATGAAGGCACAATAAAATACTATGCTGAAAAGATAGGAAGAGAATCAACAGTATCAGAAATTGTTAGACTTGTTGCAGAAAGTACAAACTCGAAAGCTCCAATTGCGAAAATAGCTGATACTGTAAGTAGTTATTTTGTTCCATTTATTATATGTTTAGCATTTATAGTATCAATTATTTGGTTTATAATTTCAAAAGAGTTTTCAGTAACAATGAATATTTTTGTCTCTATTCTTGTTGTTGCTTGCCCTTGTAGTTTAGGATTAGCAACACCTCTTGCAATTGTAATTGCTTCAGGATTATGTAGTCAAAAAGGAATATTAGTAAAATCAAGTGAAGCTCTTGAGAATGCTCATAAAATTAAAACAATTGTATTTGATAAAACAGGAACATTAACAAAAGGAAATTTAAGCATTAACAAAATTTATAATTATTCAAATTTAACAAATGAAGAAATAATTTCAGATTTAGCAAGTATAGAAAGTAAGTCTGAACATCCAATTGCAAAAGCAATTGTTAATTATGCTAAAGAACAAAAATTAGATTTAATTGATATATCAGATTTTAAAGCAATTTCTGGATATGGTGTTTTTGCTAGAATTGATAATAATGAATTTTACGTTGGAAATAAGAATCTAATGGTTAATAATAATATAAAAATAGAAAATGATGATGAAACAGGACTTACTTTAGCAGGTAATAGTATTTTGTATATTAGCAAAAATAATCAATTATTAGCTTTAATAGGCGTAAAAGATATAATAAGAGATGGAATAAAAGACACAGTTCAAAAACTACAAAAACAAAATATTGAAGTAATAATGCTAACAGGAGATAATGAAAAAACAGCTGAATTTATCGCAGATGAAATTGGAATTAAAAATATTATTTCAAATGTGAAGCCAAAAGAAAAAGCAGAAAAGATTAAAGAACTTAAAAACAATGGCATGGTTTTAATGTGTGGTGATGGTATAAATGATAGTATAAGTTTAGTAAATGCAGATATAGGTGTATCTATATCAAATGGAACAGATATTGCCATTGACTCTGCAAATGTTGTTTTAATGAATGATAATATCGATAAAATAAATGATTTAATTTATATTAGTAGAAAAACTATAATAAATATCAAACAAAATTTGTTTTGGGCGTTTTTCTACAATATTTGTATGATACCAATTGCATGTGGATTATTAAGTAAATTTGGGATAGTATTAAATCCTATGATTGCATCTTTTGCAATGACAATCAGTAGTTTAACAGTTGTATTAAATGCTTTAAGATTAAAGAGAATAAAAGGCTAAAATAGTTTTTGCTATGTTAGCCTTTTTATAATATAATGATTTTGTAAATTGTAATATTAGGAGGAATAAATGGAAAAGTTAGCCATATTGGACTGCGGAGGACAATACACGAAAGTAATTGATAGAAGAGTAAGGGAACTCGGTGTAAAATCAGATATATTCCCTATAAGTGTTAAAAGTGAAGATTTAAAAGAATACAAATCTATTATATTGTCGGGTGGACCCAATAATATTGGTGAAGCTCAAAGATTAAACTTTGATAAAAGTATTTTCAAATTAGGAGTTCCTGTTCTTGGCATATGCTATGGAATGCAACTTATGTCAGATTATTTTAATGGAGTTGTAGATAGTAACACAAAAAAAGAATACGGACAATGTGAAGTTGTAATTAATAATAAAGTTCCAATTTTTGCTGGACTAGAAGAAAATCAGAAAGTTTTAATGAGTCATGGAGATACTGTGAAAACTGCTCCAACTGGATTTGAAATTATCGCTAAGTCCGGAAATGAAATAGCAGGAGTTGGATCTATAGAAAAAAAGATGTATGGATTTCAATTCCACCCAGAAGTAGATTTAACAGAAAACGGAATGAAAATGTTAGAAAACTTTATAAGAAAAGTTGCTGAATATAAAGAAGTTTATGCTTTAGAAGATAGAATAGAAACATCTATTAAAATGATTAAAGAAAAAGTTGGAGATAATAAAGTTATCTGTTTAGTAAGTGGTGGAGTTGATTCGGCAGTCACAGCAGCACTCCTTATTAAAGCTTTAAATCCAGATAATATTTATGCAATTCATGTTGATTCTGGATTTATGAGAAAAAATGAAAGTGATATTGTTTGTGAAAACCTAAAAAAATTAGGAATGAAAAATCTAATTAGAGAAAATGCGAAAGATATATTTATGAATGCAATTGTAGAGACAGAACAAGGAACTATAGGACCATTATCACAAGAAACTGATCCTGAAAGAAAAAGAAGAATTATTGGAGAAGTATTTATACAAATTGTAAATAATGTAATTGATAGATTAGGACTAGATAAAGAAAATACATTTATTGCGCAAGGTACTTTGAGACCAGATTTAATAGAGAGTGGTAACCCTGATATTAGTGGATTTGCACATAAAATAAAAACACATCATAATGATGTAGCTGTTGTAAGAGAGGCTAGAAAAAAAGGGTTAATAGTAGAAACAAACAGTGATTGGCATAAAGATGAAGTGAGAAGGGTTGCTAGAAAATTGGGACTAGATGAAGCAATAGCATCAAGACAACCATTTCCAGGGCCAGGACTTGCAATAAGGTTGATATGTCATGATAAAACTACTGAAATTAGTATTACAAATGAAGAACTAGATAAGTTATCAGAAATATTAGATGGAACATCTGAAAAAGGATATATATTACCAATTAAATCAGTGGGTGTTCAAGGCGATGCAAGGAGCTATAGAAATTTATGTTTAATGACCGGAAATAAACTTGAATTTAATTGGAATGAACTTACATCAAAAGCTAAAGAAATCACAGACACAATACCTACTATTAATAGAGTAGGATACATATTAAATAAGAAAAAAATTCATTCTCAAATAAATTGTTATGATATGAGAATGGAAGATGAAAATATTGAGTTACTTCGCGAGATAGATTATATTGTTACATCAACACTTGCAGATTGCAAAGTGAATCAGACGTTTGCTGTTTTAATACCAGTTGGTATTACTAAGAAATATTCAATAGCCATAAGAACATTTGTTACAAATGATTTTATGACAGGAAGACCTGGAGCGCTTGGAACAGAAATTCCAATAAGCAAAATTGAAACAATTGTAAATCAAGTTGAGAACGAGTTTGGTGATAAAATAGAGTTTATTATATATGATGTTACTAGTAAACCACCATCAACAACAGAATGGCAATAATAAAAAATAAAAGACTATGGATAAAACCGTAGTCTTTTTTGTTGAAATTTAAGGAAAAATGTGGTATAATATATTTTAGGGGAGATTTTTTCCTAGAAAAACTTAGGAGGTTATATATGAATAATACTATAACTAAAAAAATATTTGTTATAATGCTATTAATTTTAAGTGTTTCAGTATTTACTCTAAGAGTAGAAGCAAGCAGTACAAATGATGTTATAATGAATGAAAACATTGAAGATGATGTAAAAGAAGAAAAGCAATCACTTGGTGCCACTATTGTAAGTTCTGTAAGGAGATTATTCGATGCTATTGTACATTTTGTGCAGGCATTATTTACATATCTTTTCCAAACACTACAAACTACTCAGCCTGTTAATCAAATAACTCATGTAAATATAGTAACTGCAACAAATACAACAGTTACAACAAATACAGTAACTACAACAAATACAGCAACTACAACAAATACAACAACTACTACAAATACAACAAAACAAAATATGATTAACTATAATACAGTTATTCATCATAATACAGTAGGAAACACAGTTTCAAATACTGTACATACAAATACGGTAGGAACTAATACTACTGTGATTACTAATACAGTAGGAGCTCCACATAACCATAGTTATGAACTTATTTCAAAAGGTACATGCCAAAATGGTGGAATGGATACATATAGATGTAGAACATGTGGAGCTACAGATAGAAGAAAAGCTACAGGAGAAATCCATCAATATAAAATAAGTTATTACGATAGAGGAAAGTCAGGACATAGTGAACTTAAAATATGCGAGCTATGCAACAAGAACGTATTAAGCGATTATATTGAACCACACTATTTTAATGGAAATAATGTTTGTGTATGTGGTCATATTAAAACTGGTGATGAGGATCCAGTAGATCCAACTAAAATAACTATAGTTAGTGAAGATAAAAGAATATCTGATTCACAATTTGATGAAGTACATAGAAATGGAAGTGTATATGCTGGATTTATCAAATCTAGAAGTGGCAGTTCAAGTAAAATAGTTGTATTCTTCCCAGGATCTGGAGAGACAACTACATCTGTATCTGGTCATAGAAATCCTTTAACTCAAAAAGCATATGCATATGATGTGTTAATACTTCAATTTACAGGAAATAATTATTATAGTAATAGTAGTAATATATCAAATTCTTTAAAATTTGTTCAAAATTATGTTAAAGGCGGTTCAGAAGTAATATTAGTTGGTTATAGCAATGGAGGTTATGGAGCATTTCTAGTTGCAGAACAAATGCTTAGTAAATATCCAAATGCAAAATTAAGAGTAAAATTATTAGATGGATATGTAAATGCTTATGCCGGAAAAGATTCAGGACAAAGAATTAAAGATTTGTTAAATAAAAAAGTAAAAGTTGATTTGTATAGTTCAAGTCAAGAAGGAAGTACAATTGCTCAAAGAGGAGATAATGCAAATCATGAGGAATTTTATAGGATTGGTGGATATACATATACTTCATTTAAAAATAATCCTAATTATAATACACACGGCAAGTTACAGAATTTATTAAATGAAATTGCAAATGGAAATAAATAATAAATTACCAAAAGAATTCTAAGCAAAATGCTTAGAATTCTTTTTTGCTTTTTTGAAACATTTTTTAAAATTTACCATAAACTAAAATAGGATAAATTTAATTAGAAAGGTAAAATAATGGAAAAAATATTAGAGGTTAGAAATTTAAGTAAAAAATATCAGGGAGAGAATGATGAAATATTAGCAATTGATGGTATAAATTTTTATGTTGAAAAAGGTGAATTTGTAAGTGTTATTGGTCCAAGTGGGTGTGGAAAATCAACACTGCTTTCTTTAATAGCTGGACTAGAAAATAAAACAATAGGTGAAATTTACATAGAGGGGGAAAGACAAGAAAATATTTCTGAAAATGTTGGATATATGTTGCAAAGAGATTGCTTATTAGAATGGAAAAATATATTAGATAATACTTTATTTGGTTTAGATGTTAGAGGCGAGCTAAATGCTGAAACAAAAGAATATGTAATGAACCTATTAAGAAAATATGAAATCATTGATTTTATAAATAAATATCCATCAGAGCTTTCAGGAGGAATGAGACAAAGAGTAGCTCTAATAAGGACTCTAGCAATAAAACCAAAAATTCTTTTGCTTGATGAGGCATTTTCAGCACTTGATTATCAAACAAGAATTAATGTAACAAATGATATTTATCGTATTTTGAAAAATGAAAGTATTACTGCATTAATGGTTACTCATGATATATCAGAAGCTATTAGTATGTCTGATAGAATAATAGTATTGTCAAAAAGGCCAGGAAAAATAAAGAGTATTTATAGAATAGATTTCAACATACAAAATAGAACACCATTAAATTGCAGAGAACACCCCGATTTCAGTAAATATTTTAACTCTCTATGGAAGGAGTTAAGTACTTATGAAGGAAAAGATATCGAATGAAAGGAAAGAGTATTTATTTAAGAAAAAAAGAAAAAAACTATTTATATTTGTAACTCAAATTTTAATATTGGTGTTTTTTATATTATTATGGGAAACATTAGCAAATAAAGAAGTTATTGATAGTTTTATTACAAGTCAACCTAGTAGAATATTTAATACTCTGATAAATTTATCATCAAATGGATTATTAAAACATATAGTTGTTACATCTTATGAGACAGTGATAGGATTTTTAATTGGAACTATTTTGGGTATTGTAATTGCAGTACTTTTGTGGTGGAATGACTTCTTTTCTAAAATAACAGAACCATATTTAGTAGTATTAAATAGCCTTCCTAAAGTAGCACTAGGACCAATTATTATTGTTTGGGTTGGAGCAGGAACGAAAGCAATAATTGTTATGGCTGTTGCCATTTCATTAATTGTTACAATTCTGGAAAATCTAAATGGATTTTTGCATACTGATAAAGAATTAATAAAAATGGCAAAAACATTTAATTGTTCTAAAACAAAAATATTATTTAAAATAGTTATTCCATCCAATATTTCAACATTTATTAATTCGCTAAAAGTCAATATTGGTTTGTCATTAGTTGGCGTTATTTCTGGAGAGTTTTTAGTCTCAAAAGCAGGTTTGGGATACTTAATAGTATATGGAGGCCAAGTATTTAAACTGGATTTAGTAATGACAAGTGTTTTAATACTAGGAATTTTAGCTGTAGTAATGTATGGGAGTATTTTACTATTAGAAAAATTTATCCTTAAAGTTAGAAGAGTATAGGAGGCAATTTTGAAAAAGAAAATAATTTTTATTGTTATTGGTGTTTTAATTATTTTATATGCAGCACATTTGTTATTTTTACCAAGGAATACTACACCTGGAACAATAGTTAATGAAGTAGAAATAAATCAAGTTAAGAATGATAAAGTAAACGTAAGTGAAGTTACTAGATCTGTATTTTATGCTCCACAATATGTAGCAATTAATCAAGGATTTTTCAATGAAAATAATATTGAAATAGATTTAATTACAGGTGAAGGTGCGGATAGTGTTATGACATCTGTTTTATCTGGGCAAGTTGATATTGGTTTTGCAGGACCAGAAGCATCAATATATGTATATAACGAGGGAAAGGAAGATTATACGCAAGTTTTTGCACAATTAACAAGAAAAGATGGCTCTTTTTTGGTGTCTAAAAAAGAAATAGAAGATTTTAAATGGACAGATTTAAAAGGCAAAAAAATAATACCAGGAAGAAAAGGTGGAGTTCCATTTATGACTTTAGAATATGTTATAAAAAATAATGGATTAGATCCACAAAAAGATTTATTTTTAGATGACAGCATAAAATTTGACTTAATGGCTGGAGCTTTTTCTTCAGGTGATGCAGATTTTGTTACACTTTTTGAACCTACAGCTTCTATGACAGAAAAGCAAGGAAAAGGATATATAGTAGCTTCTGTTGGAAAAGAAGCAGGAGAAATACCTTATACAGCATATTTTGCTAAGAAAAGTTTTATTGAAAAAAATAGTGATTTAATTCAAAGATTTACAAATGCAGTTTATAAAGGAGAGCAATGGGTAAAAAATCATTCTTCTGAAGAAACGGCTCAAATAATTAAAGATTTCTTTCCAGATACTAATATAGAAATCTTAACAGCTGCAGTTCAAAGTTATAAAGATATAGAAGCTTGGAATGAAACACCTGTATTAAAAAAAGAAAGCTTTGAAAGATTGCAAAATGTTATGAAAACAGCAGGTGAATTGGAAAAAGAAGCTCCTTATGATAAAATTATAAATAACAGTTTTGCTGAAAAAGTAAAATAGTAATTATTATATTTACAATAAAAATGATTAAATATATAATAAATAAATATAAATTTAAGATAAAGGGTTGAAAAATATGCCATTTTGTGGTATTATTAATAAAGGGTTTATGAAAAAAGTGTTTAAAAACCCCTTACATTAATATATGCAGTAGTCAAAATAAAACTTTATTTAGAAGGAATAGAAATATTGGATAAGAAGATAATTAATGATAATACTAAAGAAATATTAGGCTTTTTAGGTATAAGAAGAAAGCCTAGAACAGAAGAAGAACAATTAATGGATGAAATTAAAATATTTAAATATATTGTTGAAAATATAAATTCTAATCCTAACTATATTCAATCACATAGCAAAGGAGAAGAGTTTTATCTAGAGACATTACAAACAGCCTTAACAGACAATCCAGGATTTCCTGATACAAATTCTATAGCATTTAATCATTTGTTAAATGTAATTGGTATAAAGAATTATTTAGTAAAATGTAGGTCTACCAATTCTGGTTCAGATCATATGGCAAATTTAGTTGAAATAGGATCAGACTTTTATTATTTTGATGCTTCTATAGAAAAAATGAAAGATAGCGATCAAAAAGAACTTCTTTGTGCAGCAATAGGAAGAGATTATTATGAAGGATTATATGTACCACTTGCTTTTTTGGATACTAGTGCTGGATTAACACAAGTAGATAAACCATTAAATGTTTCTGAAAACTCAAAATCAAGAGCTTTAGTTGAGTTTATTAGTAGAAATATTCCAAGTGTAATTAGAAAAAGAAGTGGTAAAGTTGTTTCTGAACCACCTATTAATGAAGAACCTGAAATAATGTAAATAATAAAGTAAATTGAGTAGTCGCTGATGATACTCGAAAGGGTACATGAGAGGAAAGTCCGGGCTCCATAGAGCAAAGATACTTGATAACGTCAAGCGAGGGTGACCTCAGGGAAAGTGCAACAGAAAATAACAACCATAAATATTATGGTTCAGGTGAAAAGGTGAGGTAAAAGCTCACCAGCATTGCAGTGATGCAGTGGCTGTGTAAACCCTATCTGGAGCAACACCTTAAATGAAAATAAAAGTGCTCGTCTTTTATTTAATAGATTTTATGAGTGGCTTGAAATATATAGCAATATATATTCTAGATAAATGACTATTCGCGACAGAACCCGGCTTATAGATTTACTTTAACTACTTAAAACTAGAAATATTACATTTCTAGTTTTTTTGTTTTTTCTATATGAAAATTTAAAAATATATGATAAAATTTTCCCAAGTTAGGAGTGATGTATATGGAGTTATGGGATGTATACGATAAATATAGGAACTTAACTGGAAAGACTGTCATAAGACAAGAAAGAGGAGCATTAAAAGAAGGGGAATATGGATTAGTAGTTCATGTAGCTGTTTTTAACAAAAATGGCGAAATGTTAATTCAACAAAGACAAACAACTAAAAAACAATATCCTAATCTTTGGGATATTTCTGCAGGAGGTCATTCTATTGTTGGAGAAGATAGTGAAGATGCAATTCATAGAGAAATGTTTGAAGAAATTGGACTAAATCATGATTTTACAAATGAAAGACCATATTTTACAATAAATTATGAAGATGGTTTTGGAGATGTTTATATAATTAATGATTGTGATTTAGATTTGGATAGTTTTAAAATGCAACCAGAAGAAGTACAAAATATTACATGGGCAAATAAGGATGAAATAAAACAATTAATGAATGATAATAAGTTTGTTCCATATGAAGATGGTTTTATAGATTTATTATTTTCATTAAAAAACAGAAAACGCGGCATTTTAAAAAATAGTTTTGATAATTAAGAAAAAATTAATACATAAAATAATGTTTATTATTGATAAAAATTGGCAAAAAGTGTATAATAATAAAAGTTTTAAAAAAATGAAGCAAAAATTAGGAGGAAGAAATGAACAAAGTTGTTCCGATTACAATATTAACAGGTTATTTGGGGGCTGGAAAAACAACTCTTATTAATCACGTTTTAAATAATCAAGAAGGCTACAAAGTAGCAGTTATCGTAAATGATATTGGAGAAGTAAATATAGATGCTGAATTAATTCAAAAAGGAGGAATTGTAAACGAAAAAGATGCAGATTTAGTACCATTAAGCAATGGATGCATTTGTTGCACCTTAAAAGTTGATTTAATGAAGCAAATAGCAGCACTTGTTAAAACTGGTAAATTTGATTATATTCTAATTGAAGCTAGTGGTATTTGTGAACCAATGCCAATAGCTCAAACAATTACAGTTCTTTCAGAACAAACTGAGCAATATGGATTACCTAAAATATGCAGATTAGATAATGTAGTAACTGTTGTAGATGCAGCTAGACTTGCATATGAATTTGGTTCAGGAGAAGACTTAGTAAAAGAAAATATTGATGATGAAGATATTGAGAATCTATTAATTCAACAAATAGAATTTTGTAATACAATTATTTTAAATAAAGTAGATGATGTTTCAGAAGAAGAATTAAAAAAAGTAAAAGCAGTTATTAGAGCATTACAACCTGAAGCAAAAATCATTGAAACTAATTATGCAAAAGTTGATGTTAAGGAAATTATAGATACAAATAATTTTGATTTTGAAAAAGCAGCTTCTTCTGCTGCTTGGGTAAAAGAATTAGAAAATGATGAAAATGAACATGATGACGATGAAGAAGAGAATGATCATGATCATGATTATGAAGAACATGAACATCATGATGAAGAACATGAGGAACACGAACATCACGGACATCATCACCACCATCATCATGATGAAGGAGAAGCAGAAGAATATGGAATAGGAACATTTGTATATGCCAGAAGAAAACCATTTAATAGAGGAAGATTTGAAGAATTTGTTAATTTTAAATGGAGAAAAAACATCATAAGATGCAAAGGTATATTATGGTTTTCAGATGAAGATGATATGTCTTATATATTTGAACAAGCTGGTAATCAAATGCAAATTGGAGAAGGTGGTTTATGGCTAGCGACTGCTCCTAAAAACGAGAGAGATCAAATTATTAGAGAAAATCCTGATATGATGAAAAATTGGGACGAAAAAGTTGGAGATAGAATTATCAAACTTGTATTTATTGGAAAAGATATGGAAAAAGACGAAATTAAGAAAGAATTAGATTCTATTTTAGATTAGATTCTAAAGATAAAAGGAGAAAAAAGTTTTGAGAGAAGAAGATATTCAAAGAAATGATGAAGAAGATTCAATCACAATTGATGTTCCAAGAAGTGATAGAAGACATGGAACACATGCAGCTGAACCCAGAAGAAAATCAAGAGTAGAAAGAAGAACCTCAAGTGGAAAACCTAAAATGAGTAAAGGTGCTATTGTTAGAAGAGTAATATTAATACTTATTACTTTGTTACTATTAATAGTAGCAATTGCTGGAGGCGTATTTGCGCATTATTTAAAGAAAGCAGACGGTAGTATCACAGAAGCTCTTTTAAGCGTTACATCTGATATTATGGGAACAGATGAGCCAATATTTGTTTTATTATTAGGAGTAAGCAAAGATATAAGTTCTGATCTAACAGACTCAATGATTGTTTGTGGTTATAATCCTAAATCACAAAAAGCTATAATGCTTTCAATACCAAGAGATACATTTATTGGAAATGATCCTGTTGTTGCAGGTGGTTTTGATAAAATAAATGCAGTATATCAAGTTGATGTTAAAAGAACTGTAAAAGCAGTTGAAAGTTTAACAGGTATTAAACTAGATTATTATGTAGTAATTGAAAACAATGCAATTCCAAATATAGTTTCTGCTGTTGGAACAGTTGAATTTGATGTACCAATAGATATGAATTATGATGATGATACTCAAGGATTGCATATTCATTTGAAAAAAGGTTTACAATTGATTGATAAAGATAAAGCAGAACAATTGTTACGTTTTAGGCATAATAATGATGGTTCTTCATATCCAGCATCATATGGTGATAATGATTATGGAAGAATGAGAACACAAAGAGATTTCATGAAAGCAATTGCAAAAAATTTATCTGAAAATGGTAATCCAACAATTTTGAAGAATGCAGCATCATTTATTATGGGAAATGTTAAAACAAATTTATCTTTAGCAAGAATAATTAGCTATATACCAAGTGCTTTAGAGTTTGATGCGGATAATATAAGAACTGAAGTTTTATCAGTTAGATCAGCAATGATGAATGAATTATATTTCGCAATAGCAAATGTTAGCAAAAATAAAGAAATTGTATCAGATTTATTAGATTACTTAGAATTAACTGATAAAGAAATAAAGAAAGTATATAAACCTGATATGATGAGAGGACAAGTTACACCTCCACCTCAAGTAGAAAAGAACTTAAATGAAGTTAATAATGTAACAAAAAATGTAGTAAATAATACAGTAAACAATATTGTAAATAATACAGTTAATAATGCAGTAAATAATGCTGTTAACAATATAGCAAATGATTATACAAACTCTGTAGATAACAATGTTACAAACACTGTTCCAAGCAATAACACAGTAGAACCTACTCATACACATAATTATTCAGTTTTTGTATCATCTGTTTCATCAACCTGCACAGCAGATGGATATGATATATATAAGTGTTCTGAAGATGATGCTACTACAAATAAACCTAATGCTGATAAGGCAACAGGTCATAACTTCGAAAATGGAAAATGCACAAAGTGTAGTGCTCCTGATCCAAATTATACACCGCCTGCTGAAAATACTACAACACAAGAACCAGAACCACAACAGCCAGAGAATTCTGCAGACGTTGAATAATAAACGTTAAAGGTTTTAGATTAAATCTAAAACCTTTTTTGTATATTTTCATAAAAACAACAAATAATATTTTTATGAAAAAGAATCTTATTTTAAAAATACTTTTTTATATAATAATTTATAGTTTTCTAGGATTTTTAATAGAGACTATATATGCTATATTTACCAAATGGACATTAGAGAGCAGAAAGAGTTTTGTTTATGGTCCATTTTGTATTATATATGGAATTGCAGCAGTAATATTAATATTTTCACTTAAGAAATATAAAAGTAAAAACATAAAATTGTTTGTTTATGGAATGATATTAGGTTGTAGTATAGAATATTTTTCAAGTTTAATAGGAGAAATATTTTTACATGCGATTTGGTGGGATTATTCAAATGATTTCTTAAACATCAATGGTAGAACATGCTTATATTACGCAATACTTTGGGGGATATTAAGCGTTTTGCTAATTAATTGGGTTAATCCATTTATAAATTACTTATACTATAAACTAATTAAATGCAGATATTTTAATATTTTAATTAAAAGTACATCGGTATTTTTATTATTTGATATATTTATTACATGTGTTGCATTAAATAATTTTTTAAATAATGTGTCTATGGAATACAAAATAAATATAAAGGGGATAAATGGAAATAATAATGAAATAATATCAAAATATTTTCCAAATGAAAAAATGATAAAAATTTATCCTAATATTATAGTGACAGATAATAACAGAAAAACCACGTATTTAGAGTCTGTTTTTGGTGATGTAAAAAACTATTATTATAAATTTGGAAAAAATAAATAAAAACCTTGATTTTTATTTTTATTATATATATACTAGTTTTGTATAATAATGATTAAAAGGGGATCATGAAAATGAAAAAGAGTATTTTAAAGATTTCTATTATTGCAGTTATAATTATTTGCGCTTGTTTTACTTATGCAAGTGCATATAGCTATAAAGCTGCAATAACACTAAATAGTAATGCAACAATTAAATCAGGTGATGAAATTGGAATAAGAATGAAAGTATCTGATTTAGATGTTGGAAGTAATGGATTAAATTCAATTAGTGGTTTCTTACAATATAATGAAGAAGTATTTGAAAAATTAACAGATACAAGTATTGAAGGATTAAATGGATGGGCTGTTACATACAATTCTAACAATGGGAGACTTACATTAACAAAATCAGCATTTGCTTCAAGCGATGAAGAAGTTTTCCAAGTAATGTTAAAAGTAAAAACAAATTCTGATGGAAAAGAAGCAGAAGTAAGCTATACTGATATAGAAGCTTCTAACGGAACGGATGATATTACAACTTCTGATACATCAGTTAGAGTTAAAGTTGGATCTACAAGTACTAACAATGATAGTGATAGCGACAATGGCAACAATAATTCATCTACAACTTATACAGATTTTAGCAAAGCAAAATATTCTTTGGTAAAACAAGGAGTTAGCAATGCTCAAGTTGAGATTACAGGTGTAGAACCAATAGATGGACATTATTACTATGGATATATATTTAAAGATTCTACTACAAAACCAGATTTAACAAGTACTTCATCAAGTGGATATGAAGTTATAACATATGACAAAAATACAAAGAAAATGATTGTTCCTTCTTTAGATAAATATGTTGAATTAAATCAAGAATTGCATTTAACTATTGTAGAAAATCCAGGTTCTGCAAGTGACAAAAAAGCTGTTGCAGAAGATATAAAGTTAACAAGATTTGAAGAAGCCAAAAATAATGATGGATTTCATGCAACATTTTTAAGTGATTCATCAGACCAAATTGTTACTACATTTACACATAATAATAACAATACTAGAAAATTAACAATAAAAATTGGAAAAATAACTGATAATAACATTTTAAATAAAATTAAAAACAAAAATTCAAGTGGAATGACAGATTTATTATCTTATGCTAAATCAAATAATGGTGTATTAACTAAAACAGTAACTGTAAGTAATAAGAGTTTTATTGAACATACTGTTAATAGTGCATCAAGTTCTGATAAAATAGTTTTAAATAACTTAGATAATAATGCATATTATTATTTATATGTTGTGGCTGATAACGAAAATGGAAAATATATAAATCAAGAAGCAGTTACACTTGCTTTATATGATAAAAAGACAAATGGCGAATGGTATTTATTCTTCTATGGAGCAAATGACTTCAAATGGGGAGATTTAGGAAATGTAACTGATACAACAACTACAAATAAAACAATTCCAGCAACAGGAGAAAGTTTATTTAGCATTTTTGCATTAGTTACACTTGCTGGCATAAGTTTCTATTTATATAACAAAAACCAAAAATATAAAGGAATTTAATTAATAATAAAAAGATTCTTAAGATTAATCTTAAGAATCTTTTTTTATTTGTTGTAAAAAGCATGTTTTAGTGATAATATAATAAAGTATATTACAAAAAGGAGATAATGCTTAATGGCAAAAAAGAGTTTAGTTAAAAACTATTTTTATAACTTGATATATGAAGTATTAATTTTAGTATTACCAATAATAACTACGCCATATTTAGCAAGAGTATTAGGAGCTGAAAAAATAGGAATATATACTTACACATATTCTATTGTAACTTATTTTATTTTGTTTGGCTCTCTTGGAGTTGCTATGTATGGGCAAAGAGAGATTGCGTATGCTCAAGATAATCTAGAAGCGAGAAAAAGAATCTTTTTTGAGATTGTTATTTTTAGATTTACAACAATTATACTTTCTACTTTAGTTTATAGTTTTTTCTTTATGAGAAGTGGAGAGTATAGTTTATATTATAGAATTCTACTATTTGAATTAATAGGGGCTGCATTTGATATTAGTTGGTTTTTTCAAGGAATAGAAGAATTTAAAAGAACAGTTACTAGAAATGTTTTAGTTAGAATTTGTAGTGTGACACTAGTTTTTATTTTTGTAAAAACTAAAGAAGATTTAGCAAAATTTACATTAATATACTCTTTGGCAGATTGCTTAGGTAATATGTCACTTTGGTTATATTTACCAAAATATTTAAAAGGTGTAAAAGTAAGAAATATAAATTTTTTAAGACATTTGCCACAAATTACATTATTATTTGTACCACAAATTGCAAATCAAATTTATAAAATATTAGATACAACAATGATAGGAAAACTTGTAAGTGATAAATCAGAGACTGGTTTTTATGAGCAAGGACAAAGAGTAATAAGATTATTACTTACAATAGTAACATCATTAGGAACAGTTATGATACCTAGAATGGCAAATACTTTTGCTACAGGTGATAAAAAGAAAATAAGAGAATATCTAAATTTATCATTTAATTTTGTGTTTTTCTTAGGTTTTCCCCTTACATTTGGAATAGTAAGTGTTGCAAAAGCATTTGTGCCTGTATTTTTGGGAGATGGTTATGACAAGGTTGTAACATTAATATATTTAATTTGTCCAATTATTTTATTAATGGGCGTAGCAAATGTTATTGGTACACAATACTTATTACCAACAAAAAGACAAAAAGAATTTACAATTTCTATTACAATTGGATTAATTGTTAATTTTGTTTTAAACTATATTTTAATTAAACTTTATGCTTCAATTGGAGCTTGTATAGCTACAGTTTTGTCACAACTTGTAGTAGATGGAGTACAATTTTTCTTTGTAAGAGAAGATATTAATGGAAAAGAAATTTTAAAATTAACAAGAAAGTACCTTGTTTCTTCTTTAGTAATGTTTGGCTTTTGCTTTGCAGTAAGAAAATTATTAAGTGTAAGTTCGATATCAAATTTTATTTATGGATTTGCAAAAGAAGAAAAAAACGGAGAATTTATGTTCAACATAATTTTAGTTGCGATTCAAGTTTTAGTTGGAGTAATAACATATATTGGAATGTTAATAATTTTAAAAGATGATTATATTTATAAGTTCATAAATAAATTAAAAGAAAAAATTTCTAATAGAAACAAAAAAGTTGAAGAAGTATAAAGCTTATGTTTTAATAATTCAATTCTTTTAGTATGGACAAAGAAAGTATTTTTGTATAAAATAATACTGTTAATTATATGAAGGAGAAAATTGATGAATAATTTTACAGAAGAACAAGAAAAGAGTAAAAAAAGAACAGTATATGATGATATAAGAGATGGGATAAATGTTGAAAAATATCAAATTGATTATTCAACAACTACTGAATCACAAAATGAATATAAAAGAGTAAAACCAAGAATGAAAAAAACAAGTAAAACAAGAAACTTTTTTGGTATGCTATTTATATTAGCATCATTAGGAATTGTTTTTGTGTTATTTCTTTTATATGGCCCATTCTCAGGATTTAGAGAGTGGCTTGTTACAACAGCAATGACTACTATGTCTCATCAGTATTATGCAACATGGTTTTATGATGATGATACAATTGCTTACATACTTGACAAAAATAGAGTAATTGAGACAGATGAAATGACGGACACAAATTCTATATCAATTGGAAAAAATAAAAATTCTGTTGTTTATGAAAATGAATATGAAAGACAAATATTAGAGCGAGATTCTAAAAATAATGATTATAAAATTATACCAATATCAGGAAAGAGATATGATGGATATCTAGTTGCTGTTTATGAACCTTCTAGAGTTCATGCAGTTTGTACTAAGAAATTAAATGTATCTGGACAGTATTTAACTAAGATGGCTGAAGATAATGATGCATTAATCGCAATTAATGGCGGTGGTTTTGATGATGAAAACTTTAATGGACCAGGTGGAAGCCCAGTTGGTATTACTGTATCTTTTGGTAAATATTTGACAAAAAGATCTTATTCTGGATCAGGTGGAATAATTGGCTTCACTGAAGATGATAAGTTTGTTTTAGGCAAAATGTCAGTATCAGAAGCACAAGAAAAAGGAATTAGAGATGCTGTTACATTTGGGCCATATCTAATTGTAAATGGAAAACCATCATCTGTTTTAGGTAATGGCGGATGGGGAGAAGCACCAAGAACTGCAATTGCACAAAGACAAGATGGTATAGTATTATTTTTAATATTAGATGGAAGAACAGCTTCAAAGCCAGGTGCCGATATGAATGATTTAATAGAAATTTTACAAAAATACGGAGCATATAATGCTGCAAATTTAGATGGTGGAACATCTAGTGTATTAGTTGTAAATAACCGTATTGTTAATGACCCAATAGATAGCAGTGGAGCACATAAAACAAGGCCAATTGCTACAGGATTTATACTTTCAAAAGATGATAGCGATGATAGCGATCATTCTGTAGTGCAAGATGTTTTAGATAAATAATAAAAAATGGAGTAAAAGATATGCCAGATTTTGAACTTTTTGAAGGTAATGTTAAAAAAACATTAAAAATGTTCAGACATGATAATACAATTCTTATTTTTGCTATATTACTAATAGTAGTAATAGGATTGTTATTTCTTGCTGGCTTTATTTTCTATAATAAAATAGAAAATAATGATGTAATACAGCAAGGAGTTTATATAAAAGGAATTGATGTATCAGGTTTATCTGTTGATGATGCTAAAATCCTTATTTCAAACGAATTAAAAAGTAGAATGAATGATCACATAGTTCTTACTTATAATGATATCGAATACTATGTTGAAATTGAACAAATCGAAGCAAGATTTGATATAGACTCTGCGGTAGAATATGCATTTAATTTATCTAAAAAAGGAAAAATGTTTGACGATATAACACAATATATATCTATATTATTAACAAATGTTAATATTGATTTAGACCTAATTTATAATGATGATTCTTTAACAAGGTATATTGAAGAAATACAAGCATTATTACCAGATCAACTATCACAAGCATCATATTATATAGAAGACGATAAATTAATTGTTACAAATGGAAATTATGGTGCTGAAATAGACACTATGAAATTAAAAAATTCTATTTTATATGCAATACAAGATATTAGTTATAACACTAAATCAATAGATATACCTACTACTATAAAATACCCAGATCCAATTAATGTATTGGCAATTCATAATGAAGTATATAAAAAGGTAAGCAATGCTTATTTTACAAAAAATCCATATGCAGTATTTGCTGAGAAAATAGGTGTAGATTTTAGCGTAAATGAGTTAATGAATAAAATTAGTAATGATAGTAATGCAGAAGAATATGTAACTGATTTAATATATACATATCCAGAAGTAACTGTTCAAGATTTAGGACAAGAAGCATTCCCAAATTTACTTGGATCATATTCAACAAAATATGTAAATAATCCAGATAGAACTACAAATTTAAGATTAGCTTCAAATAAAATTGATGGTTTTGTTTTGATGCCAGGAGAAACATTTTCATATAATCAAACTGTTGGAAAAAGAACAATAAGTGCAGGATATAAAAATGCAGCTATTTATGAAAATGGCGAAGTAACAGATGGAGTTGGTGGAGGAGTTTGTCAAATCTCATCAACATTATATAATGCTGTAATAGCTGCAGACTTAGAAATTATGGAGAGGCATAACCATTCATTTGTCTCAACATATGTCCCTGCTGGCCAAGATGCCACTGTTGCATGGGGATCTTTAGATTTTAAATTTAGAAATAATAGAGATTATCCAATAAAAATATCAACATCAGTAAGTGGTGGAATTGCATCTGCTAAAATATATGGTTTAAGCAGAGAAGTTGAATATGAACAAAAATTAGAAACTAGAACGATAAAAAATACATCTAAATCTCTAGTTGTTGAATCATATCGAGTTTTAAGTTTAAATGGTAGAGAAATTAGTAGAAGAAGAATTTACACAGATACATATAAAAAACATTAGAAAGGATTGTTTTTGTGAGAATCAGACGTAAAAAATGGGCAAAAGAAGAATTAGAAAATGCTAAGTTTTATATAGATAAACCAGATATTAATAAAGGAAAATGGAATAATTTATTTTCCAAAAAACAACCTCTTCATGTAGAGCTAGGTTGTGGAAAAGGTTTATTTATAGCAACACTCGCATCTCAAAATAAAGACAAAAATTATATTGCTGTTGATATGATTGAAGCAATGCTTGGGTTATCAAAAAGAAATATTGAACAAGCATACAATTTTGAGAACCCAAATAATTTATTTTTAATTAGAAAAAATATAGAACAAATTTCAGATGTTTTTAATAAAGAAGATAGTATAGAAAGAATATATATCAATTTTTGCAATCCATGGCCAAAATCAAAACATCAAAAAAGAAGATTAACACATCCAAGACAATTGAATTTATATAGAGAATTTTTGAAAGATGATGGAGAAATTTATTTTAAAACAGATTCTGATGAATTATTTGAAGATTCCTTAGAATATTTTATGGAATCTAATTTTGAGATAATTTCTAAAACATATGATTTACATTTTGAAGATATATTTGGACAAAATATTATGACAGAACATGAAGAGATGTTTAGTAATGATGGAATAAAAATTAAAGCTCTTATTGCTAAAAAGTTAAATTGATTATAAATCTTATGATAATTTAAGATTATTTTAAGGTTATATATATAATATTTTATAGAGAATTAAAAAGGAGGAAAAGACTTTGATTAAAGTAAAAAATGTTACTAAAAAGTATGATAATTTCTACGCTGTTAGAAATATTAACTTTGAAATCAAAGATGGTGAAATAGTTGGATTTCTTGGACGTAACGGAGCAGGAAAAACTACAACTATGAATCTTATTACTGGTTTTATTGAACCTACTGAAGGAGAAATATTTGTCAATGGGTTTAATATTGATATAAAACCTAAAAAAGCAAAAGCTCAAATTGGATATATGCCAGAAGGAACGCCTTTATACACAGATTTAACTGTAAGAGAATTTGTTAATTATATGGCTGAACTAAAATTAGTACCTAAAAAAGAAAGAAGAACAGCTGTTGATGAAGCAATAAAAGCAACAGGACTTGAAAAGGTACAAGATAATTTAACAAGAAATTTGTCTAGAGGATACAAACAAAGAGTTAGTTTTGCTGGTGCAATTGTTGGAAACCCTAAAATATTAATTTTAGACGAACCAACTGTTGGATTAGATCCAAAACAAGTTATAGAAATTAGAGAATTGATAAAATCATTTAGAAAAGATCACACAGTATTAATAAGCTCTCATATTCTTTCTGAAATTAGTCAATTATGTGAAAGAGTTATAATTATAGATAAAGGTGAGATAGTTGCCGTAGATACTCCTTCTAATTTAGAGTCTAAGACAAGTGGTAATTTATGTTTAGACATAGTTGTTGACGATTTGAATAATAGTATTATGACTTTAAAAGATAATATTGAAGAAATAGAAGAAATAAAATTGTTAGAAACGAAAGAAGATAGTACTAAAGAATATATTATTACAACATCTTCTACTAATGATATTAGAAAGAAAATTTTTGCAGAATGTTCTAAAGCTGAAATTTCAATATTAGAAATGAAGAAGTATGAAAATTCATTAGAAGATGCATTTATTAAATTAGTTGAAGACAGACCAGAGTATTCTCAAAAAGAAGTAAACAAAATGCAATATGAAAAAGAAATTGAAGAAATTAGAGCAGAAATGGATAATAAAAGATTAGAAAAAGAAAATAGAAAACAAGCTATTAAAGAAGAAAAAGCTCGTAAAAAAGCAGAAAAAGAAGCAAAGAAAGATGCCAAAAAGTCTGAAGAAAACAATGAGGAAGGAGGAAATAAATAATGTTTGCTGTTTATAAAAAAGAATTAAAAACATATGTATGTACACCTATAGGATATGTTTTTATTGGATTATTTTTATTGATATTAAGTTTAATGTTTTACGTTGGAATTTTTAGTTCACAATACATTAATTTCGAATATCTATTTTACGATGGAACGACAATTATATTATTTACATTACCTCTTCTTACAATGAGATTATTTTCAGAAGAGAGAAAAAATGGAACAGATCAATTATTATTTACTTCACCAAGAAGTATAACATCAATAGTACTTGGAAAATTCTTTGCAGCTGTAACAATTGTTTTAATAGCAGAGTTATTTACATTAATGTATTTCTTTATATTAAATTACTTTGGAAATCCATCATTACCAATTGCATTAACAACACTTTTAGGATTTTTCCTATTTTGTATTTCTGGAATAGCAATTGGAATGTTTGTTTCAAGTATTACAGAAAATCAAATTATATCAGCTTTTGCAACAATTGGTGTATTTTTATTAATGCTTTTTGGACCACAACTTACTAATTTGTTTAAACCATTTTATACTGTATACTTTTTCCAAGAATCATTTTTAACAGGATTAGTAAAATTAAAGAGTGTTATTTTATTTATAGCTTTAACAGTTTTATTTATACTTTTAACGATTATAGGCTTACAAAAAAGAAAGAGTTTAAAGTAGGAGGGGTTTATAAATGGAAAAAAATGAGAATAAAGTAAAAGTTTCTGAGAAAATCTCTCACGGCTTTAGAAAAAGATGGTTAGTAAATGGAATACAATTAACATTAATAATTGCAGTTTTAGTTGTAGCACATTATTGCTTATATTTGTGGCTGGATTCACATGACGTTCCAGAATTTGATATAACAACAAACAAAATTCATACATTATCAGATACTTCAAAAGAAGTAATTAGAAATATTAATAAAGAAGTTAGTATTTTAGTATATGGATATCCAGAAACTAGTTCAATTTTTGACTTATTAAAACAATATACTGATACAAACAATTTAATTACTTATAGAAGGCTTACAGATGAGGAAGATCTAACAATAATTAATGAGCATGGATTATCAAGCGGATACTACGCAGTTATAATGAAAACAAATGATTCAGAAAAAGTAATAGATGGAAGCGAATTTTCAGTTACAGATTATACACTAGGACAAACAGTAGATGTTACAGAACAAACACTTACAAATTCACTTTTAGCTGTAGTAGAAGAGAATAAACCTAAAATTTATTTCACAGCTGGACATGATGAAGTAAATGTTCAATATTTATATACAATTACTTATTTATTAAATAATGAAGCATTTGAGTTTACTACACTTAATATGGAACTAACAGGAGAAATACCAGAAGATTGCGACATATTAGCAATTATTTCTCCAGAAAAAGATTTTTCTGAAAGTGATGTAGCTCTAGTAAAAGAATACATTAATAAAGGTGGAGCAATATTCTTCTCTATGGGATTACGTTCTGATGAAGATGCAGTACCAAATCTTCAAACTATTTTAGAGGAATATGGTGTTGAAATCGAAAATGGATTTATATTAGAATATGATACAAATGCAGCTCCAGATACAAAATATCCATTTGTATTTACACCAAAAGTATCACCTTATAATAGAATAACAGCAGATATATATACAGATAGTTATTTGTTATTAGTTGAATCTGCAAGATTGAAATTTAAAGATGATACAACACTAGATACATTAAAAGTAGAAAAAGATGTTTTAGCATATTCTTCAGATGAATCAACATTTATTGATAATTTAGAAGCAGATTCAGTTGCTAATGCTGCTCTTACTGCTTCAACAGGAAGATCAGATATAGCAGCTTCTATTGAAAAGAAAGTAGGAACAGGTGATGATGAGAAAACTTCTAAACTTGTAATTATAGCTAATACAGCATTTATGGTTGATCAATATTATGAAGCTGTTTCTGATTCAGCTAGATTATCTTATTTTGGAAGTAATAAAGATTTTGTTATTAATTCAATGTCATATCTTGGAAACAAAGATAATTATCTAACAATTAGAAAAGATTATGCTACAAATACTTATAAACCAACAACAACACAAAATAATATTGTTTTAACAATTATATTCTCAGTACCATTATTTATATTGGCTTCTGGAATAATAATTTGGAACTATAGAAAAAAGAGAAAATAGAAAGCTTAAGGCGGAATTGTTTCCGCCTTTTTTCTTTGTCAAGTCCCTTTAAGAGTGGTTTTAATTGATTGAATAGTAAAAAAGAGATAAAAAGAGATAAAGAGAGATTGGAAGAGATTTAATTATTTTTAGATATGCTTTTATAATCAAATAATTGGAAAAAAATGACTAAATCGATTTTTAAACACCTATTGACAAATTGCATTTTGATGAAAAAAATAGTAATATAGTATATGTGTTGATTTAGATATCTTTTTAAGACATCTAAATTCTCCACTACCAATTATATAGGAGAAAATTTATTATGAGAAAGAAAAAAAGCTCAAGACACCGATTGGACAATAATTCATCTAAAGGAGAAGGTCCCAAGCAGGTGATTTTTAATCACTATATTACAGAAATGGAGGAGAAAAGTAAACAATACAAAGGATGTAACAAGAATGTAGATTTCTATCTTTTACAAACAATCAAAAACAAAGATAAAGTAAGAGATATGATTTTTAATCTTGCGTATTTTTATGATTATAATTTTATAGGAAATAAAGATTTTATGCATATTCCAAATATTGCTGACATTTTAAATAATTGTTTGAAATATCCAATTATGCTTGCAACAAAGAAAGATATGTATGGAAATGATGAAATCATTGGTGCAACTACTGTAAAAAGAGAAAATAATTATTCATCAAAACAAAACCCATTTTTCCCAACTTGTGATGAAGAAGTATTAACAATTACAGGAGTACTAGCAAAGCTATATCATGAAGACGAAGAGAAAATTCATGGTATAGGAAAAGACTTATTTAAATCTGCAATTAAAGGTGCATACGAAATTAATAAACAACATAAAATTCGTTTAATTACAGAAATCGACTGTAGAAATAACAATAGTTTTAATGCTGTTTCTAAAGCCGTAAAAGAATTAAAGGCAGAAGGAATTAATATCAATCTATTTATATCTGGATTTTATGAGATTGTTAATAGAGAGAACAATTTAACAGAAGCTCCAACTTTTATTTTAGAAATAGATTTAAGTGGTGAAAAGAATTTAAGAAACAATTTTGTAGAATTTAATTACGAAAGATGTAAATCAGATTTACTTTATACAGATATTTCAAAAGTAATAAAAAATAATACAACAGAAGTAAAGAAGTTTATAAATAGACAAAATGAAAACATAGTTTCTTATTATAAAATAAAACCTATTAATGCTTTAAATGTCACTATTGAAGCAGGAACAACGGCAGAAGGTAATAATAGAACACCAGCTATTAATTTACAATTAGAAACTGTTAATAATAAAGTATTATAGGAGAATAGAACATGAAACAGGAAAAATTTTTAATAAGCATTCAGAGAAATGTTTTAGTTTGTAATAAAAATGGAAATCCAGTTAAAATTTCATATCCTAAAACATTTGGAAAATCTGAAAAAAACAATTTTATTAAATTAGATTCAAACAATCATAGTTTAAATATTATTACACCATATGAAAAAAGTATCACAGATTTATATAACAAATTAAATGAAATTACAAATGTTATTATTTTTGAATTATATAATAAACAACAATTAATTTGGCCATATTCAGATAATAGTTCATATGATTCAAAAATAAAATTAAGTCTTAGAATTGATAAAGAATATTATGAAGAATTAATTGAAGCATTAAAAAGTATACCAAGCAATCTAAAAAATGCTTATAGTACAATAGTAAAAAACTTTAATAAACGTAAAAAAGTACTAACAGGAGTTTTTGGAAATTTAGAAATTAATTCAAAGGGAAATGAGTTAACAGTATCAAATATTGATTTAAATCCTGAAAATAGAGCAGGTATTTCTGAAAATGATATTCATATATTAGTAGCATTTATTTTTGGTTGTTTATTTGATAGAGAGACAACTACTCTAAGACAAGAAGCAAAAGAATTATTGAAGATTAATAAAAAATGTAATCTAAAAGCTCAAAAAGCTTTAGAAGAAGTGAAAGATAGGACTTTGACAGGTTTAGATAAACTAGATGCTGCAAAAAAACATATGGCAGAAGGATATAGATGTAGATATTCAATTACTAAATATCCAAAACTTGTTGCAGAATCTGTTGTTCTAATCAAAGATTCAATATCTCAAGGAATCAATTATGAGATATTAAATGAAGCAAAAAGTGTTTGCCAGTTTGATTTAAATGGACATAAAGAATTTGTTATAGAAGGAAATAAAACAGATAGAGACACATATATATTCCCAATTATAACTGACGATAAATTTATTGCAAAACATATAATGGCTGACAGTGGATTAAATGTTCCTACAGCAATTTTATTAAATAATGAAATGGATGAAGAGGATATAGATAACTTAGTTAGTCCATTCTATAACAGTAGAATAGTCATAAAGCCAAGAAATACAAATTATGGAATAGGAATCACAGTTTTTTCTAAACCAGCAACTAAAAAACAAATCTTAAATGCTATAGCTTATGCATTCAAATTTGATACAAATGTTTTAATTGAACAATATCAAAAAGGAATGGAATACAGATTTTTAGTCGTAGATGGAAAATGTTTAAGCGTTGCTCATAGAAGAGCAGCAAGTGTTGTAGGAGACGGAAAATCAACAATCAAAGAATTAATCAAAATGAAGAATGAAGAGGATTGGCATTTTCTAACTGGAACACCTGTAAAAATGGATGAACCTGTTATTGAATATTTAAAACTTCAGAATTTAGATATTAATTCTGTTCCACCAAAAGGTAAGAGAATTACATTAAGATCAAATTCAAACTGTTCTACAGGTGGTGAAAGCGTAGATTATACTGATACAATGCCAGTTAGATTTAAAAAGATTGCAGAAAAGGCAGCAAAAGCATTTAATGGAAAAATTTGTGGAGTCGATATCATAATAGAAGATTTTAATAAAGATGATTATGCTATAATCGAAATTAATGATAATCCTGGTTATTCAATTAATGAATGGCCATATGATGGAAAAGGTGAAAGAATAGGATTAGCAGTTTTAGATTTATTAGGATTAAAACAATAATTAAATTTATAAAAAGTGGATTAAGAATTTCTTAATCCACTTTTTAACTTTAGTGAACATAACTTCATAAAATATAAGTATATGGAGGAGTTATGAAATTAGAAAATAAAAAAGTAGGATTTGTTTTTACAAATGTTTTAAGAGTAATTGATATGAGTATTGATCAGATAAGAAAAATAAAAAATATGAATAATGAGATTTATCCAATTATGAGTTTTAATGCATATAAAAAAATACCAAATAGTATAAAAAAAGACATAGAAAGTTTAACGAATAAGAAAATAATACATGACTTTAATAAAATAGATACTGTAGATATTA
>JAEESU010000024.1 GCA_016290095.1 Clostridia bacterium
AGATGATGAGTTTATTGAAAACGGAGATTCTTCATGGGAATTTATTGATGAAGAAGATTTAATTGAGAGAAACGAGAAACCTGAAATTTCTGAAGAAAAAACTATTTTTCCAAATTTTGATAACGAAGAAACAGCTGTTATAGAGAAAGACAAAATAATTGAAGAGAAAAATGTTAAAGCAGAAACAGTAGTAGTTCCACCTGTGAAAGGATATGATTTTGATCTAGATGATGATAAGAGTTTATTGGAACTTGAACAAACAATAGCTGCTGCGAATATTAAGAAATTTACCAGAAATAAAAATGCTAAAGTTACTAGCAAGAAAAAAGTAGTAGAAAAAGTAAAAGATTATACAATTATTGAAAATAAAGTAACTCAAAAATCAAAAGAAAGCAGTTCTAGTGTAAAAAAATTTACAAAAAAGAAAGAGCTACCTAAAGAAAAAGTAATACAAAAAGAAGAAAAAACAATAAAAAAATATACAAGAAAAAAAGAACAGCCTAAAAAAGTAAAAGAAGAAGTAAAAGAAGAAAAACCAAAAAGAACATATAATAAGAAAGAAAAAGATAAAAAAGAAGTAAAAAAAGAGCCAAAAAAAAGAGGCAGAAAACCAAAGGCAAAATAGTTTTACTTGAAATTATGGCTTAAGTAATATATAATTCGTAAGATAATTTAGAAAGGCGAACCATTAATGAACGAGAAAGTAAAAGATATATTAGAATGGGGCTACTGCATTATTATTGCGTTAGTTCTAGCATTATTGTTTAGATATTTCGTGGCTACACCAACAATTGTAAAACAAAGATCAATGTTTCCAACACTACAAGCAGACCAAAGATTAATTTTAAATAGAACATTTAGAATTACGAAAAAAAAGCCAAAAATAGGGGATATAATCACTTTTGAGGCACCAACAAAAGAATATAATAAATGGGAAGCAGATCAGTCAAATCCTGTTGCAGTATACAATAAAGAGCCACAAGGGCTATATCAAAAATTTTTGTACTATAGTTTGGAAATAACAAAGAAAAGCTATATTAAAAGAGTTATTGCATTAGAAGGAGATCATGTAAAAATAGAAAATAATGTAGTATACGTAAATAATGAACCTCTAAATGAAAGCTATTTACAACCAGATGTTGTAACAGAGTCAGAAATATTTTACGATTTTATAGTTCCAGAAGGATATTTCTTTGCAATGGGTGATAACAGAACAAAAAGTACTGATTGTAGAGAAATAGGATGCATTCCTTTTGAAAAACTAGAAGGAATTGTATGTTTTAGATTTTGGCCTTTAGATGTTTTTGGGAAAATAGATTAGGAGAATTTAATTGGATTTTAAAGATATTATTGGAAATGCAGATGCAAAAGATTATTTAAGTAAAAGTGTTAAACAAAATAATATTTTACATAGCTATTTGTTTTCAGGAACAGAAGGAATAGGCAAACTATTAATAGCTAAAGAGTTTTCTAAAATGATTTTATGTCATACTCAAAATGAACATTGTGACTGTAAGTCATGTATTGCTTTTGATGGAAACAATCATCCGGATTTTACAGTAATTAATGAAGATTGTAATGACAATATTAAAGTTGAAACGATAAGAAATCTAACTGAAAAAGTTTATGAAAAACCAATATTATCAAATAAAAAAGTATATATTATTAATAACTGTGATAAAATGACAGTAGAAGCACAAAATTGTCTACTTAAAACATTAGAAGAACCACCAGAATTTATTGTTATTATACTAATAACAGCAAATGAAAATTTAATTTTAAACACAATAAAATCAAGATGTATGACAGTAAAATTTCATGGAATAGAAGATAAAGATTTAATAAATTATTGTAAAAATAATTTAAGTTATGTAGAGATTTCAGACAATTTATTAAAATCATTTGATGGAAGTATTGGAAAAGCGATAAAGCTTAAAGATTCTAAAGATAAATTTGATAAACTAGAAAAATTAATTTCTAATTTAGAAAAGATAAGTATAATAGAATTATTGCAAGAAAAGTCTATTTTCGATAGAGATAATATAAATGATGTATTAGATTATATGATTGTTTGTTTATATTCAAATTCAAGTAAAAATAATAAATATTTAGATTGCATCAAAACTATAAATGAATGTTCAAATAGACTTAGAAGTTATAGTAATTTTGATATGACAATAGATAATATGCTTTTAGGATTATGGGAGGAATTAAATGAAAGTAGTAACAGGTGTTAGATTCAAAAGACCTGGAAAAATATATTATTTTGATCCAGCAAATTTACAAATTGAAAAAGGAATGAATGTTATAGTTGACACTTCTATGGGAGAAGAATACGGAGAAGTTGTAATTAGCAGAAAAGAAGTAGATGATTCTGAAGTAACAGAGCCTTTAAAAAAGGTTATTAGAATTGCTACAGAAAAAGACGAAAGAATAAGATTACAGTATAAAGCCAAAGAAAAGGATGCTTTTAAAACTTGTTTAGAAAAAATAGAAAAACATGGACTTCCTATGAAGCTTATTGATGTTGAATATAAATATGATGGATCAAAAGTAATTTTTTATTTCACAGCAGATAAGAGAATAGATTTTAGAGAACTTGTAAAAGATTTAGCTTCTGTTTTCAGAACAAGAATTGAATTAAGACAAATTGGAGTAAGAGATGAAGTAAAAAGATGTGGAGGAAATGGTGTTTGTGGAAGACAATTATGTTGTTGTTCTTTTTTAGGCAACTTTGAAACAGTTTCAATTAAGATGGCTAAAGAACAAAATATATCATTAAATCCATCAAAAATCTCTGGAAATTGTGGAAGATTAATGTGTTGCTTAAAATATGAACAAGAAGCTTATGAGGAAAAATTAAGTAGATTACCTAAAGTTGGTGCAATAGTAAAGACTTCAGAAGGAACTGGCGAAGTTGTGTCTGTAGAAACTCTAAAAGAAGTTATAAAAGTTAAATATCAAGATGGAGAAGATATTTATTTGAAAAAGCATGATGCAAAAGATGTTGTGGTTATTAAAGATGCTGTTAATAATGATACAGGATTAGATGGTGCTACAGCTGAAGATATTAAAGAGCTTGAAAAACTAGAAGAACTTGAGAGAGATGATAAAAACAATTCTTCACAAGATGATATTTAAGAAATAGGCAAAGAAAATTATAAAAAGTCTATTGTAATTTAATAAAATTTGGAGTAAAATGAGATTACAAATAAAGAAAGGAGATACAAAAAATGGCTTATAAAATTACAGATAAATGTATTTCATGCGGAGCATGTGCAGGAGCATGTCCAGTATCTTGTATATCACAAGGAGATACAAAATATTGTATAGATTCAAATGTATGTATTGCATGCGGTACATGCGCAGGGGTTTGCCCAGTAGGAGCTCCAGAAGAAGAATAGTTTTATAGAAACAAAGTAGATAATATTTTGTTTCTTTTTTTATGCTTTTATTGACAAACAAATGTTTTATATGTTAATATATATAAAATTTAAAAAAGGAGTGATTTTATGCCTTTCCTAAAAGACGATGTTATAAAAGTAAATCAGTATATATATGATCATAAAAAAATATTCAATAAAGAAATTGGAAGTAGAATTAAACATTTTAGAAAAACAAATGATGTTACAATTGAAGAGTTTTCAGAAAAATCATTGATGAACATTAATCAATTATCACATTTAGAAAATGGAAAAAATGGTATTACATTGAATAAATTTATTATTATTTGTAATTCATTAGGCTGTAATCCAAATACATTATTAGAGCCATATATGTTTTCGGCAAATTATAATGATGATTTATTTTATTATGAAATTCAACAAGGAAAGAACTTATCAAAAAATTTATTAAACTATCTCATTTTAAAAAAATAATAATTTTTGCGCTTCAAAAATTAATATTTTATTAGTGGATTATATCAATGAGATTTTCTTGTTTTTTAATATATATTATGATAAAATTTTAGAAGATGAGGTATGATATGAAAGAAGAATTTATTGAATTACTAAAAAGTACAAAAAGAGAAAATATAGACAAGTTAATAGAATTTATAGAAAAAACAGATTTTTTCAAAGCACCTGCTAGCACCAGATTTCATGGAAACTATGAAGGCGGTTTGTTAGAACATAGTATGAAGGTTTATGAAATATTAAAACATAAAGTAAAGAATTCTGTAATTTCTATGGATGTTAAAGACGAAAGCCTAATTGTTATTGCATTATTACATGATATTTGCAAGGTAAATTATTATAAAGTAGATTACAGAAATGCTAAAAATGAGTTTGGCGAATGGGAGAAAGTGCCATATTATACAGTAGAAGACACAATTCCATATGGTCATGGGGAAAAAAGTGTAATGATGATTTCAGAATATATAAAACTAACAGTTGAAGAAAAATATTGTATTAGATGGCATATGGGATTCACAGAACCAAAAGAGCTATATGGTACATTAGGAGAGGCTTTTAAGAAATACCCTTTAGCATTATTAATGCATGAGGCAGACTTAGAAGCAACTTACTTTTATAATATTTAATTACTTGAATGGAAAAATGAGTAATGATATAATTTTATTAATTTATATGAAAGAGTGATGTGGTTATATGTTAACAATTTATGACTTATTGGAGGTTTCAGAAGATGCTTCTAAAGAAGAAATAGAGAATTCTTTTGGAAGATTATTATTAAAATATCAAACAAATCCTAATTTAGATGAAAAAGCTAATAAAGAAAACGAGTTCATATTAAATAAACTAAAAATGGCTCATGATATTTTAATAGATGATGATAAAAGAAAAAAATATGACAGCGATTTAGCCAAAAAAAGGGCAGAAAATCTTATCAAAAATGTTTCTGTTCAAAAACGAGAAGAGCCTGAAAAGCGAACACCAGAAGTAAATAGTGCTGTTGTAAAAGAAAAAGTAGCATCTAAAACTGAAAAGTATGATGAAGAATTTGATGATACAGAAGATTATGAAGAATCAGTTAACAATACAGGAGAACTATCTTCACAAGAAAAAATGAAGTTAAGAAAAGCTGCCAAAGAAGAGTTTAATAGAAAACTAGAAAAAGCTAAAAAGGCAGAAGAAGAATATAACAATGCTTATAATAAAGTATATAAAGATTACATGAAGAAAATGGGATATAAAGCCAAAATGCCAACTCCTATAAAGAAATTTATTACAACTATAGTATTTATATTAGTTATGATTGTTGTAGGCTTTATAGCATGGCATATTCCACCAGTAAAAGAGATGTTAGTGGAATTATATAATGAGAATACTGTAGTTAGAATACTTACAGATTTTGTTATATCAACTTTAAAAATAGTATTTAGTAAAAACTAAGTGTTTTGTATGAAAAGGGTGATTAAAATTAAAAAAAAGAAATTTGGAATGAGACGGAAAAATTATATTTATTGGTTTTCTTGTTGCAGTATGTTTTATTGTATTAATAAGCCATTTAGCAATTATTCAATTTGCAGAAGGAAAGAAATGGAGCGAAAAAGCATATAATCAACAAGTAAAGAACCAAGTAATTAGTCCAAACAGAGGTACAATTTATGATGCAAATGGAGAAGTTTTAGCTCAAAGTATTTCTGTTGATACAATTTCGTTGAATCCAGGAATGGTTAAATATGCTAATAGTAAAACAGTCGAAAATGAATTAATTGCAGAAGGTATGTCAAATATCTTTGATGTTACATATGATGAAATGATTGAAAAATTAGATTCTAAAAAATCTGTTGTTATTGTTGAAAGAAAAGTAGAGAAAGAAAAGGTAGACGAGTTAAAAAAATGGATGGTAGACAACAAAATAACAGCAGGAATTAATATAGATGAAGATTCTAAAAGATATTACCCATATGGCGAACTAGCATCAAATTTGATTGGATTTTGTGGCACTGATAACAGTGGACAAACAGGATTAGAAGAAAGATGGAATACGGTATTAACAGGAAGAGTTGGAAAAATAGTTACAACTACAGATGTTAAAGGAAGAGCTATTTCAGATCAAGATGAACAATTTGTTGCCTCAGAAAATGGCAGTAATTTATATTTGACAATAGATACAAAAATTCAAGCAATTGCAGAAAAGAATTTAGAAAAAGCAATGTTTGAAAATAGCACAGCTAAAACTGGAAACGTTATAATTATGAATCCTCAAACAGGTGATATATTAGCTATGGCATCATATCCAGATTATAATTTAAATAATCCTCAAGATTATTTGAAAACAGGATATACAGAAGAAGATTGGAAGAATTTAGAACCTTCAGATAAATCAGCTAACCTATTAGAATTATGGAAGAATAGGAATGTCACTGGAACATATGAACCAGGTTCAACTTTTAAATTACTTGTTGCTGCAATAGGTTTGGAAGAAGGAATTGTAGATACAGATAGTCCAGGCGTTTTTAATTGTACAGGATCATATCATGTTGTAGATACAGATATTGCTTGTTGGAGATGGTATTTACCTCATAATTATCAAAGTTTAAGAGAAGCATTAGAAAATTCATGTAACCCTGCTTTTATGCAGTTGGGAATAAAAATTGGAGCGAAAACATTATATAAATATTTTGATGCATTTGAACTATTTAATAAAGTTGGAAATGATATTGCAAAAGCTTATAATGGACAATTCTATGATTTAAATAAAATTGCTAAAGTTGAGCTTGCTACTACATCTTTTGGACAGAGAATTGAGATTTCACCACTTCAACTTATAAGTGCTGTTTCCGCATTATGCAATGATGGAATATTAGTTAAGCCAAAAATTGTAAAGCAAATAGAAAATACAGACACAGGCAGTATTGAAGTGGTAGAAACTGAAAAAATTAGACAAGTTGTTTCTAGAGAGACGGCAGATAATATAAAAAGTATGATGTTATCTGTTGTAACAGATGGAACTGGAAAAAATGCTAGAATTGATGGATATTCAATAGGTGGAAAGAGTGGAACATCAGAACCACGTAAGGGTAAAGAGAAAGAGGGATATGTTGCTTCATTTATTGCGATTTCACCAATAGAAAATACACAAGTGGTAATTTTAGTTACAATAAACGGATTAGCAGAAAGTGCTAATCACCAAGGCGGACAAGTTGCTGCTCCAGTGGCACATGATATTTTAAAAGAAGTTTTACCTTATTTAAATGTTGCATCTTCAGCAACTTCAGAAAATAGTTTAGATATTGAAGATAATATCGAATTTGTACCAGATGTAAAAGATATGACACTAAATGATGCAATATCAACATTACAAATGTTAGGATTTACAGTTGTGTCAAAGAGTACAGGAGATGCGAATGCATTATTAGTTACTGAACAAATGCCAAAAGCAAAAGTTTCAGTTGAAAAAGGTTCTATAGTGTGTTTATATACATCTGAAGATACTGAAAAAGTAAAAGTACAAGTTCCAAACATCAAAGGTAAAAATATGATTGAAGCAAGAAAAATATTAAAACAGAATAATTTAAATATAAATATTGAAGGCGATACAGGAATAGTAGTATCTCAAGATCCAACATATGAAACGGAAGTTGAACAAGGAAGTATTATAGATGTTGTTATTAAGCAAGAATTAAAAGATGCACAGTAATTTATTATTAAAAGTATGCAATTTTATTGCATACTTTTTTTCAAAAAAAAACCACCATTCTTAGTCAAGCAAGCTTGAGAATGGTGGCGCCAGTTGCCTCTCATCGAAATCCCCCCGTAACCCAGTATAACACCAGTATGATGATTGCAGCCAGGAATTTGTGCTCCCAGATCTTTGCAAAAATCCACCGGATGAGATATAGTGCGGGGAACATGAAGTAGCCGACGAGGCATACTCCACAGAAGAATACGAAGAGGCCGGCGATGATGGCAATGATGTTCAGAATCAAACTCATGATTCTAACCTCCTTCCGAAATTGGTCATGCCATACTTATATTATAACATATTATGCAAAAAAAATAAAGTAACATAAATGCTTAGGGTAATTTGTATTTGACGATAATTTTGCTTTTAAAATTATATTTGTAATATTTGTAATATTAAAAGCAAAAAAATGTTATTTTTTGTCTAAAAATATTAATTTTGGTATGGACTTTTTTAACCTTTTTATATATAATATGTCATATAAAACTATAGGAGGCATTTTAATATGTATGAGAGAAGTGCAATAGTATTAGAAAGATATTTTGAAAACTTGCTAGGATATAGGGAAACTTGTAACATACGTGATAATTTTTCTAATTATTGTAAGCTAGTTGAAAAACTAGAAAAGTATCAAGTTAATTTCGAAAAAGAAGCAGAAGCTACTAAAGAGTTCCGTGCAAGTGTAAATAAAATTAAATCAATACAAGCAAATCAAGAAAAATTGTACCAAAGAAATGCCGAATTAGAGTATAATAGAAATTTGTTGTTTGGAAACATTGAAGGAAAAGTTGAAGAAACAAGAAGATGTATAGAAAAAATAGAGCAAGATGTTGAAGAAAACAATAATGCTATGAAAGAGGCAAAAGAAGAGTTAATAGCAGCTCTTAATGAATATAATGAGAAAAGATTTGAGCTTTCAAAATGTAAGAGATACAAGAAAATGGCCGAAAATGACTATAACGAAATATTAGAAGCTTCTCAAACAAATTTTGAAGGAATAACAAACGAGAAAGTTAAAAGAGCAAAAGTATTTTCAGGATTTGAAGAATTAGATGATATTGTAAATACATTAGACCACAATGGTAAGGATGAAAAAATACCATTTAATGAAGGTGTTATCCAAAATGCTACAGCATTTGGAACAGACATTGCTAAAAAAGAAGCAGCAGGATATTTAGTTATATATGAGAAAATGGCTAAACTTTTAACAGATATTAAAGATGGCACTACAAAAATTGAATTACATAAAAAATATTTAAGAAATGAAAAAGCTAAAATGGATTTCTTAATGTCTGTAAAAGATTATCTTGTTCAATTCCTTGATTATGAAAGAATGACAGTTATATATGGTAGAAAATCTCACAATAGACTTATGAGTGAAGCATGTGAAAGTTTTGCACTAGACATTGTGCAAATTAATAATTTATACGAATTATTATTAATGGAAATTGCGAATAAAGCAACTAAGAAAGCATATAAATCATTATATAACAAATCATATTTAACAGATATTCAAGATAAAGAAGAAAAATTCAAGAAAGAGAAAAGCCGTGTAAATCTAAATACTGCTACACTAATTAATTCTAACTTCTGGAGAATTGATGGAATAAAAGCTATTTATACAGTATTCTATAAGAATGTAATAGAAGTATTTGGTAGAGAAGTAGAAGAATTTGATTTACCAAAAGAAACATCTGATGATATTGATGATCAAGATGATGTTGTAGATGCAGTTGAAGCTTTTGAAAGTGAAGATGTTGCAGAAGATAAACATTCAGTTACAAGCATTCCTTTTGAAATTAATTATGATAAAAATGTTAATAATGCAGAAGATGATGATGAATCTGAAGATAGTAATGAATCAGAAGGAAACTATGGTGGATATAATGATATCATTGATAATGTTGTAGAAGACCTTCAAGAAGGTACACAAGATTATGATGATTTTGATATATTCGGAGAAAAATATAAAGAAAACGATTTTATTGAAAATATAGCATTTAAAGAAGAAATAGCTGCTAAAAAAGCTGAGCTGGAAACAAATGATATAAAAGAACCAGATGAAGTGTTTGATGTAAAGTTTGAAGAACAAAGTGCTGAGGAACCAGAATTTCCTTTTGAGAAATTTGAAGAGGAAGAACCTTTATTTGCTGATATAAAACCAGTTAAGAGACAACGAACAGCTAAAAACGCAATAGAAGATATTGATTTAACAAAAGAAGAGGAAAAACCTCAAAAACCAAAATTGTTAAAGAAATTAAAAAAAGTAAGTGGAACAAATAAGAAAAATGCAGAAGGAAATATTTGGTAATAAATATAAAAGAAAGGAGATAAAATGAACCAGATTTTAATTTCTGAGAAATTGTATATTACGCCAGAATTAAAAAGAAAAAAGAAAATGTACAAAATAGATTTCTTTATTTCTGTATTCTTGGTTTGCATTTTATTTTCTTATTATATTTATGCAGAATATGATAAAAATAAAAATGAAGCAGTTTCTAAGGAAATACTTTCAAATTTAACTTTTGAAGATAATGTAGTTGATGATACAACAATCAAATTTTCTAACAATTCTATTATAGTTATTCTTAATACAGAAGATCCATTTGAAGTAAATTACTTAGAGCCTATAGAAGTTGAAGAAGTTCCTGAAAACTTGGAACCAAGTTATAATTGGAAGCAAACAGAAAAAGGAACTTTATATTATGTTTTGGCTACAATTAATATTCCAGCAATAGATTGTACATACCCAATTTTAAATTTATCAGACGAAGATGCTGAAAATGCAGAAAAAATGGAAGAATTGTTAAAAATTTCTCCATGTAAGTTTTGGGGAGCAGATCCTAACGAAGTTGGAAATTTTTGCATAGTTGGACATAATTATAGAACTAACAAGTTTTTTAGCCATGTTCCTGAGTTAAGAATTGGTGATGATATAGAAATAACAGATATGATTAGAAATGGTGAAACAGTTACATATAAAGTATATGATAAATACATAGTAGATCCAGATGATGTATCATGTACTTCTCAAAGAACAAATGGTTTAAAAGAAATAACTTTAATTACTTGTACAAATGATAGTACAAGAAGAGTCATAGTAAAAGCTAGAGAAGATATATAAAAGTAATTAAGATTTCTTAATTACTTTTTTGTTTCGCAAAGTTATGGAGGATTTATGAAAGTTATAAAGAGAGATGGCAGAAAAGTAGAGTATAATAGTGATAAAATAGTTATCGCTATTAGTAATGCAAATAAAGAAGTAGGAGGCAAAGATAAAATATCAAGATCATCAATTGAATTCATTACAAAATATATAGAAAGTCTTGATAGGCCAACAATGTCTGTTGAAGAAATACAGGATGTTATTGAGCGTAAACTTATGGAATTTGGAAAGTTTACTTTAGCTAAAAAATATATTCTTTATAGAGACAAGCATGCATTGATTCGTCAAGCAAACTCAACTGATGAGAATATTTTGTCTTTAGTTAGAAATGCAAATAAAGATTCTGCAAAAGAGGAAGTAGATAAGAATGCTATATTAGTATCTGCTCAAAGAGATTTAATTGCAGGAGAATGCTCAAAAGATCTAGCAGATAGAATTATGCTTCCTGAAAGAATTGCTAAGGCCCATAATGATGGTGTAATTTATTTTCATGATAGAGAATATTTTGTACAACCAATGCATGATTCAACATATGTTAATATTGGAGAAATGTTAGAAAATGGGACAGTAATGAATGGTAAATTAATGGAATCCCCAAAAAGTTTTCAAGTAGCTTGTATCATAATGACACAAATAATTGCTGCAATATCAACTAGTCAATATGGTGGACAAACAGTTGATATAAAACATTTAGGAAAATATCTTAGAAAAACATATGAAAAAGTACTTAACAAGAGATTAAACTATTATGTAGAAAAAGGATATTCAAAAACAGAGGCTACTATTAAAGCAAAAGAAGATGCTGAAGAAAGACAAAAAGAAGAACTAAGTTCTGGTGTTCAATCAATACAATATCAAATTAATACATTAATGACTACAAATGGCAAAAATCCATCTGTAACATTGTTCTTACATATTGATGATAATGATGAATATGCACAAGAAACAGCGATGATTATTGAGGAAATATTAAAACAAAGATTGCAAGGCATAAAAAATGAAGAAGGAGAATATGTAACTTTAGATTTTCCTAGACTTATTTATGTATTAGATGAGAATAATTGTTTAAAAGGAAAGAAGTATGATTATTTAACAAGACTTGCAATAGAATGTTCAGCAAAAAGAATGTTTCCAGCATATATTTCAGCTAAAGAAATGAAAAAGAATTATTCTGGAAATGTTTTTGCACCAATGGGTAAATTAGAATTTTTACCAGAGTATTTAAATGAAAAAAATGAATATGTGTATGAAGGAAGATTTAGCAAAGGAGTAGTAACTTTAAATTTGCCACAAATAGGAATTATAGCAAATGGTGATGAGGAAAAATTTTGGAAGCTATTAGATGAAAGGCTAGAACTATGTAAAGATGCATTAATATGCAGAAATAATGTACTTATGGGAACAATGTCCGATGCATCACCTATTCATTGGAGGCATGGTGCTATAAGTCGACTAGAAAAAGGAGAAAAAATAGATAAATTATTAACTTCAAATTATTCAATTTTGTTGTTGGGATATATAGGATTATATGAATTGACAAAATTGATGAAAGGTGTAAGTCATACTCATACAAAAGGTAAAGACTTTGCAACAAGAGTTATAAAATACATGGAAGAGTATGTAAACAAAATAAAAGAAGAAACAGGCTTAGGCTTTGTATTATATGGTACACCGGATAGTGAAATGACTACAAGATTAGTTAAAATAGACAAAGAAAGATTTGGAGATATAGAAGATATTACTGATAAGGGATATTATACAAATTCTTTCCATATTGATATAAGAGAAAATATGAATGTATTTGATAAATTAAAATTTGAAAGCAAATTTCAAAAGATGTCTTTAGGAGGAGCTATATCATATATTAAGTTACCAGATGTAACAAATAATGTAAATGCACTTTTAGAAGATGTTGTTAAATATATATATGATAATATTCAGTATGTAGAAATTGTATCAGATTACAAAAAAGATTTCGAAATTTAATGAAGTTATAGGTGAGCTTTAAAACCTAAATAATAGAAAAAAGGAGATACATTATTTTATAATGTAAAAATGAAATGGAGAAATTAAAAGTATTTTCTTGTAGCGACTCTGCTGAAAAATTTACAGAAGAAGTGTGCAATTATTTAATGATTGAAAAAGGTCAAATTAACAGGATGAAATTTAAAAATGATAACAACTTTGTTCAAATTCTAGAATCTGTTAGAGATCAAGATATTTTCTTAATTCAAACAACTGAGCCACCAGTTAATGAAAGAATAATGGAATTACTAATAACAGTTGATGCAGTAAAAAGAGCTTCTGCCAAAAGGATTACAGTTGTTTTACCTTATTATATGTATTCAAGATCTGATAAAAAAGATCAACCTAGAATACCAGTTACAGCAAAATTGTTAGCACAATTAATTGAAGCATCAGGAGCAGATAGAGTTTTAACTTGCGATTTGCACAACAAAGCTATACAAGCATATTTTAATATTAATTGTGATGTTTTAACAGGAGAATATTTACTAGAAAAATACTTTGATAGCAAAAATATAAGCGATAAGGTAGTTGTTGCAACTGATGCTGGAAGTTCAAAAAAGGCATATAAATACGCAGAACATTTTGGTTGCCCAATAGCTATGGTAGATAAGAGAAGAGATGGAAATAATGATAAAGCAATAGCAAGTAGTGTAATTGGAGAAATAGAAGGTAAAAATGCTTTGATTTTTGATGATGAAGTTGATACAGCAGGTTCTATTATGCAAACAGTAGAAGTTATAAAGAAATTTGGTGCAAAAGATATATATGTAGGATGTACTCATGGAGTACTTTCAAACCCAGCAATAGAAAGACTTAAAAATTCAGAAATAAAAGAGTTAGTTATGACAAATACTGTTCCACTTCCAGATGATAAAAAGATAGATAAAATTGTTGTTGTTTCAGTATCAGATTTATTTGGAGAAGCAATAAAAAGAATACATGAAGAAACTTCAATAGGAAAATTATTTGAAACAAATTAAGTATTGACAAATTGCGGGTTCGTAATGTATAATATGTAACAGTTAAGCGTACTCTTAGGATTAATTGCTAAAAAAATCAATCCCACAAGATGTTTTTTAAGCTTCGGAAGGAGGGGAATAATAATGTCAGAGGTTAAAGTTAATAATGGTAATATAGAAGATGCATTAAAAAGATTTAAAAGACAATGTGCTAGAAATGGCGTATTACAAGAAGTTAGAAAAAGAGAACATTATGAAAAACCTAGTGTAAAAAGAAAGAAAAAATCAGAGGCTGCAAGAAAAAGAAAATTTTAATAAATAAAAAGTGCCAAGGAACATTCCATTTGGCACTTTTTTATTATTTTCCAATAAAAAATTCAACAATTATTTTTCCATAAGTAATACTATTTACAACTCCAATACCTGTATAATTATAATCATTACTCAAGATGTTTTTTCTGTGAGATTCTGATGATATCCAGCTATTAATTGCTTCTTCTAAACTGGAGTTTCCAGCAATGTTTTCACTTGCAGTTTTATATGAAATGGAATTGCTTTTTAACATTTCAAAAGGCGAACCATATACTGGAGAAGTATGAGCAAAATAATTATTTTCAACTAAATCATTAGCTTTCAATCTAGCAACATTTTGTAAATTATCATCTATTATAAGTGGAGAAAGGCCATTTTCTGCACGTTTTTTATTTACAATAGATAAAACTTCATTTTCATCTACAGATAATCCATTGTTAGTGTAAATGGGTTCTTCTGTAAGTGAAATATATTTAGCGCTTGCAACACCAATTTGACTGTCATTACATTGCACAATATACCAATCACCAATTTTTCCGTAAATTCTTACTGATTCATTTTTATTAATTTTACTGATAGTAGGAAAGCTGGTATCAGTTCCTGTTCTTAAATTCAAAGAGTTTGTAGTAACAATTCCAGTTTGAAACTCATGTTCTTGATTTTCTGTTCCAAGACAAATATTGATAAAAGATAAAATAGTCATAATTATTAATAAGCAAAATATAGTTCTTTCCATGGTAACCTCCGTTCTTAAAAAGAGTTTACCCTTAAAAAACTAAATATAAACATTTTTTAAAATAATATTTCCAAGTATTTTTAGCTAAAGATTTTTTTAATAAAATATTTGTTTTAAATATTAGTTTATCATTGTTATATAAACAAGCAGAACCTACAGTAGAGTTTTGTGGTATGCTTGGAGAGAATGCATCAACTAAGTTTATTTTTAGATCTAAATTTGGTAATTCGTTTTTAATAAAAGGATAGTCATAATTACTTTTGATTTCTAATAATAATTCTGGATAATCAATAGTATTATTTAAACTAATATAAGAATGACTATCTTTTAAAATATCTGAAAATGCATTATCTAAAGCACTTTTTATGTTAATATATTCAAAGTTTTCAAATATGTAATTAATTATTTTTTTACTATCTTGCGATCTTAAATTTTTTGTATCAGCTCCCAAAACAACAACAATAATATCAAAATTGTTTCGCCTGCACGCAGAAACAAGGCATCTTCCAGCTTCGAATGTGAATCCGGTTTTTACCCCATATACTCCATCAACAATACCAAGTAATTCGTTAGTATTGGAAATTGTTCTAATATTATTATCAATACATATAGTAATTTGTTTTGTAGAAACAATTTTTTTAAAAGTAACATTTCCAAGAGCATAATCTGTAAGCATTGCGAGATCATAAGCAGAAGTGTAATGATTAACATCATCTAGGCCATGAGGTGTGACAAAATTTGTGTGATTTAAGCTTAGCAAAGATGCTTTATCATTCATTAAAATAGAAAAGTCTTTTGCACTTCCAGAAATATGTTCAGCTATTGCTATTGCACAATCATTTCCTGAGCGTAGCATTAGTCCATATAATAAATCATTCATACTAATTTTTTGATTTTCTCGTAATCCAAGAGTTGAACCACGAACAGAACTAGCTTTTTTTGAAATTGTAACAATATCATCTAGGTTAGAATTTTCTAATGCGATAATGCATGTCATAATTTTTGTAGTAGACGCCATTGGGACAGGGTTAAAACAGTTTTTTTCAAACAAAATTGATAAGCTCTTTCTATCAATAGCCACTATATTTTTTGCATTAGTTTTAACACTGGATTCAGAACTGGCAAATACAGTTGTCATCTGTAATACAAAGAATATAAAAAAGTAAAAAAATCTTTTCATTTCGTGTACCTCAATCCAAAAATATATTAAAAAATATTCAAGAAATAGAAAAAACATGATAAAAAAGTTAAAAAAAGACTGAAAAGCCTTGATTTTGAGACAAAAATGTAATATAATTGAAATGTATGTTGTAAGAAAGGCGGCTCTAGGACTAGGAGTCGGCTACTCCCTAACGGGTAGTTGACATATAGAGTTTAATTAGTTTACAATATATTATATAATAATGTACTATATGTAAAAAAATGGAGGAGAAATTTATGTTAAAGAGAAGAGTTACAAAAATTATTTTTGTACTATTTTGTTTAATAACATTAGTTATGCCACATATTTCTACAGTTCTTGCAGAGGTTACTAGAACAAAAATGAGTAGTCCTGCAAACTTATATGTAATAATGCCACGTGAGGGTGGGGAAGTTAGTGGAGAAATAACAGATAGCAATGAATTAGCAAAGTATAATGCAAATTATGACAAAACACAATATGTTTACAAAATCGCAGGAAACACAGAACATCCAGATGGAGTAACAGTATTTAAGATTGTTTCAGATGATAATGGAGCAAATTATCAAAATGAAATATATTGCTTAAATGCTACATATCAATTCCCTGGACAATCTACAATAGGTACAAGAGATGTTGAGTATAGAGAAATAGCTAATTTTGCAAATGAAACAGATTTAAATGTTAGAAATTTACATTTAGGAACAAACTATACAACAAGCTCTGAAAATTGGACAGAAAATTATAGAGCTGTTCTATGGTTAATTAATAATATATATTTAAAACATCAAGCTCCTGATCAAAGAAATGAATTTATTGATAAAGCTTTTGCAGACTGGAACGAAGATGATTTAGATAGAAGCGAGATAAAATATTTATTAACAGATGATGATATTGATGTTGCTCAACAATGTGCTATTTGGTATTTTACAAATAGTGATGATTCAACATATCATTCTGAAAGTTTACCAATTAGAATTGCAGAAATGTCTAATAATTTAAATTTCGAATCATATAGAGATAAATTTGGAGACAAAGGAACATTACGTTACAATCTAGTGCAACATTTATATAGGTATTTAATAAATACAGCAAAAACAAGACCAAGTAGTGGTTCAGAAGTAACATATCCTGAATTAGACAGTACAAATGCAACTGTTTCATCAGATGCATCAAATACTATTATTGGACCATTTAGAGTTCAAGCAGGAACAGCTGATCCAAGTCAATATACATTAGAATTATTAGATCAAAATGGTAATGTAATTAATAGAAATGATTATTTAATAAAAATTGAAGGTGAAGAAGCTCCAACAAATAAAAACATTAATGAAATATTTAATGTAAATTATTCAATTTATATACCAAAAACTAATAGATCAATTAAAAAAGTTCAATTACATTATAAATATACAAACTATGAGACAGAATGCTCATTATGGCAAAGTACAAGAGAGGTTGAGCAAGGTGAAAAACCATATCAACCAGTTGTATTAGTAACAAGAGGAAATACTCCTCATGAAGTTACTTTACCATATGAAATTGCTCCAGAAGCAGACTTGGCTTTAAGAAAATACATTGTTAAAGTAAATGATACAACAATAACAAATAGAAAACCAGAGCCTGTATTAGATGGTTTAAAAAATGTAACAGCAACTACAGCTGATTATAAACATGCAAAACAAGCAGTTAAAGTTAGCACAGGTGATAAAGTAGTATATGAAATTAGAGTTTATAATGAAGGTGATGTAAAATCTACAGGTATAGAAATAGTAGATGCTTTACCAAAAGGATTAGAATTAGCTGCAGATAGTAGTATAAACCAAACTTATGGATGGACAAAAGTTGGTGAAGGAAATAATTTAGTACTTTATAAAACAACTAAATTAGCAAACACAGAGCTTAGAGCATTTGATCCAGAGCATGACACAGAATTACCAAGTGCATTTGTTCAAATTGAATGTCAAATTAAAGGTGATGTTGCAGATAGTACTACATTAACAAACATTGCAGAAATTTGCACAGAAATGTTTGAAAAAACAGATGTAAACGACAGAGATTCACAGACAATGAATAATCCAGAAATTGAAAATGATAATAATACAGATAATTATAAAGGAAATTCTGAAAATAAAGATGATTTAACAGATAAGAATTATCATTATAAAGGTATTCAAGATGATGATGACTTTGAGAAAGTAATTGTAGCAAAAAGATTTGATTTAAGCTTAATAAAATTCATTTCAAAAGTAAATGATGAAAGAATCACAGGAAGAGGTAACTATACAGTTGTAGACTTAAGCGCTGGAAATCCAAACAATTTAAGAGTTAGAATAGACAAAGATACAAATATAGCACCACTAAAAGTTTCTGATAAAGATTTAGTTACTTATACAATAAGAGTATTTAATGAAGGACAAGTTGCAGGATATGCAGCAAAAGTAAAAGATAATATTCCTACAGGATTAGTATTTGTCCCAGAAAACTCAACTAACACAACTTATAAATGGAAAATGTATGATGCAAACGGACAAGAAACAGATGATGCTACAAAAGCTGTTTATATAGAAACAGATTATTTATCTAAAGAAAATTCAGACTCAAGGGGAGAAAGAGCATTACAACCATATAATGGAACAACAGTTGATTATAGAGATTTACAAGTGGTATTTAAAGTAAATGTAAGTTCAACTGGAGGAAACTCAATCAGAAATATAGCTGAGATTTCAGATGATACAGATGAAGATGGAAATCCAGTAGAGGATGATGATTCAGAACCAGATAATGATGACCCAGAAGAAGATGATTTAGATGAAGAAGAAGTTTTAGTTGAAGCATTTGACTTAAACTTAAAGAAATTTGTTACTAAAGTAAATAAAAATGCTTTATCTACAAGTAGAGCACCAGAAGTTAATGTTAAACCTTTAAAAGAAGGAAAAACAGATGCAGAATATAAATTTACTACTAATAAAACACCAGTAAAAGTAAGAGTCGGAGACATTGTAGAATATACAATTAGAGTATATAACGAAGGTGAAATAGATGGATATGCAGAAGAAATTTCTGACTATGTTCCAGAAGGATTAGGATTCTTACCAGAATATACAACTAACATAGATAATTACTGGAGCTTAACAAAGAATACTTATGAATTAAAAGAACTAAAATTAAAAGATATAGAAAATGCAACAAAGAATTTATCTGCTGATGATTTTACAGGAGTAAATTCTTTAGATGATGTTAAAGTTTATAGTGGAAAATTAAAGATAACTTCTTCAAAATTAAATTCAAATCATGAAGATAAATTATTAAAAGCATTTGATAAAACAAAGACAACTCTTGATAGTCAAGACATTAAAGTAGTATGTATTGTTTTAGCAGATACTGCAGAAAATAATAATTTAAGAAACATAGCAGAAGTAACAGATCAAAAAGATAAAGATAAAAATCCTGTTACAGATATAGATTCAACACCAAATACAGTAAACCCAGAAAATTATCCAGATGGTGAAAAAAGACCAGATGGAACACCACAAGATGATAATGATTATGAAAAATTAATTCCAGTTACAGAACCAGCAGTATTTGACTTATCTTTAAAGAAATTTATTACTGAAGTAAATGGAAATAAAATTACAAGTAGAGAACCAAAATTTGTTATAAGTTCAAAAGATGGTTCAGTAAAAATTGAAGATCCAAAAGTTGATCCTTTACAAGTTGAATATGGAGATAAAATTACATATACAATTAGAGTATATAATGAAGGTGAAATAAATGGATATGCTGCAGAAGTAAAAGATAATGTTCCAAAGGGTTTAACATTTGATTCAAAGAATAGTGATAACCAAAAATATGGCTGGAAAATGTATGATTCAAATGGAAAACAAACAACAGATGAATCAAAAGCAGTAACTATAAGAACAGATTACTTATGCAGAGAAAAATCTTTAGCTAGAAATGATGGACCAATAAAAGCATATCAAGAAGGCGAAAAGAAATTTGATTTTAGAGACTTACAAGTTGTATTTACAGTAAATAAAGATGCACTTAAAACAGATGTAAGTCATAAGAATGATACAATCAAAAATATAGCAGAGATTTCAGAAGACACAGATGAAAATGGAGAACCAATTGATGATATTGATTCAATTCCAGATAATGATAAACCAAAAGATCAAGAAGATGATATTGATGATGAAGAAATTTTTGTAAAATACTTTGACTTATCATTACGTAAAGATTTAATTAAAATTGAGATAACAGAAGATGGAACAAGAAGAGAAATTTTAGTTAATTCAACAGATGGCTTACAAAAAGTTGAAATTCATAGAAAGAAAATTGATAAAACAGTAGTTAAATTTACATATAGAATTACAGTAACGAATGAAGGACAAATTGCTGGTTATGCATCAGAAATAAAAGATTATATTCCAGAAGGATTAGAGTTTATTTCAGATGAAAACAAACAATGGACAAAAGCTTCAGATAATCTAATAACAACTGCTGCATTATCAAATACAAAACTAGAACCAGGTAAATCTGCTTCAATAGATGTTGTATTTAAGTGGAAAAATAGTGATAAAAATATGGGATTAAAGACAAATATTGCTGAGATTAGCAAAGATAAAAATGACAGCAATACACCAGATATCGATTCTACACCAGATAACAAAGTACCAAAAGAAGATGATTATGATACAGCAGAAGTATTCTTAGCGATTTCAACTGGTACAAATCAAACATATTTCATATTAATACTTGTAGTATTAAGTATCTTATCATCAGGATTAATATTAATAAAAAAATATGTTTTATAATATAAAAAAATAGGCTTTTTATAAGCCTATTTTTTTTATTTGAAAAGGTAATTTTTTCTGTTTACAACAAAAATGCTATATGATATAATTATGCTTGAAGTATTATAGATAGAGGTGTGAACACATGAACCAAATATTAGATTATAATCCAAATAAAACTTCTGGTGGAGGAAAAACAGCAAAATCAGACGTAGTTGTCAGGGTTTTTGCTATTTTATTAGCATTATTTGCAATTGTTTTATTAGTGATTGGAGTCATGTCAATTCTAAAAAATAAGAAAACAGAAGAACAAGTTATTGCAAAAGCAACTCAAGCAAAGATAGAGGTAACTCAAGGTGCAACTCAAACAGATAACACTTTAAAAATAAAAATATCACATGACAAAGCAATTGATAAAATTATATATAATTGGGATCAAACAAAAGATAATGCGATTTCATGTAATGGAGAAACAGAAATAGAAACAGAAATTAATTTATTAGCTGGTTCTCATGATTTAACAATAAAAGTTGTTGACCGTGATGGTGTAGAGTCAACTTATAGTGGAAATTTCACATCAGATGTTGGAGAAGATAAAGAAAAACCTACTATCAATACTGAAGTTGTTGGAAATAAATTGGTTATAACAGCAACAGATGAAACAGCAATAGATTTTGTTACATATAGATGGAATGATGAAGAAGAAACAAAAGTTGTTGCAGAATCAGAAGAACAAACAACTATTACTTTTGATATAGAGATATTAAAAGGTCAAAATGATTTAATGATTATAGCTGTAGATAAGAGCAACAATTCTGAATCAAAAGAAGCAAGTTATACAGGAGTTACAAAACCTGACATATTAATAACTGTATCTGCAGATAAAAGTCATGTTGATGTAAGAGTTACACATGATGTTGGTATAAAAGAAATTTTACTAGAAATCAATGGCCAAAATGTTGATGTAGATATAGGAGATCAAACCCCAGCAGATGCATCTTTCGGATTTAATATTTCAGGAAGCAGAAACAATGTTAAAGTTGTTGCAGTGAGTGTTGATAATACAAGAACAGAAGTAGAAGAAGAAATAGTAAATGAAAATGTATCAGCAGAAGATGTTAGAATAAACATAGAACAAGATAGTGAAGATAAACACAAAGTAAATGTTTCTGTAGAATCTCCTTCTGGAATAAAAGAAATGGTTATGAACTTAAATGATGTCGATATACCAATTAATTTAGGAGATGCAGCGCCTGAAGAAGTAAAGACTGCTTCATTTAACTTTAATGTAGGCTCAGGCAATAATAAAATAACAATAAATATTGTTAGACCAGATGGAATGGAAAAACATGAAACAAAGGAAATATATTGTGAAGACTAGTTGCAATAATATGGAGAGTTTTTATGATTCAAGAAATATATATAATAGATAATAATAATGAACTAGAAACAAAACTGAATGAGTCTTTTAAGAGAGAAACAGATGAATATAAATTTAAAACAATAGGTACTAATGAATTAGAAGTTGCTCTTAGAAATATTCCTGCATTAATTATTATTGATGAAGATAATTCAGATTTAAGAATTGTAGAGTTTTGCAAAAGTATAAGAGCTAACGAAGATAACAGTATAACACCAATAATAGTTATTAGTTCTGATCAAGATAAAGAACATATTGTTGAAGTATTGAAAACAGATGTTGAATATTACATAAAAAAGCCATTAGAAGATGAGTACTTATATTATACAATAAAAAATTTAGTTAGTTTATTATCCAGAAATAGAAGAATTAGTCCACTTACCGGATTGCCCGGAAATGTTCAAATTCAAACAGAAATGAAAAAAAGACTTTTAAATAAAGAAACTTTTGCTATTATGTATTTTGACTTAGATAACTTTAAAGCCTATAATGATGTATATGGATTTACAAACGGAGATGAAATTATTAAATTTACAGCAAGAACAATAACAAAACATGTACATCAAATACCAGAAGGAAATACATTTATTGGACATATAGGTGGAGATGATTTTGTAGCAATTATTAGTAAAACAGATTATGATAAAGTTTGTCAGGAAATTATTTTAGAGTTTGATAAATATGCAGTAGATTTTTATAACGAAGTTGATGTAGAAAGAGGATATGTTGAAGTTGCAAACAGAAGAGGAATTATTGAGCAATTTCCACTAACAACAATTTCAATAGCTGTACTAGAAGTAGACTCAAAAATATATAAAACAACACTTGAAATTGGAGAGGTTGCTGGACAAATTAAGCATCAAGCTAAATCAGTTTTAGGTAGTACATATATCATAAATAGAAGAAGATTCTAATAAAAAGGTCTTATTAAAGATAAGACCTTTTTTATTTATAAATAGATTGAAAAATTGAATACAAACAGATATAATAATAAAGATGTTTTAAACAAGGAGACAAAAATGGAAAATTTAGTAAATATGTTAATAGGAGCTTTTCAAGGCCTAACAGCAATTAAATATGGAAGAGAAATAGTAGTATTTATTATTTCATTATTACCTTTATTAGAATTAAGAGGAGGAATTTTAGCAGCATCAATATTAAAACTTTCTCCTGCAACAGGATATATAATCTCGATGATAGGAAATATAATTCCAATACCATTTATTTTATTATTAATAAATAAGATACTAGAATGGATGAAAAACAGTAAGTTCTTTAAGGGATTTGCTGATTGGTTATTTGAAAAAGTAGAAAAACATAAGGGACAAATTGAAAAATTTGGATATTTTGGATTAGTTTTGTTTGTTGGGATTCCACTTCCAGGAACAGGTGCATGGACCGGATCACTAATTGCTTCAGTTTTGGAAATGGATAGAAAAAAATCATTTATTGCAATTATGATTGGAATATTAATGGCAAGTATTATAATGATGGTTATTTCATATGGACTTGTTGCAAGACTAATTAATTATTAAGATCATATATGAATAATAAATTTCTTAATTAATATAAAACAAAGAAAATAATAAAGACTAAGGACTCCATTTAGGAGTCCTTAATATTTTATTAATTTTATTGAAAGAACAATATTTAATGGTAAAATATATATAGTAGAGGTAAATATGATTAAATTTATAAAGAAATTATTATTGCTTATAATTATTGTATTAATTGTTATAACAGGAATATATATTTATAGAGGTTATAAGTTATATAAAGATGCAATAGAAGAAATAAGCATAGAGGAAAAAGTAAATCAAATAAAAGAAAAAACAGAAAATTACACAAAGTATGAAGTGCTTCCTAAAGATTATATCAATGCAGTTTTAGCAGTTGAAGACAGAAATTTTTTTAAGCACAATGGAATTAACATTATTTCTATTGGAAGAGCTGTTGTTATGAATATTAAAGAACAAAAAATAGTTGAGGGGGGAAGTACAATTACGCAACAACTTGCAAAGAATATATATTTTAATCAAAAGAAAGAAATAACCAGAAAAGTTGCTGAAGTATTTATGACATTTAAGCTAGAACAAAACCTAGAAAAAGAAGAAATATTTGAATTATATGTAAATACAATTTATTTTGGAGATGGATATTATAATATTTATGATGCATGTCATGGATATTTTGATAAAGAAGTAAAAGATATGGACCTATATGAAAGTACTCTTCTTGCAGGTATCCCTAACGCTCCATCAGTTTACGCTCCAACTAAAAACCCTGAGCTTGCAAAGCAAAGACAAAATCAGGTGTTAAAAAAAATGGTAAAATATCATTATTTAACTAAAGAAGAAGCAGATGCGGTTATTGATTCTATAGAATAAAATAAATAGTTATAAAAAAATCTCTAGCGAGAAGCTAGAGATTTTTTTATTGAATAAGACTTATAAGTGAATATTCCGTAACAATTATTGTTTTTTATATTTATAAATTGTAACTGAAAAGAAAAAGTAAATATTAAATATATATTTTTTTAATCAAAAAGTAAATAAAAAGATATATTATAAATAATGCTATGTCCCTAGAAAACAACTGAAATTGTAAATTCACTGTTATTGTAAATCTTCTTAAATAATTATATTAATTATATTAAGTATGTTATTTAAATAATTTAATATTTAAGAGGAAAGACTAATGGATTTTAAGAAAAACATGGAAGTAGAAAAAAATAGTGAAGGGGAATCAAAAGTGAAGAAGGTTAACTTAAAGCTAGTGCTAGTTGCTATAACTCTTATATTATTTTGCGTTTGTATAGCGTTTTCTGTAAATTACAAAAGAGATAGTATAGCAAACAAAATAACTGATATGACAAGATATAGTGCAGATGAAAGTGTTAGAGTCTATAATACATATCTTTTGATAAATGAACTTAAAGTTGCAGATGATAACATCCTTTCAGATTGCTCTATTACAGTAACAAAACCTGACTCTTTAAATCTTAGCTACTATAATGCCTACACGGATGAAGAAATTACGATTAATGATGATCAATCATTTGATGTGCCTGATGAAGGTTTAAAGGTAAAAGTAGAAGGCATAGAAGAAGGTTTAAAATATGAGCTTGAAATAGAACCTGCAGATATGCCAACAGGATATAAGAGTACATTTGATAAAGCTGTAATCGTAATTGATGCAACAGTATCTAACGAAGTATCAAGCTATGTTAAGGAGATAACTAAAACAGTAAATGGAGAAACACAAACAGTATCTGGTTCTGATGAAGATACTGCTATTTTCATGTATGAAGAAAGTAATGGAAAAATAAAATTATTTGGTAACAGTGAAGAAGAAATATATTATTACGTATCAGATAAAAATGGAAAAACAAATAATGAATTAGAGGAAGTAGAATGGAGTTTATACAATAAACAAGAAAAAGTTTCTATAGAAAAAAATGGAATAATATATACAAAATCAAAGTATAAAGATGGAAAATATAGTGCAATTATGAGTTTGAATATAAATAACATTGACAAAATTGCACCAACAGTTGAAGTTTTAAGTATTAATGAAAATGCAACAAGAGATGAGGCAACAATAACAATAAGAATGGCAGACCAAGATGCAACAGATGATTATGGAAAATCAGATATATTAGGCTATGGAATTACAATTCAAGAAGTTGCACCAGCATCATTTATATCAGCTGAATCAGGAGAAGTGACAGCAACAGGTATAACAGATAATGGAGATTATTATATATGGGTAAGTGATAAAGCAGGAAATCTAACACATATTCCTGTAAATGTTTCAGTTATTTCATACATTCAAGAAACAGCAGTTGCTATTATTTTAGATTCACCAGATTCAAGTTTAATAGGAACAGAATATACAAGCTTAAGTGCAATGATTGAAGCATTAAATGAAAAAGGAATTACTACAGATTCTGGAGAAGTAGTAGTTCAAATTGTTGATAACATTAAAAATGAACCAACAAAAATTAATGATAAAAATATAACAATTGATTTAAATGGATATACTGTAACATCAAGACTTCAAGAAAGTATGTTCGATGTACAAAGCGGAAGTTTAAAAATAGTTGATAACAAATATGATATATCAGATTATGTTGAAGATACAGATTTAGCAAGTACATTAAAATCAAAATATTCTGCAAATGATGGATATGGAAAAGTTTATAGCATGAATCATATTGCAATAGAAATAGAAAACGGAGCAACTTTAACTTTAGGAGAAGATAATTCAACAGGATATGCGGACATAGAAGCTCCAGATATAGATAGTCCAATTATCGAAGGAAAATCTAGAGGTATATTAAATTATGGTGGAACATTTAATTATTATGATGGTGTAATTTATGGAAGAACAACAATAGATGGTGCAATAACAAATACACCTTTGTTATATGAGCCAACTGTATCTGAAACAGAAACAGCTGATGTATTAATGACTATATTAGAAAGAGTTTCTGCAATTGAAGCAATGATAGGAAACACTAGATATGCAAAAATAGAAAAAGCAATAGAAGCAGCAAACAATACTAGAGGTACATATGAAGATCAAATAGAAATCGATATAGTTGTTGATATAACAAAAGATGCTCCAATAATTGTTGATAATACTAAAAATATTAAGATTGATTTAAATGGTTTAACTTTTACAAATACAGTTTCAGATTATGTAATAAAAAACAGTGGAAAATTAGAAATAATAGATAGTACAGTAACAGATGAAGAAGACCCAAGTACAGTACATGGAAAAATAACAAATTCAACATATGGGACAATATACAATGATGAAGGAGGAGAATTAACATTAACAACAGGAGGAATAGAGACAACATATTCAACAGGATATGCAATA
>JAEESU010000002.1 GCA_016290095.1 Clostridia bacterium
AAAGTATCAAATGTTTCTGTTAAGTCGACATCTATCATTTCAAAGCCATAATAGGCACTTACTCTTAATGCATCTTGTTTATCTTCTTCTTTAGAGTGACATGGTAGAGTTATTCCTACTATGTTTTCTGCACCAATTGCTTCATTAAATAATCCAGCAACAACGCCTGAGTCTTTTCCTCCACTTATTCCTATAACTATTCCACCTAAATTATTATTATTGAAATAATCTCTAATAAATTTTATAATTTTTATCTTTTCTTTTTTAGCATTAAACATATAAATCTCCTTTTTTATTTATTTTTTTACTTTTACTTTTTCATTTTTATGAGCATTTATAAGATTTTGTTTTAGCTCTCTTAATTTATCTGATAAATCTACATAATATTCATGAGGATTTTTAATTCTTGTAATTTCAGGATATAATGTATAGAACTCTTGTTCACAATATTTTTGTTTTTCTTTAATTGATGGTTCATTGTATACTAATTTTCCATTTATAAATATTGGTTTTTGTAGTTCTCTTACATTGTAATTACTTAATTCTTTTTGTTTCCATGTTTCTGTCGGATGTACTAGAGTATAATTCTCATCTGGTATAATTTCATCATAAATTGTAATTACATCTCCAAGGGCATATCCTGTTTCTTTATCATAAAATCTATATACTTTTTTATATCCTGGATTAATTGTTTTTACTGAGTCATTACTTACTTTTATTTTAGGTACTATTTCATCATTTTTTTCAATAGCAACTAGTTTATATACTCCTCCAACTCTTTCTTTTGGTGCTGCTATATTATCTCCTGCACCAATAGAATCAATTACTGCTTTTTGTTCTAATAAATCTCTAATTGTATATTCATCAAGACCATTACTTAAACATATTTTTGTTTCATTATATCCTGCATCATCTAACATTTTTCTTGCTTCTTTTGATAAATATGCTAAATCACCTGAATCAATTCTTATTCCCTTAAACTTATATCCATTTGGTTTTAAATAATCATTTGCAACTTTAATGGCATTTGGAATACCACTTCTTAATGTGTCATAAGTATCTACTAAAAATACACAATTATTTGGATTAGATTTTGCATATTGTAAAAACGCATCATATTCATCTTCTGATGCAGTTACTAGTGAATGGGCCATAGTTCCAAGAACTGGTATATCATATTTCATTCCTGCATATGTATTACTTGTTCCACAGCATCCACCAATATAGGCATTTTTACTTGCTTCTATTGCAGAATCTATCCCTCTTGCTCTTCTTGCCCCAAACTCCATAACAGGAATATTCTTTGCTTCATTTGTAATTCTTTTTGCAGCAGTAATAACTAATGATGCATGATTAAAATTAGCAAGTAAAGCAGTTTCTAATATTTGGGCAGTTATTAAATCTGTTTTTACTGTTAATACTGGCTCATTTGGAAATACAACTGTACCATCAGGAACTGAATATATATCTCCCTTAAATTTTAAATCTTTTAAATAATTTAAGAATTCGTCATTAAAAACAGATAAGCTTTTTAAGTAATTAATTTCTTCATCACCAAATTTAAAATTTTGAATATACTTTATTGTTTCATCTAAGCCACCACTAATTGTATAACCTCCATTAAAGGGATTTTGCCTAAAAAATATATCAAAGTATGCAACTTCATCTTTTTTACCCTCATTAAAATAAGTTTGGGCCATTGTAAGTTCATAAAAATCTGTCATTAAAGTTTTGTTTTCCATATTAATCATGCTCCTTTATTGTTTCTTTACTAATTGTATTCCTTGTTGTTTCATTAATAGTTTAGCTGCATCAACGTAGTCTTTTCTTTCATCTTCTGCATATGTTGCAATGGCATCTTCGTGAACTCTAATAATATGTTTTCTATTATTTTGATCTAAATAGTTAGCTAGAGCAATTGCTCCATTAACAACACATATATCAGTACAGCATCCAACAATATCAAATTCATTCATATTAGGTTGTTTTTCCATTAGTTTTCTAAAGTAAGGTGCTTCCATAAAACTAGTAGAATTTTTTTCAATACTAATTGTATCTTCTTGTTCTTCATATATTTTTAATTCATCAACAAGTTCTGCTTCATTATCCCCTCTTACACAATGTTTAGTATTACCAAACCTTTCAAATTCAACAGAATCATTAGTATGAGTATCTTTGATAAATACAATCAACTTACCTTCTTTTTTAGCATCTTTTATTAATTCAATTTGTCTATTTATAGTATTACCAATTTTCTTATCATGTAATACTCCTTCTCTTACAAATCCATTAACCATGTCAACAACAATTAAACATTTATCATACATTTTTAAATTATTAATTTTCATATTATTTCTCTCCTATCTTTTTATCATTTCGTTAATAACTATTATTATAAAAAATACACAAGTTTTTTGCTTGTTATTAACATTATATTAAAAACATATTAAATCGTCAATACTCTTTTTAATATTTTTTAAAAAAGACTTATAAAAAAAAATAAGCAACTACTATTTGCTTATTTTATTTTTTTCATTTTTTTATTTGATTTTATATGATTTCCTATTATATCTGAAACATCTAATATCGTTACAAAGGCACTTTCATCCATATCTTCTACTATATGTCTTAATTCATATATTTCTATTCTTGTTAAGACACAGTATAATACTTCTTTTTCACCACTTAATAGTCCTTTTCCTCTTAGTGTTGTTGTGGTTCTTCCTAATCTTTCATATATTTCTCTTGATAAATCTGTTCCTTTTGATGTTACAATTAATGCTGCTTTTGCTTGTTCTAATCCTTCTGATACAAAATCAA